>NZ_JBFANM010000071.1:0-62721 GCF_040674815.1 Nonomuraea sp. NPDC049709
GTCTGCTTGTGTTTTTTTGTGTTCCTGTCGTTGGGGGTGGTTGTCCGGGTGGGGGGGGGGGGGGGGGGGGGGGGGGCGGGGGGGCGCCCCCACCGCACGATCAAAGAGAGGCCGGATCAGCCCGCGGCCAGGGCCTTGACCAGGTCGTCGACGACGACCCCGGCGACCGGCGGGGCGCCGCGCGTGCTTCGGACCGAGGCGTCACCGCCGCACGCTGCGCGGGCGCAGGTCCGTCCAGGCGGCGGCGACGTAGGCCAGGCAGGCGGGCCGGGTGTCGGGCCCGAAGCGCACCGACCAGCCCTCGGGCACGGCGGCGAAGGTGGGCCAGATGGAGTGCTGGTCCTCGTCGTTGGCCAGGACGAGGAACTCGCCGTCGGGGTCGTCGAAGGGATTCATGGGTTCAGCTCCTGGAGTCGGGCCGCGACGATCCGGGCGATCGGTCGCGGCTGGGTCATGTCCTTGTTGCCGCAGGCCACGTCGTACGTCTCGATCCGGCCGAGCGGCGCACGGCACCCCGATCCCCCGAGCGGCACCGGTCACCAGGGCGATGCTGCCGTCGATCCCGTCCATTGCGGCACGTCCTCCCGCTTGCTTTAGTTAGGCAAGCCTTGCCTAATTTGATCGGAAAGTCGGCATCTGTCAAGGGAGCGGCTCCGGTGCCACCACCGCCGGCCGCCGCACCTCGCGAGCGCCGGCCCCGGAGACTCGGGCCGGCGTACGGCGCCGCCGCCCTAACATGCCCTTCCATGATCGAAGCTTCGCTCACCGCGGCCTATGACGCCGTCGCCGCCCGCTACGCCGAGTCGATCCCCGGCCGCTACCACGGCAACCCGCTGCACCACGCGATGACCTCAGCCTTCGCGGCGCTGGTCGCGGGCGGCGGGCCGGTGGCGGACGTGGGGTGCGGCCCCGGCCATGTCACCGCCCACCTGCACTCCCTCGGCGTGAGCGCCTTCGGGGTGGACCTGTCGCCGGAGATGGTCGCGCTGGCCCGCGCCGCCCATCCGGACCTGCGCTTCGAGGTGGGCCGGATGGAGTCGCTCGATGTGGCGACGCCGCGCTGGCCGGGGTACTGGCCAACCACTCGATCATCCACACCCCGCCCGAGCTGCTTCCCGAGACTTTCGCGGAGTTCCGCCGCGTGCTCGCGCCCGGCGGGCATCTGCTGCTCGGCTTTCCGGCCTGCGACGGCCAGGACGGACCGGCCGAGGCGTACGACCACATGACCTACCGCGCCTACCGGCATTCGACCCGCCGCGTGGCCGGGCTGCTGCTCGACCTGGGGCTCGACGAGGTCGCCCGGCTGGTCGTCGCCCCGGGCGAGGACCCCAGGCGGGGCTTCCCGCAGGTCTGTCTCATCACCCGCCGCACCTTAATGGAATAGATGTGCCGTTAGCGTGTTATCTTACTAACGGGAAATCTGACCCGTTAATAGGATGGATGAGATCATGGAATATCGGCAGTTGGGCGCGTCCGGCCTCCAGGTCCCCGCGCTGAGCTTCGGCGCGGGCACCTTCGGCGGGAAGGGCGAGCTGTTCGGCGCCTGGGGCAACACCGACGTGGCGGAGGCCAGGCGGCTGGTGGACGTGGCGCTCGACGCGGGGGTGACGATGTTCGACACCGCGGACGTCTACTCCGACGGCGCCTCGGAAGAGGTGCTCGGCCAGGCGGTCAAGGGGCGGCGCGACAGGGTGCTCATCTCGACCAAGGCCGGGCTGCCTGTGGCCGACGGCCCGAACGGGGCCGGCACCTCCCGGCCGCGGCTGATCAAGGCGGTGGACGACGCGCTGCGCCGGCTCGGCACCGACTACATCGACCTGTTCCAGTTGCACGCCTTCGACGCGGCCACGCCGATCGAGGAGGTGCTGTCCACCCTCGGCGACCTGGTCGGCGCGGGCAAGCTCCGCTACGTCGGGGTGTCCAACTTCTCCGGCTGGCAGCTCATGAAGTCGCTCGCGACGGCCGGGCGGTACGGCTACCCGCGCTACGTGGCCCACCAGGTCTACTACTCGCTGGTCGGCCGCGACTACGAGTGGGAGCTGATGCCCCTCGGCCGCGACCAGGGCGTCGGCGCGCTCGTGTGGAGCCCGCTCGGCTGGGGCCGCCTCACCGGCCGGATCCGGCGCGGCGTGCCGCTCCCCGAGGGCAGCCGGCTGCACCGCACCGCCGCCTTCGGCCCGCCCGTGGCCGACGAGCGCCTCTACACGGTGGTGGACGCCCTCGACGAGATCGCCGCCGAGACCGGCAGGACGGTCCCGCAGATCGCGCTCAACTGGCTGCTCCAGCGGCCGACCGTCGCCTCGGTCATCGTCGGGGCGCGCAACGAGGAGCAGCTGCGCGACAACCTGGGCGCCGTCGGCTGGAACCTCACCGCCGGCCAGGTCGCCCGGCTCGACGCCGCCAGCACCGTCACGGCGGCCTACCCCTACTACCCGTACCGGAGCCAGGAGGGCTTCGCCCGCGTGAACCCGCCGATCGAGATGCTCATCGCGGCCCGGTAGCGGAGGCTGCGCTTCGCGGACGGCAGGCCCGGCTCAGCTGCCCGCGAGCCGGGCCCGGTCCACCTTGCCGGTCTGGTTGCGCGGCACCGACGGCACGAACGCGACGTCGCGCGGCACCTTGAAGCCCGCCAGTTCCTCCTTCACCGCCCGCCGGAGCTCGTCGGCCGACAGCGTGACGCCGTCCTCGGCCACCACGTACGCCGCCAGCCGCTGTCCGTACTCCTCGTCGGGCACCCCCAGCACCGCCACGTCGGCCACGCCCGGCAGGCCGGACAGCAGGTTCTCCACCTCCTGCGGGAAGACGTTCTCGCCCCCGGAGACGATCATCTCGTCGTCGCGCCCGTCGATGAACAGCAGCCCGCGCCCGTCGCGGTGCCCGAGGTCGCCGGTGCTCATGAGGCCGTCCGCCCGGAACGTCAGCCCGCCGCCCACGAGCACCCGCCCCACCTGACCGGCCGGCTGCTCGTGGCCGCCGGGGCCCTCGATCCGCACGGTGGTCCCGCGCGGCGGACGGCCGACGGTGCCGGGGGCGGCGCGCAGGTCGGCGGGCGTGGCCAGGGCGGCCCAGCCGGCCTCCGTGGAGCCGTAGAGGTCGTGGAGCACGTCGCCGTAGGCGTCCATGAAGGCGGTGGCCAGGTCCGGCGGCAGCGCCGACCCGCCGGAGACCACGACCCGCAGGTGCGGCAGCCACCGGGGCTCGCGCGCCAGCAGGCGTTTCAGCATCACCGGCACGGCCACCAGCGCGCCGGCGCGGTTCCGGTCGAGCGCGTCGAGGACGGCCTCCGGGTCGAAGCGGCGCATCAGCACGACCGGGCACCCGAGCACGAGCGCGACGGCGTACCAGAGCAGCCCGAGCCCGTGGAACAGCGGCGGCGCGATGAGCATCGGCTCTCCGCCGCGCACGGGCACGGTGGCCAGCATCGAGACGAACGGCTCGGCCGTCGCGGCCATGGACAGCCTCCGGGGCGCGCCCTTGGGCACGCCGGTCGTCCCGGACGTCAGCAGCACCAGCCGTCCGGGCCGCCGCGGCACCGGCGCGGCCCCGGACCCGCCTTCCCGTATCAACGAGTCCAGGTCGCCCGCCCGGGGGCCGTCGAAGTCGACCGCCGGAAGGGCGGGGGCGGCGATGAGCGCGTGCACGCCCTCGCGCCGCAGCACGTCACGCAGCCGCGGCCCCGCCAGCCCGGTGTTGAGCAGCAGCAGGTCGGCGCCCAGCCGGGACACGGCCGCGACCGCCTCGGCGAACCCGCGGTCGTTGGGCCACATGACCGCCACCGTCCGGCCGGGGCGCACGCCGAGCCGGCGGTGCAGGCCCGCCGCCAGCGCCGCCGCCCGGGCGTCGAGTTCGGCGAACGTCAGCGTCCCGTCCTCGTCCACCACGGCGGTCCGGTCCGGCCAGCGGGCCGCCGCCACGGCCAGCCCGGCGGCGGGGGTCACGTGGAAATGCCGGTACGCCTCCACCACCCGGGCCAGGGCGGCGGGGTGCACCGGTCCCAGCAGCCCGTTGCGGGTGAGCGCGACGGCGGCCTCGATCCCGAAGCCGCCCAGCTCGATCAGCCTTCCGATCATGGGCGTGTCCGGCCTTTCTCGCGGGAGAACGTACGCGTACCCGTTCGGGCGCGTCTCCTATCTCCCCGGACGCCGGTAGGGGACCCCTACCCGCCACCCCAGAAAATCGCTTAATTCAGCGTTCATTCTGGATTCACCTGATGTTTGTGTGCGAGACATGGAGCGAGCGCGGCGGCGCTGACCCGCCGACTGGCAACACCTCTCGCTACTGGAGGCGATCTCCCATGTCAACATCGGTGTCCCGTCGTTCGTTCCTCCGTCACAGCACCGCAGGGGGTCTGGGAATCGCTCTCGCGGGGAGCATCGAGGCCATCGCGGAGACCGGCACCGCCCGGGCCGCCACCCGCGCCCTTCACGGGTACGGCCCGCTGGTCCCCGATCCGGCCGGGCTGCTCAGCCTGCCCTCCGGGTTCTCGTACAAGGTCGTCGCCGAGGCGGGCGTGACGCTGCTGGACAGCGGCCAGCCCACTCCGAGCGACCCCGACGGCATGG
Source organism: Nonomuraea sp. NPDC049709 (assembly GCF_040674815.1). Lineage (NCBI taxonomy): Bacteria > Bacillati > Actinomycetota > Actinomycetes > Streptosporangiales > Streptosporangiaceae > Nonomuraea > Nonomuraea sp. NPDC049709. Next base: position 4,563 of record NZ_JBFANM010000071.1, read on the forward strand.
CCTGGTTCGCCGGGCGCGGCGGGGGCGGGGCGCTGGTGTGCAACCACGAGATCATCCTCGAGGAGCCGTACGCCGTGCCCACCCTGCCCCGCCTCACCTACGACCCCGGCGCGCGCGGCGGCACCACCACCATCGAGCTCACCGCCGGCGGCGACCGCGTCAGGGAGTACGTCAGCCTCGCCGGCACGCTCAACAACTGCGCGGGCGGGCGCACCCCCTGGAACTCCTGGCTGACCTGCGAGGAGGCTGAATACCTGGCGACCGGACCGTTCCAGAAGGACCACGGCTACGTCTTCGAGGTGTACGCCTTCGACCACGAGGCCAACCTGGACCCCGTCCCGCTGAAGTTCTTCGGCCGCTACGCGCACGAGGCCGTCGCGGTGGACCCGCTCACCTACGCCGTCTACCTCACCGAGGACGCCGTGAGCCCCCACGGCCTCTACTACCGCTGGCTCCCTCCGCAGGGCTTCCGCGGCGGCACGGGCGCCTTACGCGCGCTGGCCCTGTCCCCCGGAGGCGACACCGCGGGACGGCTGCAGGCGATGAGCTGCTACGAGGGCCGCCGGCACGTCGCCGACCTGTCGGAGGCCACCCGGCCGGGCACCACCTACCAGGTGCGCTGGGTGGACGTCCCCGACCGCGACGCCCGCACCACCTCGATCCGCCGCCAGCTCACCGACGACCAGGTGACCCGCGCCCACAAGCTGGAGGGCGCGTACTGGGGCGAGGGCGGGGCGTACTTCGTCTCCAGCTTCGCCCGCACCTCCGACGGCAGCACCCGCGAGCACGACGGCCAGGTGTGGTTCTACGACCCGCGCGCCCGCACCGCCACCCTCAAGACCATCTTCGGCGTCAACCCCGACCCCGCCAGCGGCTACGGCGGGCCCGACAACATCATGGTCTCGCCGCACGGCGGGCTGATCCTGGCCGAGGACGGCGAGGGCTACAACCACCTGGTGGGGGTGACGCGGGACGGCGTCCCGTACCTGCTGGCCCGCCACGAGGCCAGCGAGAGCGAGTTCGCCGGCCCCACTTTCAGCGGCGACGGCTCGATCCTGTTCGCCAACATCTACTCCCCCGGCCACGTCCTGGCCATCACCGGCCCCTGGCAGCGCACCTGAGCGCCCGCCCGCCCGCACGCGACCGGCCGGCGCGCCGAGCGTGCCGGCCTCGGCAGGGCCGGGCCGGGCGATCAGCCTGACGGCGGGCAGCTCGGGCGGGCGGAGTGCGACGGGCCGGTGTGTCGTCATCGGTGCGGGCGGGTCCGCGGTGAGCGGACTGTCACTGCTGGCCGGGGCGGCGGGCCGGGGTGGGGGTGGGGCCGGCGGTGCCGTCGGTGAAGCGGGACGGACGGAACGGGGCCAGCAGCTCCGACTCCTCCCCGAACACCTCCCCCGCCACCTCCTCCATCAGCAGCGGCGCCAGCGTGATCCCGCTGTGCGTGGCCACCGTGTACACGCGCCGCTCCCCGTCCGCGAACCCCGCCACCGTGAGCCCGTCGCCGGGCATCGCCCGCCGGCCCACGACGGCCCGCTCCACCCCGGCGCCCTCCGTGGCACGCAGGACGCCGGGCAGCAGGGCCATGATCTCGGTGAGCACCTCCGGCGGCACGGGGACGGCCGGGTCGGCCAGGCCGTCCAGGGGCAGGGACTGCAGCAGCAGCCGCCCGCCGCCGTCCGGCCGCAGGTTGAGCGCGGCGGTGGTGAGGACCCGCGACAGCCGGGCGGGCACCGGGGTCGTGGTGACCAGGAAACCGTTGGTGACGGCGCCCGACACGGCCGGGTCCAGCATCGGCACCGTCAGCCCGGCCATGGCCGCCACCCGCTGGGTCCAGCGGCCGGTGCAGGTGACGACCACGTCGCCGGCGAACGTGCGCCCGTCGGCCACCGTCACCTTCGCACCCGACGCCGACGCCTCGATCGCGGTGACCTCGGCGCCGCATTCGAGCGTGGCGCCGCCGTCGCGGGCCTCGCCGAGCAGGCGGCCGAGCAGGCGCAGCGGCTGGACGTACGCCTCCCCGGGGAAGAACACGTACTCGGTGCCGGGGGGCGGGGGCACCAGGTCGGGCTCCAGGACCAGGGCCCGCCGGGCGGTGACGCGCTCGACCGGGTAACCCATGCCGAGCAGCCGGCTCACCCGGGCCTCCAGCAGCTCCTTGTGCTCGTCGGTGGCCGCACACTCGAGGTTGCCGGTGGGGAAGAACCAGTCGCCCGGGAGCTGGTGGTGCGCCCAGACGGCGGCGTGGTTGAGGTCGAAGTACTCCTTCGGGGTCTTGTTGTTGGCGTTGATCCACGCGACGGAGGTGGACGTCGTCCCGGCTCCCGGGGTACGCGCCTCCAGCACCGTGACCTGTGCGCCACGCCGGGTGAGCCCGGCCGCGACCGCGGATCCGACCACCCCAGCACCGATGACGACGACTCGCACGCCGGCTCCTTTCACTTGTCGTGCTCCTGGTCGGCGCCGAACAGCTTGGCCACGCCGACGAAACGTTCGATGACGACCACGGCGACCACGGCGAACAGCACCATCAGGGTGCCGATGGCGGTGACCGTGGGGTCGTAGTCGTACTGCATGTAGTTGAAGATCCGTACGGGCAGCGTCTGCAGGTCGGTGGTGACCACGAACAGCGCCACCGTCAGGTCGTCGAAGGAGGTGATGAAGGCGAAGAACGCGCCCCCGATCAGCGCCCCGCGCACGGCCGGCAGCGTGACGTGCCAGAACACCAGGAACGGCGGCGCGCCCAGCCCGGCCGCGGCCTTCTCCGCCGCGCGGTCCAGGCCCGCCAGCCCGGCCAGCACGAGCCGCACCGCGTACGGGACCGTCAGCACCAGGTGGGCCAGCAGCAGCGTGAACGGGCTGGAGGCCAGCCCCATCTGCGCGAACCACTGCAGCAGCCCGATGCCGAGCACGATCGTGGGCACCGCGAACGCGCTGGACAGCACCGCCTCCAGCGCGGCCCGGCCCGGGAAGCGGTGACGGTGGATGGCCAGCCCGCCCGCCAGCCCCACCACCGCCGAGATCGCCGCCGCGGCCACCGCCACGCCCGCGCTCAGCGCGAACGACGACAGGAACTCCGGCTTCTGGAACACCTCGGCGTACCAGCGCAGCGTGATGCCCCGCGGCGGGAACGTCACGTACGAGGTCGCGGTCAGCGAGGAGGCCACGGTGACCGCGACGGGCGCGACCAGGAACAGCCCGACGAGCGCCGCGAACGCCCCGCCGAGCACCCGGGTCAGCCGCGTCATCCGAACACCACCTTCCCGTTGCCCCGGCGCAGCAGCCGCGAGTACCCCAGCAGCAGCCCGGTCGTGACGACCACCAGCACGAACCCGATCGCCGCCGCGTACGGCCAGTCCAGGGTGGTCGTGGCCTGCGTGTAGACGAAATACGGCATGAGCTTCACCTTCGGGCCGCCGAGGATGGCCGGGGTGACGAAGCTGGAGGCGGTCAGGCTGAACACGATCATGGCCCCGGCCAGCATGCCGGGCGCCGACAGCGGCAGCGTGATCCGCCAGAAGCAGGTCCACCCCGGCGCGCCGAGCCCCTTGGCGGCCGGCACGAGCGTCGGGTCGATGCGGTCCAGGCTGCCCCTGAGCGGCAGCACCATGTACGCCAGCATCACGTGCACCATGCCGATGAGCACGGCCGTGTCGTTGTACAGCAGCTGCGGCGGGGTGAGCCCGAACCACGAGATCGCGGCGGCGACCGGGCCGTTGGGCCCGAGCACCACCAGCCACCCGTACGCGCGGATGACCATGCTGATCAGCAGCGGCGACAGCAGGAGCAGCGACAGCCAGTTGCGCACCCGCGGCGAGCGGGCCCGCATGTACAGCGCGAAGGGGTAGCCGACGATCAGGCAGCCGACCGTCGTCAGGGCGGCGACCTTGAGCGTGTTCCACAGACGTCCCGGTAGAAGGGGTCGCCGAGGAAGCGCTCGTAGTTGCCGAGCGTCAACGCCCCGGTCTGCGTCCTGAAGCTGTTGGCCACCAGCGTGAACAACGGCGCCACGAACAGCACCGCGAAGATCGCGATGGCGGGCAGCGCCAGCAGCAGTCCCGTACGCCGGCGGGGACGGCTCAGCGTGTCGCCAGTGACGCGTCCGACGGCCGCCATGCGCAGGTCACCTTGCGGGAACAGCGCGTAGGACTGGAAGACCATGCCCATGGAACGGCGGTGCGGCGGGACGGCGGTGATGTCGCGGCCGTCCACCTCGATCACGCCGCCGTCGGCGGACAGGTGGCCGGCGACCATGTTGAGGGTGGTCGTCTTGCCGCAGCCGGAGGGGCCGAGCAGGGTGAGGAACTCGCCGGGCTCGGTCTCCAGGTCCACGGCGGAGACGACCTCCTTGCCGCCCAGCACTTGCGCACGCCGTCCAGGCGCAGCCGCCCGCGCCGCACGGCGGTCTCGGCGGGAGCCTCGGTGGTGCTCGTCACTGCTCGACCTCCTTCGTCCACCGGTCGGTCCACGCGGCGCGCTTGCCGTTGACGTCCTTCCAGTCCAGCGGTGTCATGTCGGCCGCCTGCTCCGCCCCGACCACCCGCTCGGCCAGCGCGGCGTCGAGTGCGGCGTCGGAGACGGCGGGCCCGTCGTAGCCCTCGGCGGCCAGCTTCCGCTGGATGACCGGCTCCAGCAGGGCGTTGACGAACTTCTGCGCCGGCTCCGGGTGCGGCGCCCCTCGACGACGTTCGCGGTGGCCAGAGAGGGCTGTGACGTGGCTCAGCGGAGCGCGGTGGTGTCCCTGACCCAGGGCAGCAGCAGGCGCTCGGCCAGCACCAGGGCGTAGAACAGCGCGATGCTCATGACGCCGAGCAGCGCGATGGCGGCGAACGCGAGCGCGGTGTCGGCGCTGCCCCCGGCCTGGACGATCACGAAGCCGAGCCCCGCGTCGCCCGCGCTGAACTCGCCGATCACCGCGCCGATCGAGGCCAGCGGCATGGCCACCTTCAGCCCGACGAAGATCTGCGGCAACGCCCCCGGGAAGCGGATCTTCATGAACGTCTGCCACCGCGGCGTGTCCAGCGACCTGGCCAGCTCCACCAGCTCCGGCGGCGTCGAGGACAGCCCGCTGGCCACCGACAGCACGATCGGGAAGAAGCACACCAGCAGCGCCATCACCACCTTGGGCTGCTGCCCGAAGCCCATCCACACCACCAGCAACGGCGCCAGCGCCACCTTGGGGACGGCGTTGAAGGCCACCAGCAGCGGGTAGAACATCAGCTCCGCCACCCGCCAGGCCGCGATCGCGATGCCGATCACAAGCCCGCAGCACACCGACAGCGCGAAACCGAGCGCCGTCTCGGCGAGCGTGATGGCGGCCTGTTCCAGCAGGTAGCCGGGGATCCGCCCGAAGGCGGCGAGCACGTCGGCGGGCGAGGGCAGGATGATCTCGGGGATCGCGAACGCCGAGACGACCAGGGCCCACGCGCCGGCCGCGACGACCACGCCCAGGGTGGACCAGCCGGCCGCGGTGACCGCTTCCCGGCGGCTCCTGTCCTCCTCCACCCCGGGTCAGCCCTTGGGGGCGAGGTCGAACGACACCACCGTCTCGGGTGCCACCTGGCCCTCGAAGGCCCCGGCCTCGCGCAGGACCGCGATCGCTCGGGTGACGCGGTCCCGGTCCATCGCGCCGACCTGCTCGGCGCCGGCCGGGCGCACGTACGGGGCCATCAGCGACAGCTCGGCGGCGGCCGGTACGGCGTTCTGGGCCGGATGGTGCTTGACCAGGATCTGGGCCGCCTCCTGCGGGTGCTCCACCGCGTACGCCAGCCCCTTGAGCAGCGCGCCGGTGAACCGCTTGACCAGGTCGGGCTTGTCCTTCGCCAGGGTGGTGGAGGTGGTCAGGCCCAGGCCGTACATGTCGGTGATGACGTCGCCGAACGGCAGGACCTTCACCTCCTTGCCCTTGGCCGCGTTGCGCACGGTGGGCTGGCCGACCACGTACTGGCCGATGGCGTCCACCTGCCCCGAGGCGAGGTTCGCGGGCAACTGCGCCGGCTCCAGGCTGACCCACTTGACCTTCGCCGGATCCACCCCGGTGAGCTTGGCGTACGTGGGGAACATCATGGTGATCACCGACCCCGGCGCGTCCCCGACGGTCTTGCCCTCGAGGTCCTTCGGCCGGCCGATGCCGCCGTCGCCGAGCGCCATGAGGCCGGCGAGGGTCCGCTGGTGGATGGCCGCCACCGTGACGACGCCGGCCGTCTTGCCCCCGGCGGCGTTGATCAGCATGGCGGTGAAGTCGACGGGCGCGAAGTGGGCCCGGCCGCCGGCGACCGCGGCCAGGTTCTCGCCGCTGCCCTGGCCCGGCTGCACGGTGACGTCCAGCCCGGCCTCCCGGAAATAACCCTTGTCCAGGGCGACGTACGCGTACGCCTCGCGGCCGAAGGTGCCGAACGCGGTCAGGTAGGTGACCCGGTCGGCCGCCGGGCGGGCGGGCGACGCCTCCTGCGCCCCCGAGCCGCAGCCGGCGGGCAGGGAGAACGTCGCGACGAGGGCGGTGATCGTGATGACGCGCGGCAGTCGCCTCATGGCATCGATCATGACTGACCATCGAAGAGGGTCAATATAAATGCGTGCCAACCTCTGAGAATCCGCGCGAACGTCGCCTACGATCGAGGACGATCCGAGTTCCCCGGGGCTTGCGGGAGGTCACCACGTGATCCGGCTGCGCGAGGTGTCCCAGGTGTTCCGTGGCCGCCGGGGGGCGGTGGAGGCGCTGCGCGAGGTCGATCTCGACGTGGTCGACGGGGAGTTCGTGGCCGTCGTGGGCCGTTCCGGCTGCGGCAAGTCCACGCTGCTGCGGCTGGTCGCGGGCCTGCTCACGGCCACGTCCGGGGAGGTGCGGGTCGGCGGGGAGCCGGTGGTCAGGCCGCGCCGCGACGTCGCCATCATGTTCCAGCGCCCGGCGCTGCTGCCGTGGCGCAGCGTGCTGGACAACGTGCTGCTGCCGGTCGAGGTGTTCGGCTGGCCGAGGGAGGAGCACCGGCGGCGGGCGTACGGGCTGCTGGAGATGGTGGGGCTGGAGGCGTTCGACCGGCGGCTGCCGCACGAGCTGTCGGGCGGGATGCAGCAGCGGGTGGCGCTGTGCCGGGCGCTGATCCAGCGGCCGCGCGTGATGCTGATGGACGAGCCGTTCTCCGCCCTCGACGCGCTGACGCGCGAGGAGCTGTCGATCGAGCTGCAGCAGATCCACATGGAGCACGCGGCCACGGTCGTCCTCGTGACGCACTCGATCGAGGAGGCGGTGCTGCTCGCCGACCGGGTCGTGGTGCTGACGCCGCATCCGGGGCGCGTCCTGACGGTGGTGGACGTGGCCGTGCCCCGGCCGCGCACGCTCGGGCAGAACGCGTACGCGGCCGACCTGGCGCGCTGCTCGGCGGAGCTGCACGAGGTGCTGGGGGCCCGGCGAGCCGCCGTAGATCCGTAATACCGGTTGCCGGGCGCGGCCGGTTGCCCGAATCATGTGCTTGTGGTGCGGCTGGCTTTCGGGGTGGTGACGGGACGCGACCAGGACGTCTGGGACGCACGGGGACATCTGGTGACGGGCGAGTCCCCGGAGGGCGGCGCGGAGGGGGACCCGGCGGCCGGCGCGCCCGTCGCGGTCGGTCCGGCCGGCGCCGACCCGGCACCCGCCTTGGCCGCGCTCACCCGGCTCCTCGCGACCGGCCCCGAAACGATCGGCCCTGGCGCGGCGGAGGGCGGGGACACGGTGACAGCGGCGGGGGCCGGGGTCGAGTTGTGCCCCGGTTTCGTGTCGGCCCGCCTGGACGGGGTGCGGGGCGACCGACGCGACGCCGTGCTGGCCGCCGTACAGGTGCTGGGGCTGGACGGCCTGCACCGGCTGGGCGAGCGCGCGGGGGTGCTGGTGGCGCTGTTCGGCGCGGAGGCGACCAAGCCTGTCGCCGCCGCCGCGAACCGGGCCATCGCCGAGGGCCGCTGGGCGGCGCTCCAGCTCGCCTCGGCGGCCAGCGGCGTGCTGGGCGCCGAGCAACTCGAACGCCTCCTCCACCTGGGCGCCACCGCCGTGGCATCGACCCCGCGGGCCGCCGCCTCCACCATGGCCGGCCACCTCCAGCGCGTCCTCGGGCCGCTCCCCCCGCGCCGCCGTCTCGACCTCCTCCTCGACCTGTGGGACCAGGTGGCGGCGCAGCAGGAGCGGGCCAGGCGCAAGGAGCGGCTGCGGGCCACCCAGGGCAAGCACAGCAGGCTGGAGGAGCTGACCACCCGCTACCGGGCCCACGACGACGAGCTGCTGATCCACCAGATCCGCACGGAGCTGGGCCACGAGCCGTCGCTGGTCGAGGCGGCCCGCTGGCGCCCGGGCTCCTGGCAGTGGACGGTGTTCATGGGCCGCACCATGGCCGACGCGATGGCCGCCACGGTGCTGCTGCGTACCGCCGTGGCCGTGGCCGACCACGGCGTCGAGGAGGGCGTCGCCCGGTGCGCCGCCCAGCTCACCGCCGCCGCCCGTCTCATGGGGTCCTGGGAGGCGGGCCGGGCCGCCCGCCGCGTCCCCGGCCTCGCGGGACTGCCCGCCCGTCCCGGCTGCTACGTCAGGGACCTGGCCGCGAGGCTGAAGGCCCCGTCCGAGCCGTACGTCATGCAGCGCCTGGCCAGGGCGGCCGAGTACGCGCGGATCGTCATGTTGGCGGTCACCGAGCGGCTCGACGAGGCCGGCGAGCAACTGCACGGCTGGTCGACGTCGGCCCTGCGGGAGTGGCGGGCGGCCGTCGGGTACGACTCCCGCCGCGACCCGGCCGGGTGGGACCAGACACCGCTCGGCGGCGGGCGGGGGAGCCTGGCCACGCGATCGGCGGCGCGGCCCGGCGTGCCGGTGGAAGAGGAGGAGCGGGTCGGGGACCTCCTCTGGTACGCCGAGCTCGCCGACGCGCTCGCCCAGCTCAACGGCCACGACCGGGCCGACATCCGGTACGGTCCCACCTACCCCTACGCCGACCCGGATCCGGACCCGGACGACGGGGAGCAGCTCGTGCCCCCGCTCGACTCGATCCCCTCGGCCCTGGCCGGAGCAGCGCAGCTCGTGGCGTTCGGCGGGCGGCCGGCCCGCAAGAGCCGCACCTGGCGGGAGCTGACCGCGGGCCTGGTCGCCGACCGGGAGATCGCTCAGGCCCTCACCGCGGCGTTCCGGCTGCCCGAGCCGCTGGCCGAGCTGGACGGCACGATCCTGCCCGGCACGCGGGTACGCCTGGAGTGCGCCCGCGACGCGCGCATGCTCGCCCGCTGGTCGTCGTACATGGGCAACTGCATCGCCTCGCCCTGGTACGTCGAGGCCGCCGAGCAGGGCAGGTGCGCGCTGCTGGCGCTGCGCGACGACAGCGGCAGGATCGTGGCCAACGTCGAGCTCCAGCACCGCGCCCGTGGCTGGCGGCTCGCCGAGATCCGGGCCAGGTTCAACGCCGATCCGGACCGCGAGCTGGGCACGCGGGTGGCGAGCTGGGTGGCCGCCCTCCCGGCGCCCGCCGCCACCGAACCTCCCGCACGCGAACGGCCCGAGGAGCCCCGCCCGGCGCCCCGGCGGCCGGCGAACCGGACGCTCCAGGAGGTCAGCGGCGCCCTGGCCGAGCTCGCACAGCTTGCCATGGAGGCCCCGGACACGCTGGCGGCCCTGCACACGCTGCGGTCCCTGTACGACGCCCGCGGCGGCAGGGCCGCCAGCGCCCGGAACGAGGGGACGATCACCGCCACCGGCCCCGCCGGACCGGCGTCCCCGGCTGCCACCGCCCCGCGGACCCGTCCCCGCACGGAACCCCCCGCCGGCACCCCTCGGGAGCGTCCAGGGCTCTTGACGGCGGACAACGTCCGAGGCCACCCGCTCCCGGGCTCGCGGACGCACGCGGACGCCGGTCACCCGGGGACCGAGGTGCTCACGGCGTTACGCAGGCTTTCCGCCGACCGGATGGAGAGCGTGTGCCGGGCCGGCCTGCCGGCGGCCGGCCTGGTGGCGCTGTGGCAGGCGACCGGAGTGCGCCCGCTGGAACGCGCTCTCGCCGCGCTGGACCCCGGCCTTCGCGCCCGCCACGACCAGCTCGGCCTGCTGGCGGCCGGCGAACCGCTGCCGGGCTCACTGCGCGGCCTCGCCCGCCACGGGGCGATCGCGCCCGCCCGCTCGATGGAGCTGGTGGCCCGCAGGATCCGCGCCGCGCTCGGCCGCCTGGCGCGCGCCTCGGACCCGATGCTCGCGCACCAGGTCGCGCGGCACGCGGACACGGCGGTGCTCTGCTCCCTGGTGGTCGCGATCACGTCCTGGCCCCCGGTGCCCGGACTTGCGTCCGTCGCCGTGAGCGAGCCGGGCGAGACGGCCGTCCCCGGCTTCCCCCGTACGAGCCTGGAGGACCCGGACGGCCCCTGGCAACGCGCCCTGACGGGAGCCGCGGAGCTGGGGGCCGGCGTGGACGCGTTCCGGGAGCGGGTGGCCGCCGACGGGCTGCGGGTCCCGGCCGCCTGGCTGGGCAACGGCGGCTGGCCCGCCCTCTGGCAGCGCGCCGCCCGCTGAGACCACCGGCCGGCACCTCCTCTCCTCCGCCTCCGCTCCGGTTCCTAGGCTGATCCCATGGACATCGCCTCGGCCCGCAAGCTCTGGGACGCCGACCCCGGCTGGCTCAACACCGCCTCCTACGGCCTGCCTCCGCGCCGCGCCTTCGAAGAACTCCAGGCGGTGCTGACCGAATGGCGGCACGGCAGCGGCGACTGGAAGCCGTGGGACGCCTCCGTGGGACGCTCCCGGGTGGCCTTCGCCCGTCTCGTCGGCGCGCCGGTCTCCGACGTGAGCGTCGGGTCGACCGTCTCGCAGATCATGTCGGTCGTGGCCACCGCGCTCCCGCCGGGGGCCAGGGTCGTCGTGCCCGAGATCGAGTTCACCAGCAACCTGTTCCCGTGGGCCGTGGCCGCCGACGTCGAGACGGTGCCCGCCGACCGGCTGGCCGACGCCATCACCCGTGACACCGCGGCGGTGGCGTTCAGCCTGGTCCAGTCGGCCACCGGGTACGTGGCGCCGCCGGCCGACATCGTGGCCGCCGCCAGGGCGCATGACGTGCTGGTCATCGCCGACGGCTCCCAGGCGTGCGGGTGGCTGCCCGTCGATGTCGAAGGTCTCGACGTGCTGGCCTGCGCGGCGTACAAGTGGCTGATGGCGCCGCGCGGGGCCGCGTTCGGGTACCTGTCGCCGCGCCTGCGCGAGCGCATGCGGCCGCTGGCCGCCAACTGGTACGGCGGCGCCGACGAGGGCGGCTCCTACTACGGCCCGCCGCTGCGCCTGGCGGACGACGCCCGGGCGTTCGACCTGTCGCCCGCGTGGTTCTCGTACGTCGGCGCCGCCCCCGCCATCGAGCTGCTCAACGAGCTCGGCGTCGCGCGCATCCGCGACCACGACGTCGCCCTGGCCAACCGCTTCCGTACGGGGCTCGGTCTGGAGCCGTCCGACACGGCCATCGTCTCGGTGGACGCGCCCGGGGAGCGGCTGGCGGCGGCCGGGATCCGGGCGGCGGTCCGGGCCGGCAAGGTACGCGCCAGCTTCCACGTCTACACCACCGAGGACGACGTCGACCGCGCCCTCGACGCCCTGACCTGACCCTCGATCGCCATCACAGGATCGCAACAGTGACGTCAGGGTGCCCTTGCGAACTTGACAGCGCAGAGTAACTGACAGTCACGTTCCGTGGTCGAGGTCAGCGGCAAAACACCTCAGGGAGAACACTGGCCCCCTCCGCAACCAGAAAGGCTGTCCCGATGCGCCATCCGATCCGCATCACCACCGTCGCCCTCGCCGGGGCGTTCGCGCTGTCCGCGCTCGCCGCACCGGCGGCGGCGCACGTCCCGCACGACGTCAAGGGCACGGTGGACGTGCTCAACAACGCCAAGGTCTGCGTGCCGGGCCTGGACGCCGCAGGCATCGGGGTGCAGGTCCCCGTCGCCTCGCCGGAGTCCGCGAACTGCACGCAACAACGCTGACGGCCTGACCGCGGCCCGTCCCTGAGGACCGCGGCCACGCCCCGCGGCGCGGCGCCCTGGTGCCCGGCCGGCATCCAGCACCAGGGCGCCGCGCCGCAACCCCACCCCCTCCGCCCCACCCCTACCGCACAACGCCCGCCGACCTCCGGCTTCCGGCCGACCAACTCCCTCAGGCCGCCTCCGCCCGGCACGGTCCGCGTCACACGACGTCCACCACGTTGAGCCCTTCACACAGCGCCGGGCCACAGCACGCCCATCACCGGCGCAGCGCCTCACCACTCGACGCGCCACCGTCGGCACGATGCTGAGCGGCGCCCACGGGACCTGAGCCGCACGCGGCGGCCCCGTGTCGTGGCCCTACCCTGGTCCGGGTGAACATCCGCCGCAGAACCCCCGAGGACGCGGCCGCCTGCGTGGCGGCGCTCGCCGAGGTCCAGCGCGCCGACCGCTATCCCGTGGACTGGCCGGACGACCCTTGGGGCTGGCTGGCTCCGGCCGGCCTGACGTCGGCCTGGATCGCGGTCGAGGCGGGAAGCGTGCTCGGCCACGTGGGTCTCACCCGGGACGGGGAGATCGTCCGCCTGTTCGTCGCCCCGTCGGCACGCGGGCGCGGTCTGGCGGCCCGGCTCCTCGACGCGGTTCGCGCCGCCGCGCGCGGGCCGCTGAAACTGGAGGTGTCCTCCGAGGGCGAGGCGGCCATCGCGTTCTACGAGCGGTCCGGCTGGCGCAGGGTCGGCAGCAGCCGCGCCGACTGGGTCAACGCGGCCGGCGAACCCGCCCTCGTACACCACTACGTGACCCCGTAGCCGCCGGGCCCCGGCAGGCGTCCATCGACCGGGCCCGGCGGCATTCTGCCCGGTCAGAGGCCGTAGCGGCTCTTCAGGTGACGCCACCAGTCGCGGAACATCCACGCGTCGAACTCGGTGATCGACGACGCGCTGCCCGCCTTCATCAGGAAGCAGCACACCCCCGTGGGAGTCCAGTCGTAGAAGTCGTCCAGCCCGAACGAGTGGCCCATCTCGTGCAGCAGGATGTGCACGTTGTCGGTGTTGAGGTTGGACATGTAGTACTCGCTGCCGATCCGCTGCCCCCAGTCACCGCCGGCGCCGCCGCCGAAGCCGGAGGTCAGCCAGAGCGACATGTCGTAGTGGTGCGACGCGCCGCCCGGGCAGTTGGGGTAGTTGCCGCTCTGGTTGAAGAAGCGGCCGCAGGGCTCGGCGCACTGGGGCGCGTTCTCGCGGATGTCGTTGACGTAGATGTCGACGGAGTTGTCGCTCCACTGGAGCTGGGCGCGGTCGCGTACGGCCCAGCCCACGACCTTCACCGGCACGCTGCTGTACGGCCAGCCGTTGTGGCCGACCATGAGGTCCATCCACTTCTTGAACTGGCGGGCCAGCGTGGCGTGGATCTGGTCGCGCTGGGCGGCGGTCACCGAGGCGCCGGAGTCCCAGCGCACGCAGTAGTTGATCGAGCCGCCGTTGGCCATGACCTGGTCCCAGCCGTAGTTGCGGAAACCGTACAGGTTGGGGTACGTGCTCTCCTGGTGCTGCCAGACCTCGTTGAGCGGGGTGACGAGGTTGGCCGGCGGGTTCCAGCCCGTGCCGCCGCCCGGCGGGTCGGCGGCCCACGCCTTGACCTCCAGCAGCCCGACCGACGCCTGGCCGCTCTGCAGGACGGCGCGCAGCCGCGTGGTGCTCACGGCCGCCGAGAAGGTGATCTTGTTGTAGGCGTTGACGGAGATCGGGTAGGTGCCGGGGATGTCGGCGTACGCGCTGCCGGTCCAGCGCTGCAGCTTCCACGACGCCGGTACGCGGACGCCGCCGCCGTCGTCGAAGAAGTACACCTCGGCCGACTTGATCGTCTGGTTGGAGGTCCAGGTCAGCTCGGCCCACTGGGTGCCGGTGTTGGGCCAGGTGCCCCAGCGGCGGTTCACGGTGTCGTTGGAGCTCGGGGGGTCGATGCCGTCGTTGATCGCGGCGGTGGTCTCCCAGGGGGAGGTGTACGAGGCCGACGGGGTCGCGTTCCTGGCCACGTTCGTGTCGGCCAGGGCCGGGCGAAGGGGTAACAGGAACCCGCAGATGAGCAGGACGGGCAGGATGGCCAGGCGTCGGATGAGTGTCTTCACGCCGGTCCTCCGTTTCTGGTAGCGCTAACATCCGTGGGCCTTGAGAAAGGGCGCGCTTCCTCAAGGCCCGGCTTGTCAGTTCCGGCCGTCCGTTCGCGCTGCCGCTTTTGTCGTCGCGCCGAGCCGCCGTACGCGCGGCTTCGGCCGGGGCGGCCGAACTCGGGTAGGCCGTCGTTCCTGTCCGAGCTTTGATCGCACGCTCCCGGGCGGCCGTCAAACACACCGCCGTCGCGCTCTCACCGACCTGCGGGTTCCTGCTGAAACTTTCATCCCGGAGATTGTCGGCCCGGCCGCGTAGGGTTCCCGCATGGCCATGCTCATCGGACGGGAACGACCTGCCGCGATCCTGCGCGGCGAGGTGGAGCGTGCGCTGATCAGCCATGGGGCGCTGGTGCTCGTGACCGGCGAGGCCGGGATCGGCAAGAGCGCGCTGGTGGCGGGCGCGGCCGAGGAGGCCGTGCGCGGGGGCGCCCGGCTGCTCAGCGGGGCCTGCTGGGAGGGCGAGGGGGCGCCGGGCTACTGGCCGTGGGTGCAGGTGGTCAGGCAGCTCGCGCCGGGCGCCACGCCGCAGAGCCTGGCGGGGGCCGACGGGGAGGCGTTCCAGCTCTACGACGCGGTGACGGGCCTGCTGGTGGACGCCTCGCGGGAGCGGCCGGTGGTGGTCGTGCTCGAAGACCTCCACTGGGCGGACGCGGCGTCGCTGAGGTTGCTGGAGTTCGTGGTGCGGCACGCCTGGTTCGAGCGGCTGCTGGTCATCGGCACCTACCGCGACGCCGAGGTGGACGGGCCGCTCAGCCTGCCGCTGGAGGCCAAGGCCACCACGCTGGCGCTGACGGGGCTCGACCGCGAGGGCGTGGGGCGGCTGGTGGCGCGTACGACGGGGGTTTCTCCCGGGGACGACCTGATCGCGGAGATCCACCAGCGGACGGGCGGCAATCCGTTCTTCGTGGAGCAGACCGCGCGGCTGTGGCAGGGCGGCAGCCCGCTCGCCACGATCCCGCCCGGGGTGGGGGCGGCGGTGCGGCGGCGGCTGTCCCGGCTGGCGGGCGGGGTGCTCGACGTGTTGCGGATGGCGGCGGTGCTGGGGCGGGAGTTCACTTCCTCGACGCTGTCCACGGCCCTGACGGCCGACGTCCCGTCCGGGCGGCAGCCGGCGCTGGTCTCGTCCGGGCCGGTGGGTCAGGCGCTGGACCAGGCGGTGTCCGCCAAGCTCGTCACCTCACACGGCTCCGGGCGGTTCGCCTTCGTCCACGACCTGGTGCGCGAGACCCTCTACGCCGAGCTCGACGAGCCCACCAGAGGCGCCCTGCACGCGGCCGCCCTGCGCGCCCTGGACACGGCACTGCCGGCCACCCGCGCCCACCACGCCTACCTGGCCGCCGTCCCCGAGGCTCCCGGCCTGCTCCTCGCCGCAGCCAGGGACGCCGAGGGCCGGATGGCCGACGAGGAGGCCGTCGGCCATTACCGCCGCGCCCTGGAGCTCACACCTGCCACCGACCCCCGCCGCCGGGCCACGATCGGGCTCGACCTGGGGGTGGCCCAGCACCGCGCCGGAGATTCCGCCGCCGGGGTGCGCACCGTGGAGGCGGCCATCGCGATCACCCGCCGGCTCGACGCACCCGACCTGCTGGCCATCGCGGCGCTGAAGCTGCACGAGCTCTGCTACTCGAGCCAGGGCCGCTGGACCGACTTCGTCCACGAGGCCCACCGCCGACTCGTCCACCTTGCACCACCGGGGCCCGCTCCGGCCCTTCGGCCGCCCTCCCCGCAGCCTGAAACCGCGAGCACAGGCCAACCGCCCCTGAAACCGCCGCCAGCCTCGACGCCGAGACCGAGCCGGGGTGACGACGGGGACGGAGACGGCAGGGGCCGAGACGGCGGGGGCCGAGACGGCGGGGGCCGAGACGGCGGGGGCCGGGACGATGGGGGCCGGCTGGATGCGGCGGCGCGGGAGTTGAGTGAGGTCGCCGCCGACCTGGCCAGGCAGGGCGACGACGACGAGGCGCTCGGCTACAGCCTGCTGGCCAGGCTGGGCGCCATCTGGGCGCCGGGCACCACGGCCGAGCGGCTGGCCATCACCGAGGAGCTGTCGTCGGTGGCGCGGCGCAGACAGGACCGGCAGCTCGACCTGACGGCCCGCTCGTGGCGCATCGGCGCACTGCTGGAGCTGGGCGACCCTCGCTGCCTGACCGAGCAGCGCGCCTTCGTCTCCCGGGCGGCCGATACGGACCTGGCGCTGTTCCAGCACGAGTCCGCCGTGCTCAAGGCCATGTTCGCCACCCTCACCGGCCGCTTCGACGAGGCCGACGCGCACATCGACGCCGCCTACGAGCTGGGCGAGCAGCCGGGCCTCGGCAGGCGGGACCTGCGCTGGATCCAACGCTGGTCGGCCGCCCTGCTCAGGAGCCGCTTCGACGTGGCCGAGGGCGTACTCACCGAGATGGAGCGCGCGGGCAGCCGGCACTTCCCGCTGTACGACGCCGTGACGGCCGTGCAGCGGGACGACGGGAGCGAGGCCGCCGTACACCGGCTGGCGGAGATCATGGCGGCGGGCGAGCAGTACCTGCGGTGGATGGCGCCGCTGTGGCTGAGGTTCCAGGCGCAGGCGGCCGCCCGGTCGAAGGATCCCGTGCTCTGCGCGCACGCCAGGGCCGCGATCTCCCCCTACGTCGGCCAATGGGGTGTCACGGCCACCGTCGCCGTCGAGGGCCCGTACGCGCATTGGGCGGCCGTGCTCGACGCGGCCCAGGAGCGCTGGGACGACGCGATCGCCGGCTTCACCTCTGCCTACCGCGCCGCCGACCTCCTGGGCGCCCGTCCCTGGTCGATCGAGTCCCGGGCCAGCCTGGCGGAGGCTCTCCAGGCTCGCGGCGACGACGCCTCCGCGCTGATCGAGCAGGTGGAGCGGGAGGCCGCGGACCTCGGCATGCTCGTACGCCTGCCGCGCCCGGGCGGCGGCAACGCCTTCCGCTTCGACGGGGAGGTCTGGACCCTGACCTTCGCCGGCCGGACGGTGCACCTGCCCGACTCCAAGGGCCTGGCCGACCTGCGCGTCCTGATCGGCCGGCCGGGGAGCGACGTGTCCGCGGTCGACCTGCTCAACCCGCCGGGCGGGCAGGTCGTGGTCGCGGCCCGGAGCATGGGCGGTGACGACGTCCTCGACGAGGAGGCCAGGACGCGTTACCGCAGTCGGCTGGAGGTGCTCGACGAGGAGATCGACCGGGCCGTGGAGCTGGGCGACGACCGCCGCGCGGCCGAGTTCGACGCGGAGCGGCAGGCCCTGCTGGACGAGCTGCGCACCGCCACCGGCCTGGGCGGCCGTCCGCGCCGTCTCGGCGACGACGCCGAACGCGCCCGCAAGGCCGTCACCAACCGCATCCGCAACACCCTCCGCCAACTCGACCACCGCCACCCCGAGCTGGCCGCCCACCTGCGCGCCTCGATCTCCACCGGCTCCACCTGCCGCTACCAACCCCCCTCGGAGGTCCACTGGCCCAACTGACCCACCGGACCGGCCGACGTCCCAGCACCGGCTCACCGCATCAGGTCCCACTGACCCAACTGACCGCCGCTCCCCACCAGACCGGCTTTCCTCCAGCAGAGCGGCCCACCCTGACCGGACCAGGGTCACCGCGTCGGGCCCCACTGACCGACGCGGACCGGCCAACGTCACCGGACCGGCCGCCCGGCCCGGTTCCGTACGCCGCCGACCGTCTCCACTGCGGCGATCGCCCGTACCTGCTCGGCCAGGCCCAGCTCGGCGAGGGCGCGCATGGCGTTCGGCCAGAGCGCCAGCCCGGCCCCGATCTCAGTGAACCCGGCCGCCCGCTCCAGGACGGTGACCCGCCACCCGATCCGGTGCAACGCGATCGCCGCCGCCAGCCCACCGATCCCGCCACCGACCACGACCGCATCAGGCATGATCCGTCCCCGCAGACTGTTTTGAGCGTTCGCTTAAATCCAAACTAAGACGATTTAAGCGGGCGCTCAAGACAGGCCCCTGACCACCCACCTACACACCCCAAGGCAGCGGACCCACCCAGTAGCGGCGGCGGTGTCCGGAACGGTCTCGGCAGGGAGTCCGGACGCCGGGGTGAACGCCGATACCGCGCGCCCTGGGCGAGCAGCCCGGCCCAGGGCTGGGGCTGGCCCGGGCCAAGGTCCTGCTGCGGAATGTCGATGCGGTGGGCGAATTGTCGTGATATTTCCCCTCGTCAGTTCCGGAAGGCGGCGGCGTTCTCGGCGGCCCAGCGGGCGAACGTGCGCCCGGGACGTCCCGTGACCTGTTCCACGGTCGGCAGCACGACCGATCCCACCTCCGGCGGATCGACGCCGAGCCCGACCCCGAACTCGATCAGCTCCTCGCTCACCCCCGCCGCCCGCATCGAGGCGCGGTACCCCTCCTCGCTCAGCTCCTCGAACCGGATCTCCCGCCCGACGGCCTCGCCGATCAGCCGGACCCGCTCGGCCGGGGTCAGCGCCTCCGGCCCGGTCAGCGCGTACGCCTGCCCCGCGTGCCCGTCCTCGACCAGCGCCGCCACGGCCACGGCGGCGATGTCCGCCTCGTGCACCACGGCCCCGGGGTGGTTGCCGAGGACGCGCACCACGCCCTCCTCCCGCACGGAGGCCACCCAGTCGAGCGCGTTGGCCATGAACTCGACGCAGCGCAACTGCGTCCACCCCAGCTCACCCGCCCGCAGCGCCTCCTCCACCGACGTCTCGTCCCAGCTGCTCAGCACGCTGACGCGCGTCACGCCCGCCTTCGCCGCCAGCTCGACGAGCTCGGGGCCGGTCCGGAGCGGCGCGTAGTCGTCGCCGCCGAACGTGATCAGGTGCAGCCCCGTCACGCCCTCCAGCGCCGGGGCCAGCGTCTCCGGCACCGCCAGGTCGCCGCAGGCCACCTCGACCCCGGCGGGCAGCCCGGCCGCCGCCGGGTTCCTGGTCAAGGCACGTACGCGCGCGCCCCGCTCGACGAGCTGCGCCACCATCTGGCGGCCGACCGTCCCCGTGGCGCCGGTCACGAGAATCGTCATCCGTCTCTCCCTGTCCGTAGGTGTTTCCAGGTCTCGGACAGGAGGCGCTACACGGGGAATAGCACCCGCTAGGCGCCCGCCAGATAGCGCTGCAGCACCGGCCCGATGTCGCGTACGAGCGTCTCGACCTCGGCGTCCACCATCGGCGGGAACCGCAGGACGTACCGGGTCAGGGCCAGCCCCAGGAGCTGGGTGCTGGCCAGGCCGGCCCGGTACGCGGCGTCGTCGGCCCCGGTCGCGCGGGCCACGAACGCGGCGATCTGCTGCTCGAACACCTCACGCATGCGCTCGGCGGCCATGGGGTTCGTGCTGGCCGAGCGCAGCAGCAGGATCAGCACGTCGTCCGACAGATCGCCTTCCCAGCGCGCCAGGAAGTGGCGTACGAGCAGCTCGCCCAGCCGGTCCAGCGGCGGCCGCTCGACCTTGCCGAGCTGCAGGTCCACGTCCACGGCGGCGCTGAACAGCCCGGCCTTGCTGCCGTAGTAGCGCATGACCATCGACGGGTCCACGCCGACCAGCGACGCGACCGCCCGGATCGTCATGGCCTCGTAGCCCCGCTCGATGAGCAGCTTCCTGGCGGCGGCGAGAATGGAGGCCCGGGTCCCGGCGGATCTTTCGGTGAAAGGCATGACAACAAGTGTAGGCCAACACGCGTATGCATTCGGCCGGGCGACATTTCCCGGTAACAAGCCGATAACACCCTCTTTCCCTGCCCCATGTGACCGATCACACTCAAGCAGAATCTGTGACCGGTCACATCAGGAGGCCGTACTGTCATGTGGAGGAAGAATGCCTGGTCGGCGGCGGCTCTGGCGGCGGCGATCATCGTGACCAGCACCCTGCCCGCGACCCCCGCGCGGGCCGCGTCCCAGCTCGTCGTGGACCTCGCGACGCCGACCGGCCCGCTGCGCTACGGCGCCACCGGCTTCCTGTACGGGCTCGGCGACGAGGGCATCCCGAACGAGACCATGCTCGCCGCCCTCAAACCCCAGGTCACCGCCCAGAAGGCCCCCGACGGCCGGCAGCACCCGAACGGCGACGCGCTGAAGATCGCGCCCATGTTCAAGCGGGTCGGCGGCCGCGACATCCAGATCTACATGCAGGACATCTACAAGGAGTGGCCGTACGAGCGGCTCGGCCTGGCCGACTACCTGGCCAAGGTGGACACGATGACCAGGAAGGTCGTCGCCGACCCGTACCGGACCTCGTACGTCTACGTGCCCTTCAACGAGCCCGACCAGATCTGGTATGCCGGGAACCTGACCGCTTTCCTCAACGACTACAAGGCCGTCCACCAGCGCATCCGCTCCATCGACCCGGGCGCCCGCATCGCCGGCCCGAACTTCGCCTCCTACCGCTCGGCGGACCTGCGCGCGTTCCTGACGTTCGCCCGCGACAACGGCGTGCTGCCCGACGTCACCACCTGGCACGAGCTCGGGAACGACTTCTTCACCGGCTGGCACACCCACTACGCCGACTACCGGGCGATGGAGACGAGCCTCGGGATCGCGCCGCGCCCGATCACGATCAACGAGTACGGCCGCTCGTCCGGCGACCTGGGCGTGCCGGGGAATCTGGTGCAGTTCGTGGCCAGGTTCGAGAACAGCAAGGTCGACGGCTGCCTGGCGTACTGGACGACGGCCGGCGGGCTCAACGACCTGGTGACCAGGAACAACCAGGCGACCGGCGGGTGGTGGCTGTACAAGTGGTACGGCGAGCTGACCGGCACCACGGTCGCCGTGACCCCGCCCGCGCCCGGCGGTTCCCTGCAGGGTCTGGCCGCGTACGACCCGGCGCGGAAGCAGGCCCGGGTGATCTTCGGCGGCAACAACCCCGCCTCCGGCGTCTACGACACGAACCTCGTGGTCCGGGGCATCCCCGCCGCGCTGGGGAGCACGGTGCACGCCACGGTGTGGGGCGTGGACGACACCGGGCTGAACCCCTCCCCCGGCCCCTACCGGGTGACCGAGTCGGACTTCACGGCCGCCGGCGGGCAGATCACGATCCCGCTGACGGGGCTGAAGGGCTCCTCGGCGTACCACGTGATCGTGACGCCGGACAAGGACCTGTCGCCGGCGGGCTCCCGCTACGAGGCCGAGTACGCCGCCCTGTCCGGCTCGGCGCGCGTCACGTACGGGCCCAACACCGGCTACTCGGGCACGTCCTTCTCCGAGGGGTACGGCGCCAGCACCACCGCGAGCACGAACTTCGTGGTGACGGCGCCGAACGACGGCTACTACGACCTGGCCCTGAGGTACTCGGCGGGCCCGTACAACGGCGCCCCGGCCGCCCGATCGGTGCGGCTGCGGCTCAACGGCTCCGACCTCACCGACGTCGCCCTGCCCGGCACCGCCGACTGGAACACCTGGAACACGGTCACCACGAAGGTGTTCCTGACGGCCGGCATCAACCGCGTGGACGTCGGCGCGTACGCCACCGACGACCGCGACGCGGTCAACCTCGACTACCTCGAGGTCACCCCCGCGACCGGCACCATCACCTCCTACCAGGCCGAATCCACCGCCAACACGCTGGGCGGCACCGCCCGCGCGGCCGCCAACGCCGCCGCGTCGGGCGGCGGCTACGTGGGTTACATCGGCGCGGGCGCGGCCAACACCCTGCGCTTCAACAACGTCACCGTCCCGGCCGCCGGCCGCTACCGCATGGTCGTCACGTACGCCAACGGGGAGCTCGGCGAGGGCGCGACCAACTACAACACCAACATCGTCGACCGCTACGCCGACATCTCGGTCAACGGCGGCGCCGCCCGCCGGCACTACTTCCGCAACACGCTCGGCTGGTCGAACTACCGCACCACGGTCGTGGACGTGGTCCTGGCGGCGGGCGCGAACACGATCACGTTCGGCAACGCCTCCGCCGGCTACGCGCCGGACATCGACCGCATCCAGATCGCCGCACCCGTCGGTTGAGCACGGGGGGCCGGGCTACCACCCCTGCTTGGACATCCACTCCCGCACGTCCGCCGCGATGACGTGCGGGTGGTCCTCCGGGGTGTGGTGCCCGGCGACCTCCTCGTGCGCCACGATCTCGAGGGAGGCGATGGTGGCCGCGCACCAGGCGATGGTCTCCGGCGTCCACATCGTGCCGGGGCCGGGCCGGAAGTCGATCAGCAGCTTCGGCACCTCCACGCTGGCGGCCAGCCATCGGTCGTACGCCTCGATCCGGGCCACGACGTCGGCCGGCTCGCCGTCCAGCGGCATCGAGCGGGCCCAGCGCAGCAGCGGCAGCCGGCTCTCCCTGGTCGGGTACGGCCGCAGGTAGGCCGCCATGTCCGCTTCGGTCAGCGTCGGGACGGTGGCGGGCAGGCCCTCGCGGAGGAAGGCGTTGTCGTCCAGCATCATGGCCTCCCCGACGCCCTCGGTCTTGATGGCCCGGAACAGCTCGCGACCGCCTTCGGGGAACTCCTCCCAGGTCATCGGCTTGATGACGGCCTCGGTGAAGGCGATGCCGCGCACCCGGCCGGGATGGCGGGAGGCCCAGTCGAAGGCCAGCGCGCCGCCCCAGTCGTGGCCGACGAGCAGCACGTCGTCCAGGTCGAGGGCGTCGAACCAGGCGTCCAGGTAGCGGGCGTGGTCGGCGAAGGTGTACGCGACGGCGGGCTTGCCGGACTCCCCCATGCCGATCAGGTCGGGGGCCAGGCGGCGGCCCCGGCCGATGGCGGGCATGACGTCGCGCCACAGGTGGGAGGAGGTCGGGTTGCCGTGCAGGAGGACGATCGGCGCGCCTTCGCCGAGCTCCCGGTAGGACATCGTGGAGTCGAGCACGTTCTGGATGGGCATGTTCATGGTCCTTTTCCGATGTTGAGGTGCAGGGTCCGGTCCACCGCGATCTCGATCACGACCCGGCCGGGCGGATCGGGCGGCGGTGACAGGTAGCGCCGGGTGTAGCGGCGGGCGGCCTCGGCGATCCGGCGCGGATCGCGGGACACGGTGGCGGCGCCTTCGAGGGTGACCCAGCGGAAGCCCTCGACCTGGCAGAGCGCGGCCCGCCCGGGGGCGGCCAGGTTGCGGGCCTTGCGGGAGGCGGCGACGGTCAGCACGCGGGCCAGCCCCGCGTCGCGGTCCCAGGTGAAGCGGACGGCGACCACGTGCGGGGAGCCGTCGGGGCGCAGCGTGGTCAGGGTGGCCACGCGCGGCTCGGCGAGGAAGGACTCCGCCGGGCCCGGCAGTGCAGTGGTCGTCGTCATCGGAAGGCCGCGACGTTGCGGGCGGCCCAGTCGGCGAACGTGCGCGGGGCGCGGCCGAGGAGGCGCTCCACGTCCGGGCTGACCCGCCGCTCGGCGGCGGTGGGCGTGCCGAGGATGGCCAGGGTGCCCTCGACGACCGGCGCCGGCATGAACCGCGACATCTGCGCGCGGGCCTCCTCCTCGGTCTGCTCGACGAAGCGCACCTCCGTCCCGAGGGCGCCGCCGATGGCCGCGGCCCGCCGGCGCGGGGTGACCGGCTCGGGGCCGGTGAGCTCGTACGTACGCCCGCCGTGCCCGTCCTGACGCAGCACCGCGGCCGCGACCTCGGCGATGTCGGCCGGGTCGATGACCGGCAGGGCGACGTCCCCGAACGGGGCGGCGGCCGTGCGGTGGGCGCGGATGGGCTCGGCCCAGGCCAGGGCGTTGGAGTCGAAGCCGCCCGGGCGCAGGATCGTCCACTCCAGCCCCGATTCGCGCACGGCCTGCTCGAAGGCGACCGGGTGCCCGTACGCGTGCGGCCTGGTGCCGGCGCCCTGGGAGGAGAGCAGGACGACGCGGCGGATCCCGCCCGCCACGGCTTCGCCCAGGACGGCGCGCGGGTCCTCACCGGCGACGAGCAGGAACAACGCATCGGCGCCGTCGAGGGCGGGCTTCAGGCTCGCGGGCTCGGCCAGGTCGCCGGCGCTGTGCCGGACGCCCTCGGGGAAGGAGACGGTCCGGCGGGAAAGCGCGGTCACCCGCTCGCCCGCGGCGGCGAGCAGCCTCACCAGCTCGCCGCCGACCTGACCGGTGGCACCCGTGACTACGATCATGGATTCGCTCCCATGGAGTTAGTTAGTTGACTGACTTAGTTCGGGACCATAGCGGGCCGAGGGCGGGCCTGTCTATAGTGAGTCAGGTGACTAACTCAACACGGGCGGGGAAGCGGGAACGGCTGGCCGGCGCCGCCGTACGAGTGCTGCACGAGCAGGGGGTGGAGAAGACGACGCTCGCCGACATCGCGCGTGCGGCCGACGTCCCGGTGGGCAACGTCTACTACTACTTCAAGACCAAGGACCAGCTCATCGAGGCGGCCATCGAGGCGCACGGCCGCCACCTCGAGACCATGATCGACACATTGGAGCGGCTCCCCACCCCGCCGGAGCGGCTCAAGGCGCTGCTGCACGGCTGGATCGAGGAGCGCGACCTCACCGCCCAGTTCGGCTGCCCGACCGGCACCCTCGCCTCCGAGCTGGACAAGCGCGACGACGGCCTGGACCGCGCGATCGCCAAGGTCATGGGAGGGCTCCTGGGCTGGATCGAGAGCCAGTTCCGGGCCATGGGGCGGGACGACGCCCGGGAGCTGGCGGTCGCGCTGATGGCCGCGTACCAGGGCGTCGCGCTGCTGACCAACACCTTCCGCGACCCCGGCCTCATGGCCATGGAGGGCCGCCGCCTGGAGCGCTGGATCGACTCCCTGGCGTGAGCCCCGCGGGCCTCCCGCGCAGCGCAGGCACGGGAGACCCCGTCAGAGGCGCCCGGGACGCTTCGGCGGCGGTCGCGGGCGCCGCGGGGGTGCCGCGCCCCGCCGCGAACGCCCACCTGCGCACGAACGCCAGGCCGTGGCCACGGTGACGCCGGCGGGCCGGTTGCTGACGCGCATGTGATTCCCCCTTCGTGCCTGTCGTGCGGAGCCCAGCCAAGCCATGCGATCGGGGTGTCCAACAGGGGTCGCGGACGGACTCGGCCGGGCTCGGACGGCGGCCGTCGCGGCTCGGAAATTCTCGGACACGAAGAGTCATCGTTCGTACACTGTGAATCACGATCAGGTGCGGCGAGAGGGCAGGGTCCGGGACGATGGGCGTGGACGCGGAAGGGTGCGAGGGCCTCCAGGTCGCCGGGGAACCGCCCGCGCCCGGCCTGGAGTCGGTGACCCGGCACGAGGACCTGGTGAGGCTGCTGGCCGAGGAGTTCGCGCGGGCCGACGTGTCGCTGCGGGAGCTGGAGGGGCGGGCGGACAAGGCGGGCGGCACCCGGCTGCCGCGGGCCACCTGCGCGGACATGCTGGCCGGTCGCCGTTTCCCGAAGAAGGCGGTGATGGTGGCGTTCCTGCGCGCGTGCCGCGTGCCCGAGCAGCGGCTCCCGGCGTGGGAGCAGGCCTGGGAGCGGGTACGCATCGCGCGCCTGCCCGCCCTGACCGGGCAGGCCACCGCGCCCGGGCGACCCACCACGACCGGGGCCTCGACCGTGGCGGCGCAGCTCGCCGCACTTCCCCACCAGACGGCCCCCGCCCCCAACCCCGGGCCGGGCCGGCGTCGGATGCTCGTGGTCGCGATGCTCGCCTCGCTCGCGGCCGCGTCGCTGGGCGTGCTGGCCGGCTTCTGGTTGCCGGGTCGCGGCACGTCCGAACCCCCTCGGGGCCGTACCGTCGCCGACGACGGCCGGGCGTTCGGCCAGGGCGGGTCGAGCCGGTTCACCGTGACCGTCGATCCGGCCAACACCGGCGTACGCCTCATCCGCCGCCTCGACGCCGGCATCGGCATGCAGCGCGCCACCATCACCGTGAACGGGGTCCCCGCCGGCGGTTGGCAGCCGCTGCACGTGGAGCGCGTCTACCGGTGGAAGGACCAGAGCGCCGACATCCCGCCGTCCCTGACCGCGGGCCGTCGCTCGCTGACCGTCGTCAACACGTTCGTCTCCTCCTACCAGGACTTCAACGAGTTCCTGTACGTCGTCAGGCAGAAGGTCAACGGCGTCTGGTCGACCGCCGACACCGTCGACGTCGGTCCCGAGCACGCGGCGAGCGAGAGCGCCCACGGCTACCGCATCACCGGACCGCAGACCTTCGCCGGTGTCCAGGAGTTCGCCTACCCGCCCGCCCTGTCGGGTTTGACGGCTGCGGCGAGGGCCGGTAACGTCCCCCTCCCCTAGCGACGCCTTCGGAGCTGCGGGTGGGGGCACACCCACCAGCTCTCTGGAGGCTTTCGTGCCCAGTGATCCCCCGTTCCGGCGCCGCGACTTCCGGCTCCTGCTTCTCGGCCAGACCACCAGCCAGTTGGGCGCCCAGGTCAGCGCGGTCGCGATCCCGCTGCTCGCGGTGGTGACCCTGCAGGCGTCCCCGATGCAGCTCGGGCTCGTCACGGCTTCGGGAACGGTCGCGTTCGCGCTGATCGGGCTGCCCGCCGGCGCCTGGATCGACCGGTGCCGCCGCCGGCCCGTCCTCGTCGCCGCCGACCTGGCCCGCGCCGTCCTCCTGGCAACGATCCCGCTCTCGGCGCTCCTCGGGACGCCGACCCTCGCCCAGCTCGTGCTGGTCTCGCTGCTGACCGGCGTGGCCAGGGTCTTCTTCGACGTCGGCTACCAGAGCTACCTGCCGTCCGTGGTCGGCAGAGCGGAACTGCTCGCCGGGAACTCGGCCATGGAGACCGTACGCGCCGGGGGCCAGCTCGTCGGGCCGGGCCTGGGCGGCTGGGCCACCACGCTGCTCGGCGCCGCGAACGTCGTGCTGATCCAGGCCGTGACGTTCGCGGTGTCGGCCGTGTCGCTGCTGGCGATCAGGACGCGCGAGCCGGCCGCGCCGAGCCGTACGGACGGGGTCCGGCTCGGGACGCAGATCCGGGACGGCCTGGCGTTCGTCGGGCGGACCCGGCTCCTTCGCGCCCTCCTGCTCACCAGCGCGGCCTGCAACTTCTCGTTCGCGATGGCCTCGGCGGTCTCCTTCATCTTCATGGTCCGCACGATCGGCCTGCCGCCCACGGTGATCGGGATCGTGCTCGCGCTCGGCTCGGTCACCGTCATGATCGGCGCGGCCCTCACGCCCCGCCTGGCCCGGCGCTTCGGCTCCGCCCGGATCATCTGGCTGTCCCTGGCCGTGACCGGCCCGGTCACGCTGCTCGGCCCCCTGGCGGGACCCGGGTGGGGGGCCGGCCTGCTCGTGGTGGGCACGGCGGCCGGCGAGCTGGGCCAGATCGTGTACGCGGTCACCAGCGTCAGCCTGCGCCAGCACCTGTGCCCCGGGCACCTGCTCGGCCGGGTCAACGCCACGATGCGCTGCTTCATGATGGGCCTGTTCCCGCTCGGCGCGCTGCTCGGGGGGATGCTCGGCGAGGTGGCGGGGCCGCGGGCGACCCTGTGGGCGGCCGGGGCGATCATCGTCCTGTCGCCGCTGCCGGTCCATGTGGCGCTGCGCGGCGTCCGCGACGTCGAGGACGTACCACCATGGAGAGCCGACCGAGGGTAATTGTACGATAACTAAGTGTGAGCACTAAAGAGACAGAGATGACCATTACATCCGCTCTGTTCGTTCTCGGGGAGCGGCTGGGTGAGCGGCCCACCACCACTCCGGAGATCCCGCACCAGCAGCTCGACCAGATCGCCCCGGTGGAGCTGCAGGAGGAGCTGTGGCGGCGCATGTCCGGGCTGGACCACGTACGCACCGGTCCCAGCGTCGTCTCGCTGCCCGAGACGCGCGCGCTGCACATGGAGCCGGCGCACGCGTTCGGGCCGGGCTCGGCGTTCGTCCGCGACAGCACCGAGTTCGCGCACCTGCACGGCCGCTTCGACGGGAGCCTGCACGCGCTCCTGCCCGAGGCCGACGCGGCCGAGGCCGTCGAGAAGGGGTGGGCCGAGCTGCACCCGATCGTGCACGAGGGCCGCTGCCCGCCGACCCTCGTCCTGCTGTACGGGCCGCGCGACGAGGACGAGCTGGAGACGGTGTGGGAGCTGGTGCGCCGCAGCCACGCCTTCGCCTCCGGCCAGATCCTCTGACCGGAGGCTTCGGGCGGGCGCGCCCCCGCCCCGCCGGGTCTACGCGAGGACGGGGAAGTTGGCGCGCAGCACGCCGTGCGGGTCGCGGGCCCGCTTGATGTCCCGCAGCCGGGTGAGGTCCGGCTCGGGGAAGGCGGCCGCGGCCCGGTCCCCGCCGCCCAGCATCGTGTACGGCTTGCGCCCGCTCACCAGCGACCCGAGCTGCTCGGCCAACGCCCCCTGCCGCTCGCTCACGGCCGCGGCCATCTCCGGGTTGAACGCGCCGCCGAGCAGGTAGGCCAGGTACGGCTCGCTCATGGGACCGCTCGGCCCCGCGTCCGGCCGGGCGGCGGCCAGCGCCCCGCCCAGGTGCCTGACCTGCACGGCGACCAGCGGCTCCATCGGCGTGTCCAGCAGGGCCTCCGCCGCCGCGTCGTCCAGGCCGGTGAGCAGCTCGGTGCGGGAGCGTACGGGCGCCGGGTCGGTGGGCTCGGCGGTGATGTCGCCGAGGTCGGCCACGGCCATCGGCCCGCGCTTGTCGGCGATCACATCGTCGATCTTGTCCAGCCGGGCGAGCAGCGCGCGCCCCTCGCCCTCCTCGCCGAGGAAGGCGGCGTCCACGGTGACCATGGCCGGCGCCTGGGGGAACTGCACCCGGTTGAACCATACGGACAGCTCGCCCGGTGCCTCGGCGGTGATCTCGCGGAAGGCCTCGAACACCTCGCGGGCGCGGTGGCCCGGCCACATCATGCGCCCCCCGTACAGGGCGGGCGCGGGATACAGCTCGAACTCGATCGCCGTGACCAGCGCGAAGTCGCCACCGCCGCCGCGCAGCGCCCAGAACAGGTCCGGGTCCGACCCGGCGGTCACCGTGGCCGGCTCGCCGTCGGCGCCCACCACGTCGAACAAGCGCACGCTGTCGGCCGCGAAGCCGTGCCTGCGGCCGAACCAGCTCAGGCCGCCGCCGAGGGTGTAGCCGGCCACGCCGACGGCGGGGTTGCTCCCGGCCAGGCCGGTCAGGCCGAGGGGCCCGGCCTGCGTCAGCACCTCGCCCCACTTCACCCCGGCGCCCACCCGGGCCACCCGCTCCTCGCGGCGGACCTCGACGCCGCCCAGCAGCCCGGTACGCAGCAGGACGACCCCGTCGGTGTCGCCCGAGGCGCCGTGGCCGGTCGGCTGGGCGCTCACCGTCAGCCCGGCCTTGTTCGCGTACCGCACCAGGGCCGCCACGTCATCGGCGTCCGTGGCCGCCACGACGGCGGCCACGGGCTGGCGTACCGACAGGTTCCACGCCGTGGCCGCCTGCTCGAACCCGTCGTCGCCGGGCACCAGGACCCTGCCCTCGACCGCGCCGCGCAGATCGGTGTTCGTCATGTCTCTCTCAGCTCCCATGTCGTCTTCAAACCCCGGGGGTCCGGGTTCGCCGATATGACGGACGCGGGAGACGAAACGTGACGGGAACCCGGGGAAGTTTCCGCGCCGCGTTTTGGCATCCGGCCGCTGATCAGGCATATTCCCTCGGATGGAACGTGATCAGATCAGCGGCGTCGCCCACGGGGACCATCCCGTCTCCGCGCCCATCAGCGAGAGCAGCCTCGAACGCCTGCTCGGCCGGGCGAAGCTGCCGCCGCGGGCCCGCATCCTCGACCTCGGCTGCGGCGAGGCGGCGTGGCTGACGCGGGCACTGGCGCTCTGTCCGGACGCGACGGCCGACGGGGTGGACGTCTCCGAGCGGGCCCTGGCCCGCGCCGCGGAGGAGGCGGAGCGCCGCGGCGTCTCGGACCGGCTCCGGCTGCACCGGATGCCGGCCGCCGACTTCACCTCCGGCGCGGCCTCAGAGCCGTCCTCCGAGCCGGCCTCCGAGACGGCCTCCGCCGGGACGTACGACCTGGTGCTGTCCGTCGGCGCCACGCACGCCTTCGGCGGGCTCGCGCCGACCCTGCGTGCCGTACGCGGCCACCTGCGCCCGCCCTCGGGGCTCGCCCTGGTCGGCGAGGGCTTCTGGGAGCGGCCGCCCGCGCCCGAGCTCCTCGCCCGGCTGGACGCCGAGCCCGGCGAGCTCGCCGACCTGG
This sequence comes from Nonomuraea sp. NPDC049709, assembly GCF_040674815.1. Lineage (NCBI taxonomy): Bacteria > Bacillati > Actinomycetota > Actinomycetes > Streptosporangiales > Streptosporangiaceae > Nonomuraea > Nonomuraea sp. NPDC049709. The sequence continues at coordinate 34,692 of NZ_JBFANM010000071.1, forward strand.
CCGGCACGGTGGAGCGCATGGAGAGCGCCGGCTTCGCCACCGTCTACGGCCACACCAGCACCCTCGACGAGTGGGACGAGTACGAGTGGTCCTGGACCGGCACCCTGACCCGCTGGGCGCTCGCCCACCCCGGTCCGGACGGCGACGCGGCCCTGGCCGCCGCTCGTGACCATCGCGACCTGTGGCTCAACGGCTACCGCGGCGTGCTGGGCTTCGTCACGCTCCTCCTCCGCCGATCCGACACCGCCGCCGGGAGCTGAGCGGGACTCGGAAGGCGGCCCTGTGAACGGTCACCAGGTGACGTGGAGGGCGGCGGGGCCGAGGTCGACCCCGTCGCGTACCCATTCGACGTCCTCGACCGAACCCGCGAGGCGCAGGCCGGGCAGCCGCCGGGCCAGCGCACCGAGCGCGGCGGCCAGTTCGAGGCGGGCCAGCGGCGCGCCGAGGCAGTAGTGCATGCCGTGGCCGAACACCAGGGACGGGCTCGACCGCCGCTCCGGCTGGAAGGTGTCGGGGGCGGCGAAGTGGCGGGGGTCGCGGTGGGCGGCTTCGAGCCGTACCAGCACCAGGTCACCGGCGGCGATCGCGGCCCCGGCCAGGTCGAGGCCGGTCTGCGCGTACCGGGGGAAGGGCTCGCCGGTCAGCCCGGCCTGCATGCGCAGGACCTCCTCGACGGTCGCGCCGAGCTGCTCCGGGGTGGCGCCGGCCAGGCCGGCCAGCCGTCCTTCGGTGAGGAGCCGGAGGGCGGCGGTGGACATGGCGTTGCGGGCCGACAGGTAGCCGGCGGAGACGATGGTGGCGGTCATGGCGACGAGCTCGCCGTCGCTGAGCCGCCCGTCCTCGGCGTCCCGTACGGCGATGAGCGAGCTGAGCAGGTCGTCCCCGGGAGCCTCGCGCCTGGCCTCGACCAGCGTGGCCGCGTACGCCGCCAGCTCCTCCCATCCCCGCGCGGCCCGGGCCACTTCCTCCTCGGTCCCGAACACGAAGTCGGCCCCGCTCGCCGCGTCCGCCACGGCCCGGAACCGGTCGCGGTCGCCGAGCTCCACGCCGAGCAGCTCACCGATCACCGTGATCGACAGCGGCGCGGCCAGCCCCGCCACCAGCTCGGCGGTCGGCCCGGCCGCGGCCAGCGCCGCGACGTGCTCGTCCGCCAGCCGCTCAGCACGACCGCGCAGCGCCTCGACGCCGCGCGGGCTGAACGCCTTCGACACCAGCCGCCGGAGCCGCGCGTGCGCCGCACCGTCCTGGAACAGCGTGTCGTTGCCGGGGTACGCGGTGCCGGGCGGGGCGAGCCCGAACCGGCGGTCGGACAGGACGGTCGTGACGGCGTCGTAGGAGGTGACGAGCCAGGCGGGGCGGCCGTCCGGGGTTCGTACCCGGGCGACGGGTGCGGTCTCGCGGAGCCGGGCGTACTCGGGAGGGGGTGAGAGGGGGCCGGGACGGTCGAACGGCAGGGTCATCGAGGTACACGCCTTTCCGGTGGTCAGGTGCTGCCTGCCACCAGTCAAGACGTTGACGTCGCGTCAAGGTCAAGCCGAGGCCGGCCCGGTCTCGCGGGCGCCGATATTCGGTTGTGGGGCGTCAGGCGCATCGCCGATGATGGCGACCATGGCCACGACACGACGAGCCGACATGTTCACCGCGGACGGCAAGCCATCCGACGACGATCCGCGTGAGCACGGGCCCACGCTGGGCGACGAGCGCGCCACGCTGGCCGAATCCCTGCGCTGTGCACGACTGACCTTGGAGATGAAGTGCGCGGGTCTCGATGCGGAGGCCATGGCGCGGCGGTCGGTCGAGCCGTCGACGATGTCGCTCCTGGGGCTGGTGCGGCACCTGGCCGAGGTGGAGCGGGCGACGTTCCGGGTGCTGATGGCGGGCCAGGACGTGCCCAAGCTCTACTGCTCCGACACCAACCGTGACGGTGATTTCGACGGCGCCGTTCCCGACCCTCAGGTGGTGGCGGAGGCGTGGGAGGCCTGGCGGGCTGAGGTGGACTTCTCCACGCGGTTCGTGGCCGAGGCGCCCAGTCTCGACATCACCGCCGACGATCCCCTGAATCTGCACGGCAGCGGTGGCGGGTCGATGTCGCTGCGCGAGGCGCTGGTCGGAATGGTCTGGGAGTACGGCCGGCACATGGGCCACGTCGACCTGTTGCGCGAGCGGATCGACGGACGCGTAGGTCAGTGACGACCGGAGGGTGAAGCGCGCCGGATGCGCAGAAATACTCACTGCATTTTCCCGTGAAAAAGGGGCCCGCCGATCAATTATCGGCGGGCCCCTTTTTTCAGCGGATCAGCGCTTCTTGTGGCAGTGCCACTTGTAGGAGTAGTGGTAGTGGCCCTTCTTGTGGTAGTGGCCCTTCCACCAGTGGCCGGCCTTGTACCACTTCTTGTACCAGTGCTTGTGCCAGTAGTAGCCCTGGGGGCAGCCGGTGGTCTCACTCATGGTGGTGGTGCCGGCGGTGGCGCTCGCCTGGGCAGGAGCGGCAGTGGCAAGACCCGTAAGGGCCAAGGAAGCGGCGAGGACACCGCTTGCCAGGAGCTTACGCATGATCTCTTCCTTCCGTGAGAGTGATTCCCACGATAGGAAGACGACTAATTCGGCTCCAGGTAATAGTACGCGCTCGGCGAAGCGCATTCGTGTCGATCAAAAGGTCGCCTTACCGAATCGGCGCGGCCGGAAATTCGGCGGCCACGATCGTCGCCGCGAGTGCCATTCGATGGTCCTTCGTCCACGGCGGCCCCAGTGCCGCCCGCGGGCCGTGGAGCGTCTCGGCCGCCCGCTCGGCCAGGATTCCGGCCGCCCGCGCCTCGACGTCCTTGGCGTCATAGAAGTGGACGGCCCAACCCCGCGCGTGTGCGAGCACGGCCAGGATCTGGCGGTACATGACAGAGTCCGCCCGGGCTTCGTACGGTGTGCGGCGCTGGACGGCGATGTCGTCCGGGAAGTCGAGCGGCCAGGCCCGGAGCGAGAGCGAGACGATCGGTCCGGGCAGCGCGGAGGCCAGGTCGTCCAGCGAGGCGGCGGTCGCCCGGAACGCCGAGGCCCGCACCCGGGCCACCAGTTCCGCGGCCGCGGCGTCGTCGAGGGGTTTGCCTTCGTGGTGGATGGGGGCCGCCGGCATGCCGGGCTCGATCAGGTCGATCCGCCGGCGGTCCACCACCCGGTGGCCGGACGACGCCGTGACGGCCACGGCCCAGCCGAAATGATGGGCGATCCCCACGCGCATGGCTCCGATTATGCTCCCGCCCGCACGGGCAGGGCGCCGGCGATGTACGCCGGCGAAAATCCCTTTGCGGGCCGGCGCGGCCACCTGCGAGGATCCCGTCCCTGTGAGGATTCCAGCCGACTCCGAGATCCCCGACGGCGCCGTCGCCGTCCCGGCGGTCGTCACCGCGCTGGCGCGGGGCGACGCCATCACTCCCGTGTGGCGCAACGAGCTGGGCGGGCTGACGTTCCGCCTCGACGACACGCGCGGCGGCGGGAGAGGGGCGCGCTACGTCAAGTGGGTCGCCGCGGGCACTCCGGAGATCGACCTGGCCGCCGAGGCGGAGCGGCTGGCCTGGGCGGCACGGTGGGTACGCGTGCCGTCGGTGCTGGAACACGGCGCGGACGGCGCGGGCGCGTGGCTGGTGACCGAGGCGGTGCCCGGGGTGCCGGCGGTGGACCGGCGCTGGGCCGCCGACCCGGTCGTCGCGGCGACCGCGATCGGCCGGGGGCTGCGCCTGCTGCACGACTCCCTGCCCGTCGCGGAGTGCCCGTTCGACTGGGGCGTGCCGCGGCGGCTGCCGCGCGCCGACGAGCGCATCGCCGACGGTGAGGGGCCGGCCGACTGGGCCCCTGAGCACCAGCGGCTCACTCTCGCCGAAGCCCGGGCGCGGCTGGACGCGCCGCCGCCGATCGACCGGCTGGTGGTCTGCCACGGCGACCCGTGCGTGCCGAACACGCTGCTGCACGACGACGGCACGGTCGCGGCGCATGTGGATCTCGGCTCGCTCGGCGTCGCCGACCGGTGGGCGGACCTCGCCGTGGGGGCGTGGAGCGCGGAGCAGGACTACGGGCCGGGGTGCGACAGCTGGGTGTACGAGGGCTACGGCATCGAGCCCGACCAGGAGCGCATCGCCTACTACCGGCTGCTGTGGGATCTCGCCTAGCTCCCGGCCCGCTCCGCGGCCACGAGTTCCCGCACGGCCGGGGCGACCTCCTGGCCGAACGTGCGGATGGTGGCCGGGTCGTCGCCCATGACGACGTAGCCGGAGAAGCCGTACTCCAGGGTGAGCGCCGCGAGCTGCTCGGCCCACTGCTCGGGCGGGCCGGACAGGAGCCGGTCGCTGCGCGGCCCGAAGCGGCCGCCGATGTTGAGCAGGCGGCGGACTGCGGCGGGGTCGCGCCCGGCCTCGGTCGCGGCCGCGTCGATGACCGCGTTGGCCTCGGCGAGCTGGTCGAGGCTCTGCATGTACGGCAGTGAGGGCAGCCAGCCGTCCGCCTTGGCGCCGACGAGGCGGAGCATCTTCGGCTTGTACGCCCCCAGCCAGATCCCGATGTCGTGCGCCGGGGCGGGACCGCGCTTGGCGCCCTCGACCCGGTAGTACGCACCGTCCACCCGGAAGATCGATTTGTTGCCCGCGTCCCAGACGCCGCGGATGATGTCGATGGCCTCGCTCAGCGCGTCCACCGCCTGCCCCGGGGTCAGCCGGCGCCCACCCATGGCCTCGATCGCGTCCCAGAAGCCGCCCGCGCCGAGGCCCAGCTCGAACCGGCCCCCGCTCAGCAGGTCGAGGCTGGCCGCGGCCCTGGCCAGCACGGCCGGCGGGCGGAGGGGGAGGTTGACGACGTTCCCCGACAGGTGGATGCGCTCGGTCCGCGCGGCGACGTAGGACAGCAGCGTCCAGGTGTCGAGGAAGGCCGACTGGTACGGATGGTCCTGGAAGGTCACCAGGTCCAGCCCCGCGGCCTCGGACTCCTGTGCCAGCGAGACCACCTCCTTCGGCGCGGCGTTCGCCGGCGTGATGAAGGACCCGAACAGCAGGTCGTGTCCGTAGTCAGGCATGTGCCCTCCTCCTCCGCCCTAGGGGCAGATGTGTTGTCGCTCAGACAATCTCGACATCAGACGAGTGGCACAACAGCATGTTGCACGTGGGCATTCCACGCGCCTGCAACTGGTGAGGGGCCGGCCGACGCCGTCCTGTACCCGGGGATGACAGATTGTTTCCTCCTGGAGTCGGATGTTCTCGCGGGCGATCCGGTCCATGATCGAATGACCGAGGATTGGACGAGACATGCGAAGAACTGTCCTGACCATCAGCCTCTTAGGCACGCTCACCGCGCCCCTGGTGCCGCTGACCCCGGCCGCCGCCACCGCGGCAGTGGAGACGATCTCGTGGGCGCCCTGCGCGGAGGACCCCACGGCCGAGTGCGGCACGCTGACCGTTCCCATCGACTACGCCAAGCCCGGCGGCGAGACGTTCGAGCTCGCGCTGGCCCGCCGCAAGGCCACCGGCCCGGCCGCCCGCATCGGCTCCCTCGTGATCAACCCGGGCGGCCCCGGCGGCTCCGGCGTCCAGGCCGTGCTGGACGACTGGCTCAGCCTCACGCCCGAGCTCACGAGCCGGTTCGACGTGGTCGGCTTCGACCCGCGCGGCGTGGGGCTCAGCCACCCGATCCAGTGCTCGCTGGACCTCGCCGTCCAGGCGCCCGACCTGCTGTCCATCAAGAGCCAGGCCGACTTCGAGGCGCTGCTGGCCTACAACGAGCGCTACCGGCAGGACTGCCGGCAGCGCACCGGTCCGCTGTTCGACCACGTGCACACCGGCAACGTCGTACGCGACCTCGACGCCCTGCGCGCCGCGCTCGGCGACGACAAGCTCACCTACTACGGCGTCTCGTACGGCACCCTGATCGGCCAGCTGTACGCCGAGCGCTACCCCCGCCGCGTGCGCGCCCTCGCGCTCGACAGCAACATGGACCACAGCCTCGGCACGACGGCCTTCCTCGACACCGAGTCGTGGGCCGCCCAGGACTCCTTCGCGGAGTTCGTCGCCTGGTGCGACCGGACCGCCTCGTGTGCGCTGCACGGCCGGGACGTCCGGGCGCTGTGGCGGGACCTGCTGGCCCGGGCCGACCGGGGCGAGCTGGAGTTCCCGGGTGCTCCCGGGGTCAAGCTGAGCAGGCTGAACCTCATCCAGCAGGCGTTCGGCGCCTTCTACGGCCCGGCGTTCAAGGAGCTGGCCGAGTTCCTCGACGCCCTGGACAGCGGCGCGCGGGCGGCGCGGGCGATCCTGACGCCCCCGGCCGCCACGGCGGACGAGGTGATCAACGACGCCACCCAGGTGTTCTGCGAGGACTACCTGCTGCCCATCCGCGACTACCGGGACTACGCGCGGCACCTGCGCAGGTCGGCGGCCATCGCGCCGGACATGCTCATCAGCGGCGCGGGCCACCCGATCACGGTCGCCTGCCTCGGCACGCCCGCCCCGGTCCCGAACCCGCAGCACCGCCTGCGCGTGTCCGGCACGCCCCCGCTGCTGCTCGGCAACGCCCTGCACGATCCCGCCACGGCCTACCCGTGGGCGGTCAACGCGGCGCGCCAGATCGGGCGCGAGGCGCGGCTGCTCACGTACGAGGGGTGGGGACACGGCATCTACGGGCGCGGCGAGTGCCCGACCGGCGCCATCGACGGCTACCTGACCTCGCTCACCGCGCCGGACAGGGGCGCGAGGTGCCCGGCGGTGCCGCCCGCCGAGCTGAGCCCGCTGCGGGCCCGCCCGTTCCCGGGGCCGGTGCCCGGGATGCCCGGCTGGACGTACGCGCTGTCGTAAGGGGATCGGGGGCCTCCGCGAGGCCCCCGATCAGCAGTGGTTAAGTGAAGCCGAACAGGCCCGCCGCGCCGGCCGCGCACAGTCCCGACCCGTTCAGGGACCACCATCACCAGACCGCTCTCCCCCGAGGTCAGCGCGGCCACGACCCGGTCGACGTCCGCCGCCCGCTCGATCCAGCCGTCCGCACCGGGAACCGCCCCCGTCTGTGTCACGTATGTCCCCCTCCGCCTCGTTTCCCGGATCAACGGTCCGGGGCCCGGGCAAGTTCATGGAGATGTTTCACAAAACGTTGAAGCGTGACGGTACGGCTGCCGACCGCGACTAACGTGGCCTCCCATGCACCAACCCCCGCAGAACGCCCCCTATCCGGCTCCCGTGGTGATCGACGTCGGCGCCGACGCCAAGGTCAAGGCGCTGGCCGGCGGCTCGGTCGCGGGCGTGATCGGGCTCCTCTCGATCTTCTCGGCGCTGACCGGGCAGGTCACCGGCGGGACGGGCACCGCGGTCGTGGTCGCGGTCCTGGGGCTGGTCTTCCTGTTCATCGGCCTGCTGCCGGTCATCGCCTGGAAGAAGATCGGCCGGCCGCGCAGGCTGGTCCTCGACGCCTTCGGGGTGCGCTGGGACGACCCGCAGGGCCGGCCGTGGGCCGTGGCGTGGGCGGAGCTGTCCGGGGTGGGCATCTCGCGTACGCGGCAGCGCCGGGTCAAGCCCGCCGACTACCTTCTCCGCAAGACGATGGTCCGGCTCGACCTGTTCCCCGCCGACCAGGGCTTCCGCGCCCGCCATCGGGACATGGAGCACCTGTGGGAGTTCCACACGGTCGAGAACGGCTACCGGCTGCCGCTCGGCTCGAACCCCAAGTACATCCCGGTCATCGAGCACGCGATGCGGCAGCACCGGCCCGGGGCGTACCTGGGGGTGAAGGACGAGGGGTTCATGGTGGGCCTGGTCTGAGGTCGGCCTGCCCGGCCATGGGCGCGACGAGGCCCGTCTCGTAGGCGAGCACGACCGCCTGGGCGCGGTCGCGCAGGGCGAGCTTGGCGAAGATGCGGGCGACGTGCGTCTTCACGGTGGCCTCGCTGAGGGTCAGCGCGTAGGCCAGTTCGGCGTTCGACAGGCCCTTGCCCATGAGCGTCAGCACCTCCAGCTCGCGCGGCGTCAGGGCGGCGAGGTCGCTGTGGAGGGCGGGGGACGGCGGGCCGGGGGAACGGTCGGCGGCGGCGAAGCGCTCGACGAGGCGGCGGGTGATCGAGGGGGCCAGGAGCGCGTCGCCGGTGTTGACCAGGCGTACGGCGGCGGCCAGGTGCTCGGGGGTGACGTCCTTGAGGAGGAAGCCGCTGGCGCCGAGGGTGAGGGCGGCGTAGACGTACCGGTCGAGGTCGAACGTGGTCAGCATGATCACCCGGCGGCGCGGGTCGTGGGCGAGGACGCGGCGGGCCGCCTCCAGGCCGTCCATGCCGGGCATGCGGATGTCCATCAGCACCACGTCCGGTGCGAGCCTGGCCGCCTCCGCCACCGCCTCCGCCCCGTCGGCGGCCTCGCCGACCACGTCGAGGCCGCGCGCGGTCAGGATGAGGCGGAAGCCCACCCGGACGAGCTCCTGGTCGTCGGCGATCAGCACCCGGGGTCCCGCCCCCTCCCGCCCCCCGGCCGTCTCCGGCCTGCCTTCGGTCCCCTCCATCCGGCCCTCAGCCCCCTCCGCCCGATGCCCACCGGCCTCCGACCGGCCCTCGGCCGCCTCCATCCAGTGCCCGCCCCTCTTTGGGCGGCCCTCCACCGCCTCCGTCCGGCTCCTGGGCGCGTCCGCGCCGGTCATGGGCGCTCCAGCGGGATCCGGGCGCGTACGCGGTACCCTCCGCCGAGTCGCCGGCGCGCGTCGAGGTCGCCGCCGTAGACGGCGACCCGCTCCCGCAGTCCCAGCAGCCCGCGCCCCGCCCCGCGCGCCGACCGCTCAGCGCCCGACCGCTCGGCGTCGCCTATCCGCTCGGCGTCGCCCGGGCGCTCACCGGAGGCGCCCGCTCGCCGGGCGGCGCCCGTGAGCACGCTGGGCCCGGTGTTGAGCACCTCCACCCGCAGGTACTGGTCGGTGTAACGCACGCTCACCTCCGCCCGCGCCCCGCCCACCCCGTGCCTGAGCGCGTTCGTCAGCGCCTCCTGGACGATCCGGTACGCGGTCACGTCGATCCCGGCCGGCACCGGGCGGGGCTCCCCCGAGACCCGCACCTCCACCGGCAGCCCGGCGAACGCGATCCGGTCCGCCAGCGCCCCGAGCTGGCCCAGCCCCGGCTGCGGCGCCAGGTCCGCCGGGTCGCCGTCGCCGGAGCCGTCCTGCGCCGGCGCCAGCAGGCCCAGCAGGTGCCGCAGCTCGGTCATGGCGTCGCGGCCGGCCGACTCGACGGCCTTGAGCGCGGTCTCGGCCTCGCCCGGCATCGTGGGCAGGACCTCACGGGCGGCCCCCGCCTGCACCACCATGAGGCTCACGTTGTGGCTGACGATGTCGTGCAGCTCCGCCGCGATCCGGGCGCGCTCGGCGTCCACGGCCGCGCGGGCCGCCCGTGCGCGCTCCCGGTCCAGCAGCCGGCCCTGCTCCCCCAGCGCCGCCCGGTAACGCCGCCGCGTCCGTACGAGCGCCACCGCCAGCCACCCCGCGGTGCCGCACGCGAGCGCCAGAGCGGCGATCAGCCATTCCCACACCGGACAATCCTCGCCTGCGCCGCCCACGATCCGCATCCTCCCGGGGCCCTACATCCACGGGATGACGGCCGCCCCCGGTTACATCCAGGGCGGGATGCCCGCGCGGCGGTCCGGAACCTAGGTTCTGACCATGAACTCTCACCACGACCCCGGCGGGCGGCTCGTCGTGCGGCTGGAGGACGTCCACAAGGAGTACGGGGCGGCCAGGGCCCTGGACGGCGTGTCGCTGGCGGTCCACGCCGGGGAGGCGGTCGCCGTGATGGGGCCGTCGGGGTGCGGCAAGTCCACGCTGCTCAACATGATCGCCGGCCTCGACCGTCCGACGCGGGGCACGGTCGAGGTGGACGGCCAGGACCTGAGCACGCTGAACGAGACCGGGCTCGCGCTGTTCCGCCGCCGCCGGATCGGGATGATCTTCCAGTTCTTCAACCTCATCGAGGACCTGCCGGCGCTGGACAACGCCGCCCTGGCCGCCCAGCTCGCCGGGACGCCCGCGCGGCAGGCGCGTGACCGGGCGCTGGAGCTGTTCGAGGAGCTGGGCATCGCCCAGCGGAAGGACTCCTACCCGGCGGCGCTGAGCGGCGGCGAACGGCAGCGCGTCGCCGTGGCCAGGGCGCTGATGAACCGGCCAGCGCTGTTACTCGCCGACGAGCCGACCGGGGCGCTGGACAGCCGCTCCGGCGAGCAGGTGATGGACCTGCTGATCGACCTCAACCAGATCGGCCAGACGCTGCTGATCGTCACGCACGACCCGGAGCTGGCCGGCCGCTGCGCCGGCCGCCTGGTCGAGCTCGCCGACGGGCGGGTGGCCGCCCGGCAGAGCCTGCGGCTGGAGGGAACCTCATGAGCGCGGCGCGCAAGCCTGGACTCGCGGGGCCGGTTCTCGCAGCGGTGGGGCCGGTGTGGCGGGCCGCGCGGGGGGCGGTGCGGCGGCGGAGGGTGCAGACGGTCGTGCTCGGGATCGTGGTGTTCTGCTCGACCGTGACCATCGTGGTCGCGCTGGGCCTGCTGGAGAGCGTGTCGGCGCCGTTCGAGCGGGTGTTCGCGGCCCAGCGTGGCGCCCACGTGGTGGCGGCGTACGACGCGGGGAAGGTCTCGGCGGCCCAGCTGGCGGGCGGTGCTCGGGCGGCGGGGGTCAAGGCCGTGGCGGGGCCGTTCGCGCAGGCCGCCGTCACGATCCCGGACTCGTTCGAGCACCTGCCGCCCGGCCCGCTCTCGGTCACCGGCCGCGCGGCCCCCGGCGGGCCGGTGGACCGGGTGGACCTCTGGACCGGCCGCTGGCCGGCCCGCCCCGGGGAGATCGTGCTGAGCCGGCCGCCCAACTCCCACTTCTCGTTCCTGCTCGGGGTGACGTTCACCGTGCGGGAGGGCTCGACGTTCACCGTCGTCGGGCTGGCCGGCAGCGTGAGCAGGAGCGGCGAGTCGTGGGTCACCCCGGAGCAGGCCGCCGCCCTGCGCCCGGGCATCCTCCAGATGCTCTACCGCCTGGACGGCGCGGCCACCGACGCCGAGGTCCGGCGCGGGACGGCCGCGATCACCGCGGGTCTGCCGGCCGGCGCGCTGTTGGGCACGCAGTCGTACCTGACGGTGAAGCGCGACGCCAATCGCATGGCCTCGACCTATCTGCCGTTCCTGACCGGGTTCGGCGTTCTCGGCCTCGTGGTGGCGGTGCTGATCGTGGCGAACGTGGTGAGCGGGGCGGTCGTGGCCGGGTTCCGGCACATCGGGGTGCTCAAGGCCCTCGGCTTCACGCCGAACCAGGTCGTCGCCGTCTACCTGACGATGGTGCTGGTCCCGGCGATGGCGGGCGGTGCGCTCGGGACCTTGGCGGGCGGGCTGGCCGCGCGGCCGCTGCTGGACGACGTCGGGGCCGGGACGTTCAGCGTCGCGGTCAGCCCCTGGGTGTACGCGGCCACGCTCGCCGGCATGCCGGCCGTCGTCATGCTCGCCGCGCTGGTGCCCGCGCTGCGCGCGCGCCGGGTGACGGCCGCCGTGGCGATCAGCGCGGCCGGCGCGAGCCGGTCCGGGAGGGGGCGGCGGGTGCAGCGGCTGCTGTCCGGCGCCCGGCTGCCGCGGGCGGTCAGCCTGGGGCTGGGGCTGCCGTTCGCGCGGCCGGGCCGTACCGCGCTCACGCTGGCGGCCGTCGTGCTCGGCGCGGCCACGGTGACGCTGGCGACCGGCCTGTCCACCACGATGACCGCGTACGGCCAGGCCGCCCAGCGCGTCGGGTACGTGCACACCATCGTCCAGACCGGCCAGGCCCGCCAGCGCGAGACGCCGCCCCGGCACGACGACGCCGTGATCGAGGCGCTGCTGCGCGCCCTGCCGGGGGCGGTGCACGTGACCGCCGACGCGTGGATCGACCTGCACCTCACCGGCTACCCGGAGCCCATCATGGGCCGGTTCCTGCGCGGGGACTCCGCGACGCTGGGCGAGACGCTCGTCGAGGGGCGCTGGCTGAGCGGCCCCGGGGAGGTGGTGGCGCCCTCGGCGTTCCTGGGCAAGCACGGCCTGGCGGTGGGCGACCGGGTCTCCCTGTCCCTGGGCCGCGGGCGCGCGGAGGCGACCGTCGTCGGCGTCACGATGGACGGCTCCGCCGACCTCATCCAGGCAGACTGGCAGACGCTGACCGCGCTCGCGCCCACCCAGAAGGCCACCCAGTACGAGGTCCGCCTGGCCCCGGGAACGTCGGTCGAGTCCTACAACGCCGCTGTCAGGGCGGCGGACCCCGGCCTCTACCCGGTGGCCAAGAGCCGGACCGACGAGACCACCGTGGCCGTCATCGGCTTCGCGTCCGTGCTCACCCTGCTGCTGGGCACGGTCTCCGCGCTGGGCGTGCTCAACACCGTCGTGCTCGACACCCGGGAGCGGCGGCGCGACATCGGCATGCTGAAGTCCATCGGGATGACGCCCCGCCAGGTCACCGTGATGATGGTGACGTCGATGGCGGCCCTGGGGGTGGCGGGCGGGCTGCTCGGCGTGCCGATCGGCGTCGCCGCGCACCGCCTGGTCGTCCCCGCCATGGCCGACGCGGCGGGCGTCACGCTGCCGGCGTTCATGGTCGATGTCTGGCACTTGCCGATGCTCACGCTGCTCGCCCTGGCGGGGGTGGTGATCGCGGTGCTGGGGGCGTACGTGCCCGCCCGGTCGGCGGCCCGGCTCACCATCGCCACCGTGCTGCACAACGAGTGACGGCGGCGTTCCCGGGGTGGACGGGGCAGATCGGGCGGTGGAGGCTGATCTCACGGACCGTCTGCGAGACTCCGGGAGGAAAGATGCCCACGACCTACCACGCCGAGCACGTCGGCAGTCTCCTGCGCCCGCCCGAGCTGCTGCTGGCCCGCCAGGCCAGGAAGCGGGGCGAGATGAGCGGCGAGGAGCTGACCCGGCTGGAGGACAGCGCCGCCCTGGCCGCGATCGAGCTCCAGCGCGCGGCGGGGATCGAGGTCTTCACCGACGGCGAGGCGCGGCGGGACACCTGGATGGCCGGGCTGCTGGAGTCGCTCGGCGGGGTGTCGCCCATCGAGCTGCCCTCCACCGCCTGGTTCCGCGGCGACGGCGAGGCGGTGCCGCCCGAGGAGACCTCGTGGGACATGGTGGCCGCGACCGGCAAGCTCACCCAGAAGGCGAACTCCACGGCGGTCGAGGCCGACTTCCTCGCCCGGCACGCCCCCGGCCAGTACAAGATCACCATGATGAGCGCCTCGATGGGCAACCTCCTGTGGCTGCCGGACGTCAGCGGCGAGGCCTACCCCACGCCCGGCGACCTGCTGAGCGACCTGCTCCCCCTGCGGGTCACGGAGATCGAGGGCCTGCTGGAGCGCGGGGTGACCTGGATCCAGCTCGACTCGCTGAGCTACAACCACCTCATCGACCCGGGCTTCCGCGCCCGCGTGCTCGGGGCCGCCGCGCCCGACCCCGCCGCCCTCCTCGACCTGACGGTCTCGATCGACGCCGCCCAGGTACGCGCGGCCAAGCAGGCCAACCCGGACGTCACGGTCGCCATGCACATCTGCCGCGGCAACAACCGCAGCGCGTGGGCCGCCAAGGGCGGCTACGAGCCGGTCGCCGAGCGGCTGTTCGGGGAGGTGCCGGTGGACCGGTTCCTGCTGGAGTACGACACCGAGCGGGCGGGCGGGTTCGAGCCGCTGCGCTTCGTCCCCCAGGGCACGATCGTCGTGCTCGGGCTGGTCTCCTCCAAGGTGCCCCGGCTGGAGTCGCAGGACGAGCTGCGCCGCCGGATCGACGAGGCGGCCAAGTACGTGCCGATGGAGAACCTCGCCCTCAGCCCGCAGTGCGGCTTCGCCTCCACCGCCAGGGGCAACCTGCTGACCGTGGACGAGCAGCGGCGCAAGCTGGAGCTCGTGGTGGACACGGCGCGCATGGTCTGGGGCTGACCCGACCCTTGTGCCACACGTCACTGGTGGCAGACGTCACTGGTGGCAGACGTCGCGGAACGGGAGGCCGGGGACGAAGGCCGTCCACTCCTCGGGGGTGAGGGAGCGGGCGGCCTGGGCGCAGGCGGTTGCCGAGGCGTCCGCCGCGAGCGCCGCCGTGTCCCACTCCCAGACGGCGTAGGCGTCGCCGGTCACCTGGACGAGGTCGGCCGCCGCGGCGACCAGGGTCCTGCCGTCGCCCGTGAACGCCAGGGCCCGCACCTCGCCTCCGTGGCCGGTCAGAGGGGGGCCGAGGGGAACGCCGGTGGCGGTGTCCCACAGCCGTACGGTGCGGTCCAGGCTCCCGGTGGCCAGGTACGTCCCGTCGGGGGCGAAGGCCACGGCCTGGACCTGGCCGGTGTGACCGGTCAGGGACCCGCCGTGCGGCCGGGCGGTGGACACCTTCCAGAGCCGGGCCGTCCGGTCCTCGCTGCCCGACAGCAGCAGCGCGCCGCCGGGGGCGAAGGCCAGTGACGTGACCGGCAGGGTGTGGCCGCGCAGCACTCCGCGCTGCCGTCCCGTCGCCACCTCCCACAGCAGCACCGACCCGTCCGCGGTGCCCACGGCGAGCAGGGTGCCGCCGTCCGGGCTGAAGGCCGCCGCCGTCACCCGCGCCGGATGCCCGGCCAGGGGCGCGCCGCTCGCCCGGCCGTCGGGCAGCGTCCAGACCCGGACCGAGGTGTCCGGGCCGGCCGTGGCCAGGAGCCGGCCGTCCGGATCGTAGGCGAGGGGGCGGCCGTGTACGGAGGCGGGGCCGTCGAGGATGGTGGTGTTCAGGCCGCGGTCGTCGTCGAAGGAGCCGGAGGCGGCCAGCGAGCGGCCGTCGGGGCCGAGGGCCACGCCGTCCACGAGATCGTCGGGCCGGATGCGCAGCCGCTCGCCACGCCATCGGGCCGACCGCACGTCCCACGACCAGATGCTCCCGTAGCCGGCGCGGCTGCCGTCGTACGGCTGGACCACGAGGCGGCCGGCGTCGGCGCTCAGCACGGCCTGGGTGGTGTCCGGGCGCTCGTACCAGCGGGGCGGCACCGGCCGGTCGGCCGGGACCTGGCCGCCTTCCGGACCGATCAGCGTGAGCCGGTGGCGGGTGCCGCGCGGGAGCCGCCACAGCCGTACGGTCGCGTCGGCGCCCGCGCTGGCCAGCACCCCGCCGTCGGGGCTGAACGCGACGGCGTTGACCGCGTGCGTGTGGCCGGTCAGCGGGTCGCCCAGGGGCCGGCGGCCGCGTACGTCCCAGAGCCTGATCGTGCCGTCCTGGCTCGCGGTGGCCAGGACGCGGCCGTCCGGGCTGAAGGCCGCCGAGGTGATCAGGCCGGTGTGGCCGGTGAGCGGGCGGCCCAGGACCCGCCTGGTGGCGACGTCCCAGAGCTGGATGCGCTCGCTGCCCGTGGTGCCGGCCAGGAGCCTGCCGTCCGGGCTGAACGCGAGCGCGGCGACCTCCTCCCGGGGCTCCGGCGTGACGCTCCCGGCGGCGGGTTCCAGCGGATCGCCCGTCAGCCTGCCCGAGGCGACCTCGAACGTCCTGATCGGGCCGCGCGGGTAGGCGGCGGCGATGAGGGTGCCGTCGGGGCTGAACGCGACCGGCCCCGGCGCACCCTCCAGGGAGTGCAGGGCGGCCACCGGCGTGCCCGAGGCCGCGTCCCACAGCCGGGACGCGCCGGTGGAGCCGCCGGCCGTGGCCAGGAGGCTGCCGTCCGGGCTGAACGCCGCCCACTGCCGGGTCCACGGTGTGCGCTCGCCGCCGGTCCAGCCGCGGCGCGTGGCGGTGTCCCAGACGCGTACCCGTCCGGTCGGGCCGGCCACGGCCAGTCGCGTGCCGTCCCCGCTGTACGCCACCGCCATCCCGTCCTCGTCCCCTTCGCCGCCCGCCACCGGCCACGCCACGGGGGCCAGCCGGGTCGTGTCCCACATCCGTAGCGGCGCGCCCCGGCCGGTCGCGGCGAGGGTGGCGCCGTCGGGGCCGAAGGCGACGGAGTGCACCTCGCCCGGGAACCCGCCCAGCACCGCGAGCTGCGGGCGGGTCATGGCCGCGCGGATCGCCGCCCTGGTCTGGGGCGACGGCGGGACGATCCGGCCGGCGGCCACGGCCAGCAGTCTGGCGGTCTGGGGCGAGTCGATCGCCAGTGCCTGGCTCTGGGCGACGAGCTGGCGGCTGAGCGCCAGGTCGCGCTGTGCCCGGGCGCGCTCGCGTTCGGCGTCCGCGGCCACGTTGAGCAGCACCAGGCCGGTGGCGGCGGTCAGGAGCACGGCGACCATCGCGGCCAGCACGGTGATCACCGTACGGCGGCGGCGCTCGCGGCGGGCGGCCGCGCGCAGCGCCGCCTCCAGGAAGGCCCGCTCCAGGTCGTCGAGCTCGATCCGGGTACGGCCGGCCGCGGCCCACGTCGTCACCTGCTCGAACAGGGCGCCCCGCGGCAGGTCGCCGTCGCGCCGGCCGTGGTCGTGCCAGCAGCGGGCCGCCGAACGCAGCCGCGCGTAGACGCCGAGCCCTTCGCCCTCTTCGCGCACCCAGGCCCGCAGCCGGGGCCAGGCCGGGATCACGGCCGCGCTCGCCAGCGCCAGCCCGCCGTCGTCGTCCTCCGTCAGCAGGCCCGCGTCCAGGAACCCGCCGAGGGGCGGGACGGGCTCGGGCGGCTCGCCGGGCTCGGCGCGGCGCGGGGTGCGGCCGTCCTCGCCGATCAGCCTGAGGAACGTGGCCGGCACCCGCTCCCGCTCCGCGCCGGAGAGCTTGCGGTACGCCGCCTCGGCGGCGTCCTCCAGCGCGGGCGGCTCCGCCAGGCCCGCCGGTGGGCGCAGCCCCCGGGCCCGCTCCTCGCCCCGGACCAGCAGCTCCTCCAGGGTGAGCGCGCCGCCCTCTCCCAGGGAATCGCCACCGGCGTGCTCGCCGCCGAGGCCGGGCCCGCCGCCGCCCGTCGAGCCGGAACCGCCTGCCGGGGCGGCGTCCCCAGCCGAGACGGTGCCGGCAGGTGGGGTGAGCAGGCGCAGGAGGAGGGCTTCGGCGGTGGGGCGGTTCGCCGGGTTCTTCGACAGGGCGGCGGCCACCGGCGGGCGCAGGGCTTCCGGCAGTGCGGTCAGGTCGGGGACGGCGTGCGGAGCTCGGTGGCTCGCCGCCGCCGCGTCGCCGCCCGGGTGGGGCGGGAGGCCGGTGGCGGCGAACAGGATGACGGCGGCCCAGGCGTACACGTCGGCCTCCGGGCCCGCGCGCACGCCGCCGAACAGCTCCGGCGCCAGGTAGTGCGGGGTGCCCGCCAGGTCGTGGGAGGGGGTGCCGGTGGAGGTCGGGATCCGGGCCACGCCCAACCCGATGACCCGGGGGCCGTCCGGGGCGAGCAGGACGTTGTCCGGCCTGAGGTCCCGGTGCACGACGCCGGCGGCGTGGACGGCGGTCACCGCGGTGGCCGTGCCGGTGGCCAGCCGGTGCAGGTCGTCGCCCGCCAGCGGGCCGTGCTCCGCCACCACCGCCCGCAGCGTCGGCCCGGCCACGAACTCGCTGACGATGTACGGCCGCTCGGCGTCCAGGTCGCAGTCCAGCACCCGGGCCGTGCAGAAGGAGGCCGCCCTGCGTACGGCCGCCATCTCCCGCCGGCCGGCGGAGCCGCCCTCGCGCAGCACGGTGACCGCCACCCGGTGGCCGGCCTCGTCGTAGCCCTCGTACACGTCGGCCTGCCCGCCGGGGCCCAGCCGTCCGGCCAGCCAGTAGGCCCCGACGCGGGCCGGGTCCTGCGCGGAGAGCGGGACGCGGGCCATCGCGGACCTCCGGGGAGCGGCAGGGCGGCCGGGCACGCGTCACGGTAGACCGGAGGCGGGCCGCGTGCCTCTCACCGCGGGCGTCTCGGTTTCGTTCCCGTCAGGAGTGCCCCTCCCTGGCCGCGCGGCGGGCGGCGTCGATGGCCTCGGCCGGGGTCGAGCGGGCGGGCCTGGTCAGGATGCGGCGGACGGTCTCCACCGGCAGCTTGGGCTCGCGGCCGGCGGTGAGCAGCCCGTTGGTCTCCTGCTCGGTGTCGGTGAGCTGGGTCCAGCAGAAACCGGCCAGCTCGGGGCTGTCCAGGACGGCGTCCACGATCTGCCGGAACTCCTCGGCCAGCTCGCCGGTGGAGGCGACAGTGGCGTACCCGTGCCACTCCTCCTCCGCCTCGGGCCGCAGGCTGAGCCCGCCGATCTCCGACAGCACCACCGGCCGGCCCGGCCTGGTGGGCTCGCCGAGCAGGGCGACGCGGCGCGCGGGCGGCCGGTCGGTGAGGACGCGGGCGATCGCCTCCCGGTCGGCGTAGCGCTCGCGGATCGAGGCTCCGGTCGGCGCGTAGTCGTGCAGGCCCCAGATGTCGCTCTCGGTGTGCTCCCAGCCGTCGTTGGAGATCACCGGCCGGGTGCCGTCGAGCGCCTTGGTGAGGTGGTAGAGCGCGGCGGTGGCGTGCCGCTGCTCGGGTACGTCGAGGGCGTGCCACACCCCCCAGCTCTCGTTGAACGGCACCCAGGTCACCACGCTCGGATGGCTGCGGTCGCGGGCCACGACCTCCAGCCACTCGCGGGTGAGCCGCTCAACGGTCCTGGGCGCGTACTCGTACGCGCTGGGCAGCTCGCTCCACACCATCAGGCCGAGCCGGTCGCACCAGGCCAGGAAGCGCGGGTCCTCGACCTTCTGGTGGATCCGCACCCCGTTGAACCCCAGCTCCCTGGCCAGCTCCACCTCGCGGCGCAGCGCGTCCGGGCCGGGGGCGGCCAGGTGCGAGCCGGGCCAGTAGTTCTGGGCCAGGACCAGGCGCAGGAAGCGGGGCCGGCCGTTGAGCAGGAACCGGCCGTCCTTGACGCCGGTGCTGCGCAGCCCCGCGTACGAGGTGACCGCGTCGATCACCTGCCCGTCGCGCAGCAGCTCGACGCGGGCGTCCAGCAGGGTCGGCCGTTCGGGCGTCCACAGCAGCCGCGCCTGCTCCATCTGGTGCCGCGCGGCCGGGATGGCGATCACCCACCGGCCGTCCCTGCGTTCGGTGCGGCACGTCTGGTCGGCCAGGACCTCCTCCCCCAGCGTCAGGACGACGTGGACGTCCACGGCCGGCTCGGGTTTGCGGGAGAGCTCGACCTCGAGGGTCACCGCCGCGCCGGGGACGTCGGGCGTCCAGTGCAGCCGGCGCACGTGCAGGGCGGGCACGACCTCGGCCCACACCGGCTGCCAGATGCCGGTGGTGCGGTGGTACCAGATGTCGTGCGGCTCCGCCCGCCAGTCCTGCTTGCCGCGCGGCTGGGTGGCGTCGTCGCACTCGTCCTCGGCCCGGACGACGACGACCTGCTCGCCGCCGGGCACCAGGGCGTCGGTGACGTCGAAGGAGAAGGGCGTGTGCCCGCCCTCGTGCCCGCCGGCGTACACGCCGTTGACCCAGACCTGCGCCCGGTAGTCCACGGCCCCGAAGTGCAGCAGGAGCCGCTCCCCCGGGCCCGGCTCGCGGTCGGGGACGAGCGTGCGGCGGTACCACACGACGGGGTGCGGCGCGGTGTCGCGCAGGCCGGACAGCTCGCTCTCGGGCGGGTACGGCACGGTGATCGTGCGGGCGAACGGATCAGAGGAGCGGTGCTGGCCCCGGTGCCAGCCGAGGGCCAGGCCCCGTTCCTCGTCGTCGGCCGCGAAGCCCCAGGGGCCGCTCAGGTCCTGCCAGTGCGGGCGGACCAGCTGGGGGCGGGGGTGGTCGGTCACGGTTCTCCCGATCTCAGAGGGCCAGCACGGTCACCGAGTGCGGCGCGACGGTCCAGGCCCCGCCGCTCGCCTCGACGTCTCCCAGGTCGCGCACCGCGATCGTGTCCGGCGCGCCGAGCGTGTTGACCGCGCCGAGGCCGGGCACGTCGGCGCCCAGGCGGCGGACGCGGGCGGTCGCGGGCGTGTTCGCCGCGGCGCCGTCGAGCACGATCCGCAGCCGCAGGGCCGCCTCGCGGTGCCGGTTCACCACGGCGACCCGGACCGAGCCGTCGTCGGCGCGGGTGGCCGACACGTCCAGGTAGGGGACGGTCATGGGCGCGGTGAGCAGCCGGCCGTCCGGGCCGCGGTTGTCCCCGAGCCGGACCGCGGCGGTCCGCGCGGGCCCCTCCACCTCGCAGGGCAGCACGGTGCGGCCGGTGTGGTGCCGGTAGAGGTGCCACACGTGGTAGATGGCCGACCGCAGCGCGCCGCCGGGGCGGGCGACGACCAGGCCGTTGGCGTTCACCAGGTTCACCGGGTTGGCCATGGCGACCGGCGCGGGCAGGCCGGCGGTGCGGTGGACGGCGTGGAACACCCCGGCGCAGAAGAGCGCGTCGGCGACCGTCCTGGGGCTCCACCGGTTCACCCGGACCTTGCCGGGCCCGTCCACCTCGGGGGTCTCGCGCGGGGCGACGCCGCCGTCGTCGCCGGGCAGCGGTTGCGGCCACGCCGCCGGCTCCAGGTGGCGCATCGTCCACTCGTCCAGCGCGAGCGCGGGCGGGCGGTCGAGGCCGGCGTCGGCGGCCAGCGCGGTGACGAGCTGGGAGTAGGTGTGGATCTCGCGCTCGAAGTAGAGCGACTGGGCCACGACGGCGTCGTAGTCGTCGCCGGTCCACAGCTGGGTGCCGGCCCCGTACAGGTGCAGGGACAGGTAGTCGAGCAGCGAGCCCGCGCGTTTGAGCAGCGGGCGCGTCCACTCCTCCTGCCGCCACGGGATGCCGACCCCGATCAGCCGGATCCCGGGGTCGACCAGGCGCATGAACAGGGCGTGCTCGCGGGCCGCGGCGGCGTACTCCTCGGCCGTGCGGTGGCCCATCTGCCAGGGGCCGTAGACCTCGTTGCCGACGCCCCAGTAGCGCACGTTCCACGGCTCGGCCCGGCCGTTCGTCGCGCGGCGGGCGGTGAGCGTGGTGTGCCTGGCGGAGTTGGTGTACTCGATCCAGCGCACCGCCTCGTCGACGTCCCGGGCGGAGTGCACCAGGTACGGCTCCGCGCCCACGGCCTCGCACCAGGCCAGGAACTCGTCGGTGCCGAACCGGTTGGACTCCTGCCCGCCCCAGGCCAGCTCCAGCCTGCTGGGCCGGGACTCGCGCGGCCCGACGCCGTCCTCCCAGTGGTAGGCCGAGGTGAAGTTGCCGCCCGGCCAGCGGATCGGGCCGGGCCCGAGGTCGCGGCAGAGCTCCAGCACGTCGGCGCGCACGCCGCGCAGCGGCCCCGGGTCGGTGACGGACAGGGGCGAGCCCTCGTCGAACACCCCGCCCTCGATGTTGCCGAAGAACGCCGACTCCAGGAAGTGGCCGTAGATGTCGTCGTCGACGCGACCGGCGGGACGGCGGGTGTCGATGGTGACGAGCGCCTCGGGGCTGGGGACAGGCATGTCAGGAAGACTCCGTTCTGGTCATTGCTTCACCGCTCCCGCGATGCTGTCGACGAACTTGCGCTGCAGCGCGACGAACACGGCGACCACCGGGATCAGCGAGATCACGGCGGCCGCGGCCATGCCCGACCAGTCCGTGCCGCGCTCGCCCACGAAGACCGTCATGCCCACCGCGAGCGTGCGCAGGTCCGGCTCGCTGAGCGTGAACACCAGCGGCAGCAGGTAGACGTTCCACGCGAAGAGGTAGGTGAGGATGACGACCGTGGCGGTGATCGGCCAGGCGAGCGGGAGCATCACGCGGAAGAAGACGGTGAGATGCCCGGCGCCGTCCAGGCGGGCGGTCTCCTCCAGCTCCTTCGGCAGCCGCCGGAAATAGCCCGCGTAGAGCAGGGTCGAGGCGATCTGCCCGCCCGCGCCCAGCCCGAGGATCACCCCGGCGTGCGTGTTGAGCAGGCTGAGCTGGTCGGTGAGCTGGGTGATCGGGATGATCGTGTAGCCCTCCGGGAGGAAGAACGTGACCAGGAACAGGCCGATGAGGAGCTTCTTGCCGGCGAAGTCGTAGCGGCCGAGCACGTAACCGGCCAGCGCGCTGCGGACGACGACGAGCAGGACCGTGCCGACGGTGGTGATCAGGGTGTTGACGAAGTAGCTGCTGAAGCCCACCTCCGTCCAGGCGCGGGCGTAGTTCTCCCAGACCGGCTCCGCCGGCAGCAGGCCGAGGCCGCTGCCGAAGATCTCGGACGACGACTTCAGCGACGCCGACACCAGCCAGAGGAACGGGTAGACCCACAGCCCGCCCAGCACGGCCAGCAGCACGACGGTCACCACCTGGCCCGCGCTGGGGCGGCGGCGCGTCCGGGCCGTCACGAGGTGCCCATCCGCGCCCGCGCCCACCGCATGCCCAGCGCCTGGGCGATCGCGAAGGCCACGGTCAGGACCCCGAACAGCACCGCGGCGGCGGAGGCGTAGCCGAGCTGCGGGACGGTGGCCTGGAAGGCCGTGCGGAAGATGAAGATCTCGATCACCTCGGATGAGAAGGACGGGCCCCCGCCGGTGAGGGTCTGCATCAGGTCGAAGACGTTGAACGCGGCCACGGTGTCGATCAGCGTGATGATCACCAGGAACGGGACCAGCAGCGGCATCGTCACGTGCCGGAACTCCGCCCAGGCGCCCGCGCCGTCGATCATCGCGGCCTCGTGCACGCCCTGCGGGATCGTCTGCAGCGCGGCGAGCCAGTAGATCAGGGTGATGCCCAGCCACTTCCACACCCACACCGCGATGCCGGCGTACAGCGAGGTGCCCGCGTCGGCCGCGAAGTTCGCGGGCGAGTCGATCAGGCCCGCCCAGACCAGCGACAGGCTGACCGGGCCGCTCGCGTCGAGCAGCAGGGTGAAGACGACGCCGACGATGGCGCCGGTGGTGACGACGGGCAGGAAGAAGAGCGTCCGGAAGAAGCCCTTGAACGGCGTCTGCTTCCGGTTCAGCACGACCGCCAGCCCGAGCGCCAGCCCGACCCGCAGCGGCACGGCGATCACCAGGAATACGATCGAGTTCCAGAAGGCGTTCCAGAACAGGTCGTCCCCGAGCAGCCGGGCGAAGTTGCCGAACCCGATGAACGTCCCCGCGTTCGCGAACCCCGGCCAGTCGAGGAAGGCGAACCACCAGGAGGCCAGCAGCGGGTAGATGGTGTAGGCGCCGTACCCGGCGATCGTCGGGAGCAGGAAGAGGTAGATCCACCAGTCCCTGCGCAGCCGCCGCCACAGTGAGGTGGCCGGGCGTCGATCGCGCTCATGCGTCGGGTTCGGGGTCGTCGGGGTCGGCTTCGGGGTCATCGCGGTTGTCATCGCGCTCCTGTGCGGTCGGACTCGCGGCGCTGTCAGCGCTCGGCGTAGGCCTTCTGGTCGTAGTCCGCCTTGCGGTCCCAGTTCGCGAACACCCAGGCCTTGAGATCCACCTCGACGCCCTTCTCCGCGCGGACGACCTTGATCGCGCGGTCGCGTTCGGCGCTCAGCTGGTCGTTGAAGCGGCGCAGCTGCCCGGCGATGTCGGTGGACGAGCCGGTCAGCACGGACTGGACGATGTCGCCGAGGTTGGGGTGGATGTCGCGCATCTCGGCCAGGACCTGCCAGACGCCGGGGTTGCCGACCTCGGGCATCGGGCCGATCTTGACGTCCTCCTGGAAGTTGGCCACGCACTGCCGGTACGCCGGATGCACCTCGGCCTGGTCGATGACCTCGGCCGCCAGCGCGGGCGGCTGGTCCATGGCGGCGGCGAGCTTGGTCTGGAACTCCTTGGTGGTCATCTGCAGCATGACCTCGGCGGCGGTTCTGGCCTGCTTGGACTGGCTCGACACCCAGAACGTGCCGGGCTGCGGCGGGCTGTAGACGAGGTTCCTGGTGGTCTCGGGGCAGGGGATGCGCCACGTGCCGACGCCGCGCTCGACCGCCTCCGGCTCGTCCACGCGCAGGCCGCCGATGAACCACGCGCCCCACAGGTAGATTCCGGCCTGCCCGGCTGCCCAGCGGGCGCGCGCGTCGCGAGCGCCCATCGACGCGGACGCCGGGTGCACGACCTTGTCCTTCTGCAGCGCGACCAGGAACTCGACGGCGTCGACGTACTGCTGGGAGTCGTAGACGTACGCGCCCGTCGCCCAGTCGATGGCGCCCGGCCCCGGCGCGCCGGCGGTCATGGCCAGCCGGTGCACCAGCGTCTGCAGGTACTCGGCGTCCTTGCTGGGCACCACCATCCCGTAGACGTCGCCGTCGGTGCCGTCGGTGACCTTGCGGGCGATCTCGCGGAGCCTGTCCCAGGTGCCCGGCTCCTCCTCGGGGTCGACGCCGGCCTGCTTGAGCATCGCGGTGTTGAACCACGGCACCGCCTCGTGCCAGCGGCCCGAGAACGGCGGGAAGGAGTAGATCTCGCCGTCGAAGCGGTGGATGCCGTCGTACAGCTGGTCGCCGACCGGGCTGCCGGCGAGGTCGGCGAGCTTGCCGATGGGCTGGAACCAGCCCTCGCTCACCAGCGCGGCGGGCGAGATACCGCCCAGGCCGGCCAGCGAGTGCACGTCGGGCATCTGGTTGCTGCGCCGGCCGACCTGCAGCGCCTGTCCCAGGTCGGGCGAGTCCATCTGCCGGCGCTCGATGGTGACGCCGGGATGCGCCTTCATGAACGGGGCGAAGAGGTCGTCCTGGAACATCTTCGTCAACGGGCGGAACTGGTCCCACCACTGCAGGGCGCCGCTGCCGCCGCCCGCGGACTTCTGTGCCAGCTGGCCGCCGCCGGTGCACCCGGCGAGCGCCGCCGCCAGGAAGGCGGCGCCCGCGCCGCCGAAGAGGCGGCGTCGGCTGATATCGGTGGGCCCGGTGCTGCCGGGCTGGGTTCCAAGGATCCGGTGATGCCGCCTCATGGCGACTCCTCTGCGTCTTCGACTCGGTCACCAGGTCCGCCCGCCCTGGTTCGTCCAGGGGTCCCCCGAGAAGCGGATCTATGTTTGCGCTAACCTAAGGCCGCGGCCTATCAGCGTCAAGAACACGGTGGTGAGGTTTTTGACCAGCAGATCAGGGCCGTTAAGGCGGCTGACCTGCGCCCGGGCGGGCGTACCGGATGTTTGCGGAAACATTAAGTTGGTGGTCACGGGCCGGTTCTGCGCGCCCGGCGGCGCCGATTCCACGGCCGGACCGGGCCGATGTACCCTGTCGGCATCGCTCGCTCGGGCGACTTCGAGGGGCCGACCACCAGCGCCCGTCCAGCCTGACCCGATCAGGCCGAGCCGGTCCGGCGCGACAGAGCTTTTCCACCCGCGGCGGCCACTCGCGCCGTCCTGACGAAGGGAGACAGGCCGGCGTGGTGCGACCACCGGGGACGAGAGCGTCCGGAGGGCCCTCCATGGCGGACGTCGCCAAGCTCGCCGGAGTCTCGGGCCAGACCGTGTCCCGGGTCGTCAACGGCAACGACCGCGTGACCGCAGAGACGCGGCTCAAGGTCGAGACGGCCATGAAGCAGCTCGGCTACCGCGCCAACATCGCCGCGCGGGCGCTGGCCACGGGCCGGTTCGGGACGATCGGCGTGGTCATGTTCAACCTCAGCGCGGTGCTCAACGTGCGCATCGTCGAGGCCGTCGTGTCCGGCGCCCAGGCGCGCGGCTACTCGGTCAGCGTGGCGGTGGTGGACGCGCCCACCGAGCGGGACGTCCGCGCCGCCGTGCGCGGGCTCACCGACCGGGCCGTGGACGGCGTGATCGTGATCGAGGCCCGGGTGCTCGACACCCCGCACCTGCGGCTTCCCGAAGAGGTGCCCCTCGTCATCGCCGACAGCAGGGCGGCGCACAAGCACCCCACGTTCGGCATGGACGAGGCCGCGGGCGCCCGCGCAGCCGTCGACCACCTGCTCGGGCTCGGGCACGCCACCGTCCACCACGTGGCCGGGCCCGCCGGCTCCAACCCGGCGCAGCGGCGCCGGGCCGCCTGGCAGCGCCAGCTCAAACGCTCCGGCCGCGCGGTCCCGCCGCCCGTCGTCGGCGACTGGTCGCCGCGGTCCGGGTACGACGCCGCGCTGCGCCTGCTGGCCGACGACGGGGTCAGCGCCGTCTTCGCCGCGAACGACCAGATGGCGGTGGGCGTGCTGCGGGCGGCGGCGGAGCTGGGGCGGCGGGTGCCCGAGGACCTGAGCGTCGTGGGCTTCGACGACCTGGACTTCGCGCCGTTCCTCACGCCGCCGCTGACGACGGTCCGCCAGGATCTGGACACGGTGGGGCGGCGCTGCGTGGAGCACCTGATCACGCGGATCGAGGAGCGGGAGGGAGCGGACGCGGGGCAGACGACCAGCAGGTTCGTCCGCCCGGAGCTCATCGTCCGCGCCTCCACGGCCCCACCGCCCCCGCGCCGCTCCTGACCTCCGCACCCCCAGGCCCATGGGGCACCCCGGCCACCGTCCGCCCGCCACCGATCCCGGCCACCGATCCCGGCCACCGTCCACCCGCCGCCCGCCACCGATCCCGGCCACCGGCTCCGGACCGCGACGCCTCGGTCTTCCGGCGGGGCTCCCGTCCTCACACCCGACCGTCGGGCATTGACAGGCTGATCAAGTTAGCGCAAACATGAATCCCGAGCGCGCCCATGGTGACGTCGATCACCCCCGCAATCAGGGAGCAACCCATGCTTCGCCGACTGTCGATCATCGCGCTGACCGCGGCCCTCGCTGCCGTCGCGCCCCTCACCCCAGCTGCCAACGCCACCGCCGAGGGACACAAACCCGTGGACGAACCACTCCCCACCGCGCACGGCGCCCTGGGCGCGAACTTCAACCAGAACCTCGACGCCCTCGACTACCGGGAGCTGCGCGAGTCCGGCACCCGCTGGGTCCGCGGGTTCTTCCCCATGCCCGCCACCGACCAGGGCGACCCGGCCGCCCACTTCGCGATCAGCACCATCACCGAGGCGGCCGATCGCGGCTACGACACCATCCTGAGCCTGAAGTTCCCCTACAACCAGGCGTCCTTCCCCGAGCCCGGCAGCGCGGAGATGGCGGCGGAGCTGGCCCGCCTGGACCGGGTGCTGCCCACGGTGATGAACAAGGTGGACATTCTCGCGATCGGCAACGAACCGTTCATCGAGAGCCTGCCCGCCGAACGCGACGCGCGGCTCAACACCTTCTACGAGACCGTCGCCCGCCACGTGATCGACCACCGGCGCGAGCGCTGCGGCGCGGACTGCCGCACCACCCTGTACATGGGCGCGCTCAACCGGCTCGACCTGGCCGACCGCCGCACGCCGGCGGCCGAGCGCTGGATGACGTTCGTCCGCGAAACCCCGGAGATCCAGGGCGTCGACATCCATCCCCACATCCCGGCGCCGGAGAACGCGCGGGCGTTCCTGGACTACATCCTGCCGAGGATGCGGGCCGACCAGACGTACCTCGTCACCGAGTTCTCCCTCGTGTGGCACTGGAAGCGGCACCTGCAGGACCCCGTCGCGGCGTCGTTCGCGCAGCGGTACGGGTTCGCCCCGGACACCAGGGTGTGGCAGGTGATCAAGGCCGCCATCGACGAGCCGTTCAGCGCCCGCCAGTGGAACGACTTCCTGACCAGCAGCCCGTGGTTCATGGAGCAGGCGGGCTTCCTGCGTGACCAGATGCGGCTCTACCGGGGCACCGGCCGGCTGGCGGTGGCCACGTACGGCTTCAAGCAGGACGACCTGATGGTCCAGAACTTCGGCCCGAACAAGGACCCGTGGCTGCTCAACAGCGTCTACGTCCCGTACACGGTCAAGACCCGCGGCTCGGGGACGGCCCCGCCGAACTACTGGCTGAAGGACTTCAGGGCGCTGCAGCACCGCTGACGCCGCACGGCGCGGTGCTCGCTCCTCAGGCGATGGTGATGGCGACGGCGGGAGCGGCGCGGGCCGAGCCGATGCCGCGCTCGGGCTTGCCGAGCCGGAACCGTACCTTGCCCTTGAGCACCGTGCCGGACTCGGCCAGGCCGTCCGTGAGGCCCTCGCCCGGGAACAGGGTGAACGTCCACCGCTGGTTCGCCTCGCAGTCCGGCAGTTCCCGGCCGGCCTGCAGGACCCGGGCTCCCCAGAGCTGCCGGATCATGAGCGTTCTGGTGTCGGTGCCGTCGACCGTGTACGCCCCCGCCGGCCCGGCCGCGATCTCGTCGTGGCTGCCCAGCGACGGCCCGTAGGCGCCGACGACGGTGGCGACCATCGTCCACGGCGTGCCGGGCCGGATGCCGGGCACGCCCGCGGCCAGCCGCGCGTCG
>NZ_JBFANM010000072.1:0-61683 GCF_040674815.1 Nonomuraea sp. NPDC049709
CGGTACGCTCGCTCACCAGAAAGGTGCACCTGCTTCTGCACTGGATATGGCGTCGACACCCAAAATCCTTGCAGGTCAGGGGCACCTTTTCTCATATTTCAGGCGGAGCCGGCTCCCTCGGCTGAATACCCGAGGCTAGGCGGGATGCCGTTGCCGTGGTAATCACCCTCGAACTCCACCCAGGCATGACCGTTGTCGTCCCAGGCGGGGGTGACCAAGCTGAGCGTTCCGGTGATTCCCGCGGAGCGAGCGTCACGTC
Source organism: Nonomuraea sp. NPDC049709 (assembly GCF_040674815.1). Lineage (NCBI taxonomy): Bacteria > Bacillati > Actinomycetota > Actinomycetes > Streptosporangiales > Streptosporangiaceae > Nonomuraea > Nonomuraea sp. NPDC049709. The sequence goes on from NZ_JBFANM010000072.1 coordinate 260, forward strand.
CCACGACCTCTAGCGCGTGCTCCAGCGTCGCCCACAGACGGGGTTCGAGGGCGAAGGTCGGCTCGAAGCTGGTGTCGCCGAGAAGGCTCTCGCCCAGGCGGGCCAGGTCGGCAGCGGTCAGGTGGGCAGCGGAGCGTTCGAGGAGTTCTCGCGTAGCCGGAGTGCTCACGCCCCAGTCCTCCAGCGAGGAGGCCAACTCGAGAACGGGTTCGGGGTCGAGGCTCCCGTCGCGCGATGCCGTGTAGATACGACCCCTCAACTCGTCGACTACCCGTTTGGCTTGCTCTTCGGAGTGCACGATGCAGTGTTGCCTACTGCACGATCCCTGGCAAGGGAGATCCTTTTCAAGCACCTTCCCATGCCCAGACAACCACAAGAGCTGCAGGCCTGGCTCGTTTCTTTTTAATCTCCTCCTTAATCTCAGGTTCATTTTCCACCTCTACAGGGTCAAACGGGCGCACAACCAGCCGATCAGACTCCCACTTAGGAGACTCCATCGTTACCGACGTCGGCAAGTTGGTGTGCGATATTTTCCAGCCGCGTCTACCCAAAAGATCGATAGCTTTGTTGACCGACTCCGGGCCGCTCTCGCCGCCGACATCGATCACAAACGTAGTGACGATATCGTTCGTATCTTCCCAGATTCCATCAGAGGTCGACTCACCTATTACCCTTCCGATGCTGCGTACCTCATCGAGGACGGCCGGATCAACCTGCCATGTCGTATATCCGCACCCCGACATGAACAGGGAAGCGACAAGAAGAATCAGGGAATTTATACGGGCTAAGCGTGCTCGCCTTCGGCGAGGGCCGGCATGGGACGACATGGCCATGAAGGAGTCCTCGGCCTCGGGGAATCACGGATGGCTGCGGGGCAGCCTGATCATTCCGTTGTGTGTGGAGTTAAGGCAAGCCGATCGTAGGCCAGCACCTAAGTGCAAGACTGTTCGCGCTGCGTCCCATGCTCCGACCACACGTCGATAGGTGCGGGTGCCGAGTATTCATCCGTGCAGGTCATGGAGGTGATGCGTTCTCTCCCGCTCCCGTCGCGCGCGCCGCGCACGGCATGATGGTCGATCGTGTTATTGCGCTTGGCCTACCTCACGGTGACGACCACCTTCTCGTTCCTGGGACTGCTCCCCCGAACCGACCGGGACAAAGAGATCGAAATCCTGGTGTTACGGCACCAATTGATGGTGCTGCAGCGGCAGGTGACCAAGCCCGCCTTCACGCCGACTGATCGGTACCTCCTCGCTGGGCTGCTTCACCGCCTGCCCACGGAGAGACTCCGGCACCTTGTGTTGCTGGTCCGCCCGGACACCGTCCTACGCTGGCACCGCGATCTGCTGCGGCGCCATCACGCCGCGGCCAGCAAGCCTCGCGGGCGCGGACGTCCACGTACCATCCGGTCCATACAGTTGCTGGTGTTGCGGCTGGCACGGGAGAACGCCTCGTGGGGCTACCGGCGCATCCACGGTGAGCTGACCGCGCTCAACATCAAGGTCGCTGCCTCCACCGCGTGGGAGATCCTCAAAGCACACGGCATCGACCCGGCTCCCGAACGGACCGCCACAACCTCGGCCACCTTCCTGCGCAGCCAAGCAGGCGCCTTACTGGCGTGCGACTTCTTCGAAGTCCGCACCCTCACCGGCACACGCCTGTACGTTCTAGCGGTCATCGAGCACGCCACCCGCCGCATTCGCGGCCTCGGCGTCACCGCTCACCCCACCAGCCAGTGGGTCACCCAACTCGGCCGCAACCTCGCCATGGACCTGCAAGATGTGGGCAGCTCAGCCAAGTTCCTCATCCGTGACCGAGACACCAAGTTCACCGCGGCCTTCGACGCGGTGCTGGCCGATGCCGGACTACGCATCGTCAAGAGCGGTGTCCGGATACCGCGAATGAACTCCATCATGGAACGCTGGATCCAGACCTGCCGACGCGAACTGCTGGACCGGACGTTGATCTGGAACCAGCACCACCTTCTGCACGCGCTGCGCGAGTTCGAAGCCTTCTACAACGAACACCGGCCGCATCGGGCTCTCCGCCAGGCAGCTCCGCTCCGACCGCTTCCCATTCCCAACGCCGCCCCAGCCCAGATCACGGCGCTCGACATCCATCGACGTGATCGACTTGGAGGCATCCTGAAGGAATATCGGCACGCGGCTTGACCTGGCCGGATGATTAATCGGCACCCGCACGGTCACCGTTGGGCGCGTGGGCAGCCAGGCGCAGCGCATACGGCTCGAACGACCCGGCCGTGATCACCTGCACGAGACCTCCACAATGGCGGCCAGGATCATCGGCCTGCGGTAACGGTTGAGGCATCCCGGCGATCACCCGAGTTGCAAAACGATGCAATAGGGGGCATGCCAGCCAGACAGCCACGACCGCCAGCCCGGCAGGTCATCGCAGCGGCGACCACATCCAAAGCACGCCGCACAGCCAGAGCCGCTGCTCCGGCTCCTCCGCCTGCCACACCGCCGCCACCTCAAGGAACACCGCCGCCACCTCAAGGAACACCATGGCTACGGCGATTGCTCTGGCTGACCCCACTTCTGGTCGGGATCGTCGGCGCCGCCATCGCGGCGACCATCAAGAGCGTCCCGGACTGGGGACGCTGGACGCTGGCCGGTACCGCCCTGGCCGGGATCTCCACACTCGGCATCGCCGTACTCATCGGGCCGGCCGCCCGCCGCCTGGCAGGCGAACGCCACCCGCTCACCCAGGCCGAACGCGGCCAGATGACCGCCACAGAACGCGTGGAGGCCGTCAACGCCGCCCGCCACACTCTGATCCAGGCCGCCACCGGGCTGGTCGTCATCGGCGGTGTCGTCTTCACCGCGCAAGGCCTTTGGTATACAGCGCAGTCCCTCGACACCTCCCTGCAGGCCCAGCGGACCGCCGAGCAGGGCCAGATCACCGACCGGTACACCAAGGCTGTGGAACAACTCGGCTCCACCAAGATGGACGTCCGCCTGGGCGGCATGTACGCCCTGGAACGGCTCGCGCAAGACTCCCCGCGCGACCACCAGACCGTCTACGACGTGCTGGCCGCGTTCGTACGAGAGCACGATCCCAAGCCCAGCGTCAAGCACAAGGATCTGCCACCGGCGCCCACCACTGATGTCCATGCCGCATTGATCATCATCGGTCGTCGAGACGCAAACCAAGATAAGGCTATGCCCAACCTGAACCAGATCCGCATCGCTGGTGTGAATCTGGTCGGCCATCTTCTGCGCGACGTGGACCTGCGCGGCGCGAACCTGGACGGCGCGGTGCTAGTTAAGACGAACCTGACCGGCGCCAACCTGGACGGCGCGGACCTGGCGAATGCGGACCTGCGCGGAGCGAACCTGACCGACGCGACAATGCCGGTCGGCCTGAGCGGCGTGAACTTGGCCGGTATGAAGCTGGATGGCATGAACCTGCACGACGCGGAGCTAGTTGAAGCGGACCTGACCGACGCGACCCTGCGCAACGCGGACCTGACCAGAACGGAATTGACCAGTGCAACGCTGCGCAACGCGGACCTGACGGGCGCGGACCTGACCGATGCGAACCTGGCAGCGTACCCGACCCGCGCGCTCTTGTCCGGCGCGGACGACCCCCGCGCGGACCTGCCCAGCGCGGACTTGCGTGGAGCGACCCTGACGGGAGCGGATCTGAGCGGCGCGACCTTGACGGGCGTGGACCTGCGCGGCGCGGATCTGAGGGGCGTACGGGGAGTCACAGTGGACGAAATTCGGAAAGAGGCCCGGGTTGATGAGACCACGAAATTCTGATTGCATCTGGGCGCCTAGGGTCTGATCGACATGCCAGCGATCCGTCGTCGCAGCTTGATCTCGTGGTCGGCGAGCCGGTCATCGAGGACGAGGTTCCCGGAGACGACGCCTCGGTCGGTGCGGGGTGAGGGTGATCTGCCGTACCCGCAGTGCCCTGCGCTGGCCGGCCTCGCCCGGCGCCCAGATGCGGTCCCCGGGCAGATAGTCGCGCAACGGCAGCCGGCGGGCGCCGGCCAGCGACAGTTCGCGGGTGCGCTGGACACGCTCGACCGCGCCGCGTACGAGCAGCGAGTCGCCCACCAGCGTGGCGGCGGTCGCCTCTGTGACGCCGACCTGGCGGACGCCGACCTCCCACCTGCCCCACGGCAGCGGCGTGCCGACGTTGGTTCGCTCTGTGCGGAAGGAGTTGTCGCCGACGACGTACGCGGCACTGGCCAGGTCCTCCAGCGTGCCGACGTCGGGCGCGGCGCGGATGTCCCGGCCGGCGGCGAGCTCGACGGGCGTGGCGATGGTGGTGAGATCGCGGAGCGTGGCGGTGCTGGGCCGCCACGCGGACAGGGTGCGGGGGCCGGTCATACGGATGTCGATGAGCCCTGCGTCCACGAGAGTGAGAAGCACGGCGAGCACGGCGGTGCCGAGCGGCACCCCGAGGGAGAACGTCTGATTCCAGGTCAAACCCGCGGTGTCGAGACTGCCGGTGAACGTCCACCCGAAGCCCGACAGTGCTCCTCTGGCCTGCGCTTCGGTGAGTAGCGAGTTCATGATGAACCCGGCCGTGGCGTTCGGGGACGGTGAGCCGTACATGCGCTGGCCGTTGACGGGGCGATCGAGGCGTGCGCGTACGTGACCGCCTTCTTCAACATCCACAGGTAGCTCGGGCAGTCGAACCGCCAGAGTCCGGCCGGGTCGAGCTGGTCACCCTCACGGCGGGCGAGGAAGAACCGGCCGTCACCGTTCTCCGTCCATACCTGGCCGTCGGCCGACCACTGCACGCCGATCTCGCACGGCTGAGCCATGAGTTCCGCCCCGACCGCGTACCTGCTGTAGGCGAACTTCAGGCTGGGCACGTCGTTCAGCGGCCATGCGACCTGGATGGACGGCGGGTGCGGGAGGATGCCGAGGCGAGAACCGTTCGGCTGGTAGGCGACGAGGCGGAGGTCGAACATGGCGCCCTCCGTCCATCCTCCAAATCCGCTTCGGATGGGTATGTCCGCCATTTCGGCCCAAACTTGGACAAAGACTATCGAGGGAAACGCGCCACGCCACAATGCGTAATCGCCTGAGAGGTTTTCGCGTCTAGTCACGGTGGTACAAAAATCGCTGCGAAATGGGCATGGAAAATCTCCGGGGAAGCGCCATTGCCACTACGATTCAGAGTCATGGACGTCACTGCGCACCATTCGTCCGCCAGTCGGTCAGCACATCCCTAGAGGTTGACCGACACGGGCCGGGTCACCCACGAGGAGCGGTCGGTCCGGGAATGGAGAGAAGGGTGTTGAGTGGCCTCCACGAGGGGCCAGGAGACGAGGAAAAGACGCTGTTGCTGCTGCAACTGGCTCTGATCCTCCTCGACTGGGCCCTCAAGCACGGAGGGCTCAGCTAGCCACCACACCGTGATGGCCGAGCTGAGCCCGCGCGCGTGGTCCCGGTTCGAGTTGGTGCGAGGATCGGGGCCTCGTGTGTTTTCTCGTTCAGATTAACCGACTCACCATCGCGTTTGTGTGCCATCCGGCGGCATTCTTAATACGGCGTTGTTAACGGCGTGCTGCTGCATTCCTTCTACCAGCGGGTCATAGGTAGGAACGTCGGGCCCGGACTTCCAGTTTGGACGCGGCGGTGATACCGGAGCCGGAACAGGAGATCAGCACCGTTCGGGAGAACGGGTCACCGACCGCGACAGCGGGCGTGAGGTGCAGCCACCGCGACGCACTGCCTGGCCCGAACACGCTGATGACGCCGGTCCGATCGCCGCCCGTGGCCAGGTCCCAGGTGTCGGTGGTGACGACGGCGGCGCGCATGGCGGCGCAGTCGAGGATCAGCCGCTCCCCCGCCGCCAGGCTGTTCGAGCCTGGCGTGAGCAGGCCCAGCTTCCCCTGCGTGGCCACGTCGGTCACGGTCATCGATGAGATGGGGCCGGTGACGCGGATCAGCGCGTCGGTGATGGGTGCAGTCGAGCCTGCCAGCGTGGTGATGAGCAGGTCGTCGAGGTCGGCGTTCCCGGTCCACGTGGCGGTGGTCTCGTCTCTCCAGTAGACCGAAGGCACCTCGATGACCGCGGCCAGGCGGGCGCGGGCGGCGCCGACCCACAGCTCGGGCTCGGACGCGGCGATCACGGTCACGTCGGCCACGCGCACCATCGATCCTGCCTGGTAGCGGAGGTTCATGAGCCGGTGCCGCACCCCGAGCAGCGCACTCAGGGCTTCGAGGTCGGCTTCGAGCTGGGGGAAGCCTCCGTCTCCTCCGGCGGGGGTTGCTCCGGTCACGGTGAACACCAGGGAGAACGACGTGAGTTCGTGGTCGAGCCCGACGATCGGCAGTTCGCCGGCGCGGCCGGGCACGGTGACCCGGACCGCTCGCGCGCCGGGGAGCGGGCGGCGTTGGGTGCCCTTCTTGAGTCGCCAGCAGCCGGCGGGGTGGTCGAGCGGTACGCCGTCCAGTGGGTATGACGGCACTAGATCACCCCCAATGCCCCGGCGAACTGGAGCCCGCGGTTGACGGTGGCCGAGGTTGGTTCGGCCTGCGGGTAGTAGTTCGTCTGGTGCACGACGACCCGCGACTGCGTGCCGCCGAGCCCCCCAGTGCCGCCCGGGAGCGCGAGGCCCGGCGCCTGCATGTCGGAAATGCCCGCGCCGGCGACGATACCGTCCACGAGTAGCGGGCACGACGTGCGAGCTGGCGCCGGACGAAACGTTGCCGCTTGAGAGTGAGCCGCACCGGGTGCATCTCGCCTATCCCGAGGACGACAAGCCCTCCGACCGGGAGTACCCGGTGGTCCGGCTCACCCGCGCTGACTTATGGGGCCTTCATCGTGGAGCCGCTGTCACGGCGACGCCGTACGGATGCGTACTGCACCGCAAAAAGGTGCCTTGAGCGGTCACCTGGCAGGGGCGGGAGTCCTTAGAGAAGGGCCAGATGCTCTGGAGGGGCATGCCGTCGCGCGCCTGGATCTGAGCTGCCTGGGCGAGCCGGACGGGATCGTTCAGGGGCCTGCCCCGATCCCCGAGGACGCGTCCGTAGGGGACGTGGGCGTAGAAATACGGAGCTCCGGAGCTGCAACTTCCCCAGTTGCGCCGGGCGTACGCGAGCTGGTTCAGGTAGTCCAGCCGTCCTGGATCCAGGATCGGGGACGGCGGCGCCGAGAACCGGGAGCGTCGCACCTCACTGCCAGGGACGCTGACCCCGGCCTTGGCCGCCTCCACGTGGGCCTGGCGGAGGTTCTCAGGGACGTCGCGGTTGGAGTCGAGCAGATACCAGACGATCGCCAGGTTGAAGTGGGCCAGGGATCTGTTCATGGGGCGTGTTTCCTGGCCGAGGGCGTCCATGAAGCTGTTGCGCGCCTCTTTGAGCAGCCGCTTGCGCTCCTTGGGCGGCCGGTGGGCTGCCATGGCGGCCTCTAGCTTGATCAGCCCGCTGTTGAGCGGACCGGCTATCAGGCTGTCCACGCTCTCCTGGATTGAGGTAAGCAGCCTGACCTCAGCGGTCTGGAGTTCTAGCACCTCCTGTGCGACCATCTCGGCCATGCGCGTGCCAGCGGACTCGGCGAGCTTTGCCAGGATGAACAGCACTACCGCTTCAGCCATGGCGACCCTTCCGCTCGACTAGGCAGCACTGCCAGTCTCTAGCTCGCCCGGTTTTGATGGAAGACCGGTGCCCCACCTTCTCTACCCCCCGGTCACTGCGGAGGGTGCGGCCGAGGTCGCCGAGCTGGTGCACGGCGTGATGCACGGCGAGATCGGCGATCCGTTCCGGAGCTGAGTGGTTCTCATCGGAGCCGCGCTGGCGCGGGCGGGATGTACTCGAAGCTGACGAGGCCGCGCCGGCGCGGGTCGAGCGTGTCCTTGTGCTGGTTCCGCCGCTTGGAGCTGGTGTGCAGTTTGGTGGCGCGGGCCTGCCGCTGCCACCGCGGGCTGCGTTCGCGGTAGGAGATCAACGCCGGGTGGCTGCTGACGGACCGGTACCGGTAGCCCTGGTCCGCGAGATGCTGCGCGACCCCGTCCTGCTCGAAAATACGGTCTCGTGCTGTGAACTGGGGTTTTGCTGCGCGTTCAGGGCAGCGACTGCGACCATCGCGAAGTGTTGTTGTCGCTGGTCTATCGATTGCTGAGGAACCTCTTCGGCCTGCTGACAATCCTGGTTCGCGCTGATCTGCCCAAGGACGTTGAGCTGCTGGTTCTTCGTCACGAAAACCAGGTGCCCCGCCGCCAACTCGACGGCCGGCCGCAGTGGGACCACGCCGACCGGCTTGGCTTGCAGCGCTATCGCGGCTGAACTGCCGCCACCAGTGGACGAAAATCTTCCCGGTCACTCCAGCGACGAGCCTGCGTTGGCATCGTCACCTGGTAGCCCGTAAGTGGACCTTCACCGACAGGCGGTGCCCGGGACGGCCCCGCACCCATCAACCCGTCAAGAGACTGATCGTTCGGATGGCGCGGGAGAACCCCACCTGGGGGCACCGGAGAATCCAAGGCGAGTTGGCGCGCCTGGGCTATCCGATCGCGGCCTCCACGGCGTGGAAGATCCTGCACCCAGCCGGTATCGATCCGGCACCCCGCCGGGCCGGGCCGACCTGGCGACAGTTCCTGACCGCTCAAGCCCACGCGATCGTTGCCTGCGACTTCCTCGTGGTCGAGACGATGATGCTCAAACGCCTGTACGTGCTGGTCTTCATCGAGCACGGCACCCGGAGACTGCACCTTGCCGGAGTAGCCGCGCACCCAACCGGGGCATGGACAGTGCAGCAGGCCCGCAATCTCATGATGGATCTTGGTGACCGCATCTCCGGGCTGCAGTTCGTGATCCACGATCGAGACCCGCTCTTCACCTCCGCCTTCCGGGAGGTCTTCACATCTGAAGGGCTGCGGGACATCACCACGCTGCCGCGGACACCGAGAATGAACGCCATCTGCGAGCGCGTCATCGGCACCATACGCCGCGAACTCCTCAACCGGATCCTGGTCCTCAACGAACGCCGCCTGGCCTTTGTGCTTCAGGAGTACCTGATCCACTACAACGGGCACCGGCCGCACCAGTCCAGGCACCAACGTCCCCCGGACATCGCAACCCAGCCCGCCCGCGACGTAACCCACCTCAACGACCAGCGGATCGTCCGCCGAAAACCCGTCGCCACAGGCACGATCAACGAATACCACCACGCCGCTTAACCGCAGCTCAGACCACGTAACTCAATATTCGAGCGGCACAGGGTCATCGTCACTGTCGCGATCGTCCTGTCTCGCCCTGCTTCACATCAAAAGGACTCATACGTCCCATGTCTCACAGAAGTCTGACAGAGAGGGCACGCCGTTGCACGATCCCAGCAAGGTGATCGACATGACTTCCCGGATCCACCGTCGAAGGACCGTCGCAGGTCTGATCAACGAGTACCACAGAGCAGCCTGATCACCCGGCAAACGCCCAGCTCAGAAGCAGTGTCCGCGTTTTGGCACCGCACACGCCCCGAACCAGGTCTGGGCCTGGGACATCACCAAAATCCGCGGCCCAGGCAAAGGCGTCTGGTACTCGCTCTATACGATCATCGACCTCTACAGTCGCTACGTCGTCGGCTGGATGGTCGCCTCCCGCGAGTCCGCCGATCTCGCCAAGATGCTCATCGCCCAGACCGCCCGCAAGCACGGCATCGATCCCGGCACGCTCACCCTGCACGCCGATCGTACGAACTGTTCTACAACCGGCACCGAGCCCACCAAGCCCTGGGCCAAGCGGCTCCGCAACGCACCGTCCCTGATCCGATCACGGATCCCGAGCGGATTGTCGACCTGAGCATACGCCGACGAGACCGGCTCGGCGGCATCCTCCACGAACACTCACATGCCGCTTGACCTGCACGGATGGAATTATCGGCAGGCGCAAACGTGACGTCGCTGAGGTGAGCTTTGCATGACAGTGCGTTCGGATCGGCGTCGCAGTGTCACATTGGCCCACTGACCTGCGGGAACGGTGTGCGATTCCACCCTCCCTGCTTGGCGGCCACCCGACATACCTTTGTCAGCAGGGAGCACCAGATGCTCCGTGGGCGCTCGGGTCGCCCCCTTGGTGCAGCGCCTCCTTCGTTTCGGCAACCGCTTCACGGTGGTAGGGAACGCAATACGCGTTGCGAACGCGCGAAGAGGCTGGCTGAGCCAGGGAATGTCTCCCGAGTTCACAACATCGCACACTCACCTAAGGATCACTCATGTCCGCTGTGACCACTATCGTCACCGGGACGCATCAGGTCCCGAGCACCATGCGCGCGGCACGCATGCACGACTACAACCAGCCGCTGGTCCTGGAGGAGGTACCGACTCCCGGTATCGGTCCCGGCGAGGTGCTCGTCAGGGTCCAGGCCGCCGGGATGTGCCGCACCGATGTGCAACTGGTGGACGGCTACTTCCGCAAGTACGCGCCGTTCTCCCTGCCACTCATTCCGGGCCACGAGATCGCCGGCGAGATCGTCCAGGTCGGCAGCGCGGTCGAAACCGGTGGCCACCGCGAAGGCGACCAGGTGGTCGTCGTGGGCGGGTGGGGCGATGGCACCTGCCGCCAGTGCCACCGCGGCGACACCCAGATCTGCGCGCACGGCGCCTGGCCAGGATTCGGGCCATACGGCGGCTACGCCGAGTACGTTCCCGTCCCCGCCACGTACGTCATCAAGGTGAACGCGCAGGCCGGCCTCACGCCGGAGCAGCTGGCGCCGTTGACCGACGCCGGGCTGACCCCGTACCGGGGGATCAAGAAGCTTCGTGACGCGGGCGCCCTCGGTCCCGGCCGGGTGGTGGGTGTGATGGGGGTGGGCGCCCTGGGCACGTACGCCGTGCAGTATGCCAAGCTGCTCGGCGGCGGCGCGACCGTCGTGGCGTTTGCCCGCAACGCGGACAAGCTCGACGTCGCCAGGAGGCTCGGCGCCGACCACGCCATCAACATCAGCGGCCGCTCCCTCGACGACGTCCGGGCCGAACTCCGCCAGGCCACCGGCCAGGACGAGATCGACGCGGGCATCGACTGCGCCGGTGCCACGGAGATGATCCGGCTGGGATTCGGGCTGCTGGGCATCGCCGGGCATTACGTGTCGGTCGGCCTCGTCGGGGATCGGATCGACATCCCGCTGTTCCCGCTGGTGTCGAAGGAGTACACCTACCACGGGTCGTTCTGGGGGAACTACAACGACCTGAGCGAAGTCGTCACGCTCGCCGAACAGGGAAAGGTGCGGCACACCGTGCACGCGATCCCGTTCGAGGACGTCAACGACGCGATCGACCGCATCCGGACGGGCGAGATCGTGGGCCGTGCCGTCATCACGTACTGACGACCGCCCGGAGGATGCCGATGGGGCCGCCGCAGCGAGGAGAGCCGCACGGGCGGCGTGCACGACGGCCTGAGGCAGCCTGGCACGCACCGCCGGCGCCAGGTGCGTAGCCAGGTTGCCGCAGCTGGGCTGGACCGCCGGGTCCGACCTGGCGGCCCAGCCCATCTGAACCGGCCCGTCGTCCCGGCACCTCCCGGAGGGGTCATGGCATCCGGCATCGACGGTCTGCCCTCCTGCTCCCCGGCGACCACCAGACGTAATCGGCCTCGCAGCCAACGAGATGAAGGAAGCCCGTGCTGTGACGGCACACCCGATACCCCTGTTCGACCGCAAGACCCACACCCCGGCTGGTTCCGGCCCGGCCGCATCGGCGATCCTGCCCTCCTGCGACATGATCCGTCAGCTCGAACGCGAGTTGCAGAACAAGCAGCGCTTCACGTCCGACGCCTCACACGAGCTGGGCACGGTGGTCGCCGGATTGCGCACGGGGCTGGAGGAGGCCCGCATGCATCCTGATGAGACGGACCTGCGTGTCCTGCTCGCCAAGGCGCTGAGGAACGTCGAGCGGCTGGAAGCCATCCTCACCGACCTGAGAGTCCTCGCCGAGATGGAGTCCGGCCCGCCGCACCAGCCGCAACGGGTGGACCTCGCCGGCCTCGTCCGTGACGAGATCGCTCGCAGGAACGACCGCATCGCCGCCGTGCTCCGCCTGGAGCGGGGAGTAACCGTCACGGCCGTCCCGATCCGGATCAGCCGCATGCTCACCAACCTGCTCGACAACGCCCAGCGACACGCCCGGAGCCGGATCGAGGCCCGGGTGACCCGCGACGGCGACATGGCCGAGCTGACCGTCACCGACGACGGCGAAGGCATCGCCGAGTCCGAACGGGAACACGTCTTCCAGCGCTTCGCCCGGCTGAAGGCCGCGCGCAGGCTCGACCACACCGGCTCCGGCCTGGGCCTGGCCATCGCCCGCGACATCGCCCTGGCCCATCTCGGCAGCCTGCACGTCGAGGAATCCGAGACGGGGGGCGCGCGCTTCGTGCTACGACTTCCCCTGGCCGAACTCGCCCCGGCGGGCCGACACGCCGGCACCACGAGGAACCCATGAGCTCACTGAACGCCAGAAGGGAGGAATCGGTGATGCGACGCCACACCGGCCTCCACACATCCGCACGCCGACGACAGGACGGGCCAGCACATGTCCGGCCCCTTCTCCGCTGACCGCGCCAGGCCTGGCGAGCAGTGCGCGCTGCGCCACCTGAAGGCATCCCTGCTGGACCGGCAGCGCCGATTCGCCACCGACGCCTCACACGAGTTGCGTACTCCGCTCGCCGCGCTGCGGCTGCAGGTGGAGGCGGCGCGGTTGCACCCGGGCGACGTCGATCTGCCGGAGCTGCTGAACCACGTGACGGACGGCCTCGACCGGCTGGAGGGCATCGTCGACGACCTGCTCCTGCTGGCCACGATCGAGTCCGACCTCGATAGGACGCGCCAAGAAGTGGACCTCACCGCCCTGGTCGAGACGGTGGCAGCCGGATGGGCCATACGTGATGACGTACGGCTCGACCTCCAACCCGGTGTGACCGCGCACGCCGCCGCCTACCAGCTCGCCCGCCTGCTGGCCAACCTGCTGGACAACGCGCGACGCCACACCGTACACGAGCTGAAGGTCGGCCTGCGCCGTGCGGGCGGCCACGCCGAGCTCACCGTGGCCGATGACGGAAAAGGCATCGCGCCCGCCGACCGCGAACGGGTATTTCAGCCGTTCACCCGCCTGGACACCGCCCGCAGCCGCGACCGCGGCGGCACCGGGCTGGGCCTGGCCATCGCCCGCGACATCGCCGAGGCGCACCGCGGCAGCCTGCACGTCGAGGACGCGCCCGACGGCGGCGCATGCTTCGTGCTCCGCCTGCCGCTGCTCCGCTGAACACACCCCGCCTTCCTCCGATGCGCCCTCGGCCGGGCGCACACGACGTAAGGAGTCAGCATGTCCGACACGACCCAGGCCCCGAGCGGGCCCGGCCCCGCCCGGGCTGCGTCGCAGCAGATCCCAGGCACCACAGGTGCGCAAGCCGCCGCCGAAACGAACCGACGGACGGTGCGCGCCGCCTTCGATGCCTGGCACGACGGAACGGGCGCGATCACCGACATCTTCGCTCCCGACATGTCGTGGCGGATCGAAGGTCGTTCCGCCGCGTCCAAGGAGTACAGGAACCGGCAGCAGTTCATCGACGAGGTCCTCGCGCCGTTCGGAGCCCGGTTCGCCGCCGGCGAGCGGTTCCGTCCCGTGCGCGTCCGCTCGATCCACGCAGACGGTGACACCGTGATCGTGATCTGGGACGGCAGCGGGGTCGCCAACGACGGCGGACGCTACGACAACACCTACGCCTGGGTGATGAGGCTGCGCGACGGCCAGGTGATCGACGGCACCGCCTTCTACGACAGCATCGCGTTCAACCACCTCTGGCGACGCGTGACACCGCACTGATGCGATCGACGCCGGCCAGTCCTCGCCATCCGCCCCCGGGCCAAGGGTTTCACATGTGGTCGGCCAGCCAGCGCAGCTGCACAGCCATGTGGAGCTCCAGTGCCCGGTCGGGCGACTGCCAGTCTTCCCCCAGCAGAGCAGCGACACGGGCCAGGCGCTTGACCACAGTGTTGGGGTGAACGTAGAGCGCGCGCGCCGTACGGGCGAGATTGCCACCCTCGCGGAAGTAGGCGTGCATCGTGTCCAGCAGGGCAGTCCCATGCGTGGCGTCGTGTTCGCACAGCGGCCCGATGGTGGTGCGCAGGAAAGCCGCCAGTTCGTTGCTCCGCTCAGAGGTGAAGAGAATGCTGTAGAGGCCGAGCTCGTGGGCGCTGACCGCGGCATCGACCCGCCCGAGCGAATGCAGCAACGCCGCCGAGCGCTCCGCCAGACGCATCTGGGCATCCGACGCGACCGACTGCTGCGGCTCGGCCGCGCAGACGACCAGTCCGCCACGCAGCTCCTGCTTCAGACGGTCATGGACGAATCGAGCGAGTTCTCCGGCATCGTTTCCCGGCAGGAAGGCTCCCGCACCCAACCCGTGCTCGCCGCCAAGACCGGCATGCGAGCGTGCCAACGACGACATGGCCCACGCCAGATCGGCGGGACGTCCGGACGCACGACGCGCGAACACCGCGACGAACGAACCATCAGGATCGAAGCCCCGCGCCCGCGCCAGCAGGCGCTGATGCTCACGAAGCGTCCCACCGGTGGCCAGCTCCCTGAAAAGCTGGCCGTGCACCCGTTCCTCGGCCTCGACGATCGCCTGCTGACGGAAGACCAGCAGGCTGAGGATGTGCGCCGCCGTCTCCAGATTCCGCATCTCCGGTGCACTGAGCAGCGTGTCGATCTCGAGCAGCAGCGCTCCAAGCCGCGCCCCACCGGCTCCGAGAGCCGTGACATACCCGCCATCGGTCAGCACCGCGTGGCCGTCGCGCCAGCTCTCGGCGATCGCCTCCTGCAGCTCCTGCGCGTCGCGCTGAAGCACGCGCACGTCGCCTTCGAACACCGCGGAGATCTCCCGTGCGACCTCATCGACGTCGGCGCCTTCGAGTACCAGCCTGGTCAGCCGATCATGGAGTCTGGCCGCGCGCCGGATCGTCTCCGCGTCCTTTTCCGCCGCACACCGTGCGGCGTCGAGCTGGCCGAACAGACGAGCGTTCTCCAGCGCGATGGCCGCGTGGTCAGCGAAAGCCTCCAGCAGCCCGCACTCTTCGGCGCTCGGGGGACGCTCGAAACGATTGGCCGCATACAAGATCCCGATGACCTCGTTGCGGATCTTCAACGGCACGCCCATAACGGAGACGAGCCGGTCCTCGGCCAGCGCCGCATCCAGCCCCTCCTCGTGGACGATCGCGTCACTGCCCACGTAGCGGCGGATCCACAGCGAGCTGCCGGTCCTGACGATCCGCGCCGCCATACCGGTGCCGGGCCGGGTACGAACCCGCTTGAAGGAAGGCGAGGTCAACCCGATGCTCGCGCGCACCGTGAAGCCACCATCTGCCTCGCGCACGGCGATGTAGCTGGCATCGGCGCTGGGCACAAGGGCCTGCGCCCGCTCGGCGATCGACTGCAGTACCTCGTCGATCGCCCGAACCGTGGTCAGCTCGCGGGCCGTGGCGTACAGGCCGGTGAGTTCGCGCTGACGGCGACGGAGATGGGCCAGCACATTGAACACGTCCATGGCCGCGTCGAGCGCGTCGTCCAGGCCCGCAGCCGCCATGGCCTGCTCCAGCTCAGACGCATCAGCCGATGTGGCCACTGCGCGCAGCGCATCAGCGACGGTCACACTCCCAGGAGCCGGCACACTTCCAGGCTAACGTCAGCCCACCTGCGGCTTCACTCCACGTCCGGCGCCGTGGACGACTGCTGACCACTGCCGGCAAATCGACTGATAAACCCCTTGGTGCTGAATATTCGCGAAGGTGTGTCGCAGGTCGCGGGCGTGACCGGCAATTTCCTGGCCGCCGAGCAGGGCGCGGATCTGTACCAGATCGGCGCCGTCCTCCCGCAGCGATACCGGCGTGGTCAGTCGGATGGGGCACACAGGGTTGGTCACACCGGGTCGCCTCCTTGTCGTCGAGGTCCCACATCGAGCACGACAGTGACCCAGAGTGGCGCATAGTAACTCATTGCGATCATTTGGGAGGTTCGCACCGAACATCACCTCTGCCCGATCGGCTTGTCGTCAACGAAGCGGCGACTAGATACGCGCGAAAGCCACCACCCGAAAGCAGCGCCCTCCATCGGCCGTCGATGAGGACTGCCACGGCTAAGACGGTCAAGAGAATGCCAAGCCAGAAGCTCTGGCGGATACGCTTTTCCGGGTTCACCCATCTGCCACGTCAAATGTGATCAAGCCACCCGCCCCAAGACTCTTCCCGCAGGTCGCCTGCAGCGGGCATTCTCTCCTGCCGTGATTGGAAGATCCTGGCCTTTACCCTGCGCGCGGCAAGGCTGCACCGGCACCAGGACGGTCGGCGAGCGCGGTGGGGGTATCACTCCAGCGACAACTGTCGGCATACAAGTGAACGTGCGCCAGCGCGTACGGATGAGAATGCACCGTTCTTGATGCGGTAACACAGCGTACTGCAGCTACTGTCCTCTGTTCGGAGTCGGTGGAGGGCGGCTGACGGTGGTCTTGGACCCGCATCGCTGGTTGGAGCTGAGACGGTTTCGCAGCCTGCACGAGTCCGGCGCGATGAGCTTGCGGGAGATCGCGGCCGAGACCGGGCTGAACCGGCGGACGGTCGCCAAGTACCTGTCGGGCGAGGTTCCGGTGGTGCCGCCGAAGAGGGCACCCAACACTCGGCCACGGCAGCGGGTGGTGGACGAGGTCGCGCCGCTGATCGACGCCATGTTGCGGGCGGAGATCCTGCTCAAGGGAGCGGTGATCCACGAGCGTCTGGTGGCCGACTACGGATTCACCGGCAACTACCAGCGCGTCAAGATCTACTTGCAGGAGGCACGGCCGCGGATCGCGGCCGAACTCGGGATCAGCCCGGGCGAACTGGCGGGACTGCATCGCCGATTCGAAGTGGTGCCGGGCGCTCAGGCCCAGGTGGACTGGGGCGACGAGGGCAAGATCTTGGCCCACGTCGGCATCGGGAAGGTCTACTCCCTCCACATGACCTTGTCCTACTCGCGCGACCCGTTCTGCTGCTTCACCACCAGCCAGGATCTGGCGACCTTCTTCGACTGCCACCGCCGGGCGTTCGAGCACTTCGGCGGGGTGCCGATGTCGATCGTCTACGACCGCACCAAGACGGTGGTCCGCCGCCACGTCGCCCCAGGTGAGGCTGTCCCGTTGCATCCCGAGGCGGTGGCCTTCGCCGGGCATTACGACTTCGACCCCGATGTGCTGGCCGCCTACCGGCCCACTGGCAAAGGCCGGGTCGAGCGGCAGGTCGCCATCGTCCGTGACCATGTCCTGGCCGGGCGGGCATTTTCCTCGATCGAGGAGCTCGACGCCGCCTTCGCCGCCTGGGTTCCACTGCGGCGCTCCAAGATCCACGGGACTCACGGCGAGGTCATCGGCCTGCGGGCAGTCCGTGACCGCATGGCCTTGCGGCCGCTGCCGTCCACCACGTATGTCGTGGCCCAGCGGCATCTTCGCTACGTCGGCAAGGACTGGCTGGTCGCCTTCGAGGCGAATCTCTATTCGGTCCCGGCCCACCGGGTCCAACCGCGCCAGCTGGTCGAGGTCAGGGCGACCAGGGCTCAGATCATGCTGCACGCCACCACACCCGACCATACGGGCCAGACGCTGCTGGCCGCCCATCAGCGGGCGGTGGGCCGCGGCTGCCGCGTTGTGGACGAGCGGCACTGGGACGGCCTGCCCACCGGAGCCGGCCGACGCGTCACCGCAGGCCACGACCTTCCCGTTCACCAAGGCCAGGGCAAAGGCCACAACGGCCCAGAGCCGACCCCCGGATCGTTGGCAGGCCTGCTCAACCGGACCGCGGCCGCCCAGGTCGAGGTCGGCCGGCGTCCCCTGTCGGTCTATGACGAACTGACCGGCACCCGCCCGTTCAACACCGATCACACCACGAAGGAAGCCCGTTGACCGAGCTGGTCTCCACCCGCATCCGCGCCACCGCCGCCAAGCTCGGCCTGCCTCATCTGGCCGAGGCCTTGACCCACTACACACAGCGGGCTGACGAATCCAAGATGGGCTACCTGGACTTCCTCGACCTGGTCCTGTCCGAAGAACTCGCTGTCCGCGACGATCGCCGGTTCCGCACCGGCCTGCGCACCTCGAAACTGCCGCACCACAAGACCCTGGACGACTACGACTTCTCCTTCCAGCCCGATCTGGACCCGCGCAAGATCAAAGACCTGGCCACCCTCGCCTTCGTCGAGGCCAAGGCCAACGCCGCCCTGCTCGGCCCACCCGGAGTCGGCAAAACCCACATCGCCGTCACCCTGGCGGTCGCGGCCTGCCGGGCCGGCTACTCGGTCTACTTCACCAGCCTCGACGACATGGTCAGCAACCTCAAGGCCGCCGACGCCGCCGGACGCCTGACCAGCAAACTCGGCACCTACCTACGGCCGAGCGTCCTGGTGATCGACGAAGTTGGCTACGAGATCCTCGAACGCGGCGAGGCCAACCTGGTCTTCCAGGTGATCTCCAAGCGCTACGAGAAGGGCTCGATCATCCTGACCTCGAACAAGAGCTTCAGATGAGTGGGGCCAGGTCTTCGCCGACGAGGTGCTGGCCACCGCCATCCTCGACCGACTTCTCCACCACTGCGATGTGATCTCCATCAACGGCCCCAGCTACCGGCTCAAGAACCGGCTCCGGAACATCGAACAAGCCACTGAGGTCGCCTGAGCTGGTGCACATATCTCCGTACTTCGTGGAGCACTCAAAGGAGTACGCGGACAACAACCTCCCATCGGAAGCCCGTTAACTCCCATTAGCCGACTTGGAGGGTGGCCATCATGGCCATGTCCTCGTGTTCGAGGTTGTGGCAGTGGGCGAGGTAGCGGCCGCGGTAGGCGTCGAAGCGGACGGCGAGGTGGATTTCGGCGCCGGGTGCCAGTTCGACGGTGTCCTTCCAGCCTGCGTCGTAGGGGCCGGGGCCAGCGGATCCGCGGCCGAGGACCTGGAAGAACGCGCCGTGCAGGTGGAAGGGGTGGCGTTCGACGCTGAGAACGGTCCAGCGTTCGGTGGTGCCGAAGGCGGGGCGCAGGTGGGGGACGGCGGGGTTGAACGGTTTGCCGTTGATCTGCCATTGGGAGCCGTTGCGGGAGAAGACGAGTTGCCGGTGGGCGCCGTCGGGGGTGAGCGCGGGGATGTCGGAGAGCCGGTCGGGGATCGTCGAGTCGTCGGCGGCTTGGCGGGTGATGTGGAAGCGCATGACCTGGCCGGCGCCGCCGGTGCCGGCGAGGTTGACGAGGGTGACGGTGGAGCCGGCGGGGTAGCGGGAGAAGTCGACGATGACGTCGAAGCGTTCGGCCGGTGAGATGCGGAGGGTGGCGTGACGGACGGGCGCTGACAGGAGGCCTCCGTCTCCGCCGATCTGGGTGAACCGGCTGTCGGCCGGTCCGTCGAGGCGGAGTTCGTAGTAGCGGGCGTTGGAGGCGTTGAGGAGGCGGAGCCGGTAGCGGGCGGCGTCGACTTCCAGGTAGGGCCAGGGGGTTCCGTTGACGAGGATGACGTCGCCTTGGGCGCCGCCCATGATGGATTCGGCCATGCCGGGGGCTCCGAGCAGGGTCGGGTCGGTGGTGGGGTAGGCGAGCTGGCCGTCGGCGTCGAAGGCCCGGTCGCAGATGAGCAGGGGGATCTCGCGGTTGCCGCGCGGCAGCGGGAGCGTGTCGTCTTCGTCGTCGCGGACGACGCACAGGCCGACCAGGCCTTTCCAGACCTGGGCGCCGGTGAAGTCCATGCGGTGGTCGTGATACCAGAGGGTGGCGGCGCGCTGCCGCATGGGGAAGGCGTAGGTGCGCTGGTGGGTGCTCACCTGCGCGTGCGGGTCGTTCATCGCGGTGTGGCCGCCGTGCGCGCCGTGCCCCGCGTGGCCGGTGGCCAGGTGGGCGAGGCCTCGGGGGTAGAGGAGGTCGGTGGGGAAGCCGTCTTGTGAGGGCGGGGCGATGCCGCCGTGCAGGTGGGTGGCGACGGGCACGGAGAGCAGGTTGGTCTGGCTGACGATCATCGGGGTGCCGGAGCGGGCTTCCAGGTAGGTGCCGGGGAAGGTCCCGTCGTAGCCCCAGATCCGGGTGGAGTAGCCAGGAAGGATCTCGGCAGTGGACTCCTTAAGGGTCATGTCGTAGTGATCGCCGTCGGGTCCGGAGCGAAGCGGCTTGGCGGGAGTGGGGATCGGCAGGGGCAGGGTGTAGGGCTTGGGGAGTCGGGCGGCGCTGGTGAGGGTGCCGGGTCCGACCGTTCCGCCGTCGCTTGCACAGGCGGTGAGGGCGGCGGGGGCCAGGGCGAGGCCTGCGAGCTTGAGCAGGTCGCGGCGGGTGGGGCGGGTCATGCGGGATCTTCCTGGGCGGGCGGGGCGGCGAACAGGAGTGGCAGGGAGGCGATGACGACGGCGAACAGGCCGACGCCCAGCGGGATGTGCAGCCACATGCGGTGGTCCATGCCAGCGGTGAGCTGGACGATCTCCAGGACGAAGACCGCAGCCGTGAGCGGCAGGACGCGTGGCCCGACGAGGCGCTTGCGGCGGGCGATGGCGGCCATGACGGCCAGCATGAGCGCGATGGTGGAGACGACGGCGGCGGTGTCACCGTGGCTTCCGATGGCCTCGTCGCGGCCGGACAGGAACATGCCGGCGAGGATCGGCTGGAGGGCGAAGGCCAGGACGTGGACGATCGCGGTGACGCGCAGGGCGATGAGCATCAGCGGGCTCCGGCCGGGCTGGGGACGCGGCGGGAGGTGAGCTTGGCGGCGGCGAGGCCGGCCAGGTAACCGCAGGCGAGCGCGGCCAGTCCGGTGAGGAGGTTCGGCTTGCCGAACATGCAGTACAAGATCCCGCCGATGACCCCGGTCCGGGTGAGGACGGAGGTCCACAGGCGCGGGTCGTGGATGCGGGCTGCCAGGGGGCCGGGCAGTTCGGGCCCGGCTTCGCGGGCGTCCTTGACCATGGCGCGCAGGTCCTTGCCGGTCAGCGGTTCGCCGAGCAGCACGAGCACGACCCAGCCGAGCAGCCCGGCGATGATCCAGCCTTCCCACGACCAGGCGGTGAAGGCGAGCGCGAGCCCCGCGGCCAGGGAGCCGAGCCTGCCCCAGACGCCGAAGGCGGCCGAGGCGTTCAGGGCTTTGAGGCCTTCGCGGGCGTGGCCGGTGGTGGTGGCCGCCCGGAGTGTCGCAACGCCGATCCAGTCGGTGATGAGGCTGGCGAGGATGGTGAGGGCGGCGGCGACGTGCGCGGCCAGGAGGATTCCGTCGAGGGACATCGGGAGGTTCCTTTCTCGCAATGGGGGGCGGCCCGGTGAGGGGCCGCCCCGAGACTCGGCTACTGGTCGGCGTCGGGGATCCAGGAGCCGTGGATGCCGCCGGTGACGCGGCGGGGCAGGTGGACGGTGGCGATCCGGTCGAGGCCGGCGGCGTCCAGGACCAGGAGCTGGGAGGCGTCCTGCTTGAGGTCGGAGACGACGGTGAGGAGGTAGCCGTCGTCCTCGCTGGTGGCGCCTTCGGCGGGGACGAAGACGGCCTCGCTGGGCAGGCGGGCGTCGCCGGCCTGGTGGACGCGGCGGGCGCCGGTGGCTCGGTCGTACTTGACGACGCCGTAGCCGCCGAAGCCGTCCTGGTCGGGGAAGGAGATGGCGTAGGTGTAGCGGTTCTCGGCGCCGAGGTAGTCCTCGTTGAGGGTGGGGAACTCCACTGCGAGGTCGTCGATGGTCTGCTCGTCGACGCTGCCCTGGGCGAGGTCGACGACCCAGCGGCGGGTGTAGGAGCGGGTGTTGGGCTCGGTGCCGCGGCCGGGCGCGCCGACCCACCAGTTCCAGGACAGCTGGAAGCCCTCCCGGTCGACGGTGGGGCCTTCCAGAACAATGCGGCCCTGGGCGTCCTCGTAGGCGTTGGCGGCGTGCAGCATGTTGCCGGGCTCGATGTCGAACCAGCGGATCTTGTCGGCGCCGTCGGCGGTGCGGGGCATGACGCCGATGCGGGAGGACTGGGCGTCACTCCAGCCGTAGGGGATGCCGGAGTGCTCGGTCGGGTCGAAGGTGACCGAGCCCTCGACGAAGACCACGTGGTGGCGGGTGATCGCGAAGTCGTGCTTGAGGGAGGCGGTGGCGCCGGGGATCTCGGCGCTGTGCACGATCTGGCCCTTGGCGTCGGCGATGTAGTACAGGAGGTAGGGCGGGAACGGCGAGGAGCCGAAGAAGTGCAGCTCGCCGGTGACAGGGTCGGTCTTGGGGTGGGCGGTCATCGCGCTGCGCAGCTTGCCGTCGAAGTCGTAGGCGCCGACGGTCTCCAGCTCGGCGTCCAGCTCGAACGGGAAGTTCGCCTCGCACAGAGCCAGCAGGCGTCCGGCGTGCTCGATGACGTGGGTGCCGGCAGGGCTGGCGGTCATGTCCGGGCCGTGCTCGGTCATGTAGGGGGCGCCGTCCAGGGCGGGGGTGCGGACCCACCGGTTGCGGTACCACTCGGCCCGGCCGTCCCGCAGCCGGATGCCGTGGACCATGCCGCTGCCCTTGAACCAGTGCGTGGGGGTGACGCCCGGCTTGGGGTTGTGGCTGTTGCGGATCAGCCGGCCGTTCAGCTCGGGCGGCAGATGGCCCTCGACGGTCAGCCCGGTCGCGGTGATCTCATCGACGGTGGGGGTGTAGTGGCCGGTCAGGTAGGGCTTGGTGGTCATGGCGAATTCCTCTTCCTTGATGTGGTCGGAGTGTTCTGTGGTGAAAGGGGTGGTCATCAGGCGGGCTGCTCGGCGCGGGTCTTCAGGGCCGCGAGCCAGGATTCGAGTGAGGCGTGCAGGGCTTGGCCGAGCTGCTCGGCGGCGGCCTCGACGGGCGCCCCGGCCCACGACTCCTCGGTGCGCACAGTGACGCGGTCACCCTCGGCGGTGAACGTCCATACGTGCACGCCGTCGATGCCTCCGGCCGGGCCGCCCCACACGATCCGCTCGCCGGGGACGACCTCGAAGACGGTGGAGGTGATGTCCAGGCCGTGGGTGGTCCACCGGAAGGAGCTGCCGGGCTCCACCGGGCCGCTGAGCGTGGCGGTGTCGATGTCGCCGTTCCAGCTCGGCCAGGCGTCGATGCCGGTGTGCAGCGCCCATACCCGCTCGATCGGGGCGTCGATGGTGGTGGACAGGCGGACGATCACCGGGGCGGTCTCGTCAATGGTGCGCATTTCGGGGTTCCTTTCGGTCGAACGGGTCAGATAGGCGGCCAGGACGGCCGTGGCGAGCAGGACGGCGGCCGAGGCGGCGAACGCCGCGCGGTAGCCGTCGGTGAGGGCCTGGAGCTGCGGTGAAGAGGAGCCTGCGGTGACCGATCCGGCCAGCGTGGCCAGGACGGCCAGGCCGATCGCGCCGCCGACCTGGCGCGTGGTGTTCACCAGCCCGCCGGCCGTTCCGGAGTCCTCCTTGGCGACTCCGTCCATGGACAGGTCGGTGAGCTGGATGAAGGCGACGCTGAGACCGAGCCCGATGAGGACGCTCGGACCGAGCACGTCGGCGAGGTAGGAGCTTCCGGCACTGATCCGCGCCAGCCACAGCGTCCCGGCGGCCTGCACAAGCAGGGCGGACAGCAGCGTCCGGCGGGATCCGAGCCGGGCGGTGAGCCGGGGGGACAAAGCGGAACCGATCATGATGGCGCCGGCGAGCGGAAGCTGGCCCAGACCGGTGAGCAGCGGGCTCTCGCCGAGGACCTCCTGCTGGTAGAGCGGCAGGAAGAAGAACAGCGCGAGCCACACCGATCCGAACAGGGCCATCAGCAGGTTGCCCGCGGCCACCCGGCCGCCCCGCACCAGCCGCGGCGGCACCAGCGGATCGGGGTGACGGCGTTCCACCAGGACGAACACCGCGCCGAGGACGGCGGCGAGGGCGAGAGCACCCAGGACGCGCCCGTCGGTCCAGCCTTGTGCGCGGGCCGTGCTCAGCCCCCAGACCAGGCCGGTCAGGGACAGAGTGATCGTGACAGTGCCGAGCGGGTCGAACCGGCCGCCGCGGCGCGGCTGAGCGCGCGGGGTGCCGAGCGCGACGGCGACCAGCACCGCGAAGGTGCCGGCGGCGACGGCGAAGAACAGCGCCCGCCAGCCCCACGCCTGGGCCAGGAGACCGCCCAGGAGCACTCCGGCGGCGCCGCCGGCGCCCGAGACCGCGCCCCACACCCCCAGCGCCCTGCCCCGGCCGGGGCCGGGCGGGAACAGGCCCATCACCACGGCCAGCGCAGCCGGGGCGATCGCCGCCGCTCCCATCCCCTGCACGGCACGGGCCGTGATCAGCACACCGGCCGAGGACGCCAGCCCTGACGCGGCCGAGGCCGTCCCGAAGACCGCCAGGCCGCCCAGCAAGAGCCCGCGATGGCCCAGCAGGTCCGCGGCCCGCCCGCCGGCCAGCAGCAGGGCGCCGAACGCCAGCCCGTAGGCGTTGACGACCCATGTCGTGCCGCCGGCGGAAAGACCGGCGCCGTCCCGGATCTGCGGGAGCGCCACGTTGACGATCGAGTTGCCGAGCACGACGAGGAACTGCGCCGCGGCCAGGGCCGCGAGCGCCGGGCCCGTGGCGGTCTTACGCATCTCCGACTCCCATGTGTGTGGTTAACCACTCAGTCTTGTGCTGGAAAGAAGGCGGGGCGTGAGCCCCGCCGGCGTCGCCCCGGGCGGATCGCCCGGGAGGGCTCAGTAGTGCGTGATGCCCGCCGAGAGGGTCCGCGCCCAGGGCGCCTGCACCTCGTCGGCACCGGTGGACACCAGCAGGTGGCACAGCATGCCCCGGGCGAAGAACTCCTGGACCTGGGCCTCACTGCCGCCGGAGGCGCCGCGCACGTACTCCACCAGCCTGGCGTAGCCCTGCCGGACCGCCTCGCGCACGGCGGGCTCGGACACCGCCGCCGCCTGGGCGTGCAGCTGGATCAGCATCAGATCGTTGTCGCTGATCAGCTGCGCATAGGCGTCGCCCATCCCGCGAAGGACGGCCTCGGCCGAGCCGCCGCCGCGGGTGGTCACCGCCTGCTCCAGCGCGCCGCGCACCTTCACGAAGCAGTGCTCGACGACCGCCACGAACAGGGACTCCTTGCTCGGGAACAGCCGGTAGACGTAGGCCTGGGAGATTCCGGCGGCCTTGGCCACCTCCGTTGTGGTCGTGCCCCAGTAGCCGCGGGCCGCGAAGGCGCCGATGGCGGTGGCGAGCACCATCCCCCGGCGCTCCTCGGCGGTGGACAGCTGTCGCGCTCGGCTCGTCATCATGTGAGTAATAAACCACTCACACTTTCTGATGTCAAGATGGGCCACCCGGCCGCCGCCCCGGATCGGGGTCGGGGGCTCGCACCGGCCTCCGCCGCCGCGGCCTTCATCGTGTGCCGCCCTGGATCGTCGCCAGGACGTCGGCGCGCGTGGGGCCCGGCCGGGGCGGGCTTCCCGCGCCCGTGGCGGCGGCTCGCACCGCGGGCGCGCTGAACGCGGTCTCGGGGACGGCGAGCCCGCAGGCGACATCGGCCATCGCGCGCAGCACGTCGGGATCCGACAGTTTGAGGGCGTCCAGGGTGTTGCCCAGATGCCAGCCGGGGTCGTCGGTCTCGTACCGACGGCCCGCCAGGAGCGCGTCGATCTCCGCCATCCGGTGGGCGTCCCAGCGGCGCAGCCGCCGGTAGACGGGCATGACGGTCTGCTCAGTGGCCTCGTCGAACCGCAGCGCCAGCTTGACCGTGTCGTTCAGGCCGCCGCCGGTGACCACCTCGGCCAGCGCGATCGCGTGCGCCAGACCGACCGACAGGCCGAGTCCGAACTGAGGGTCGGTGGCCGCCCGTGCGTCGCCCACGCTCAGCAGCCCGGTGACCACGGGGGCGCCGTCGACGACTGTCGTCTGGCTGCGGGTGTTCAGGCACGACATCGCCTGGATCCCGGTGATCGGTTCGGCGCGCATGCGCTCGGCCAGCACTGGGAACAGCGTTGCGGCCCGCTCCCAGGCCCGCACGTCCTGCAGGGCCCGCAGTTCACGGTCCTGGCTTGAGACGATCAGGCCCAGCGACCAGGTGCCGCCGTCGCCCGGCAGCACGATGGCCGACACGCCGTCGTGATGAGTGAGCGGCCAGGCGGCCTGGGCGGGCGGAGTGCCCTCAGCGCTCCGGAAGGACCGCGTGTAGTAGACGAACCCGGCCTCGATCCGCTCGCTGGCCGGCGGCGGCCCGCCCAGCCGCGCCAGCAGGGCGCCCACCGGCGAGTTCCTGCCGCCCGCGTCCACCACCAGCGGCGCGTGGATCTCCTGCCCGTGCTGGGTGGTGACACCGACGACGTGCGGACGTCCAGGGATCTGTTCGGCCCCGGCCAGCAGGCCGCTCACCGCGGTGGCGCGGCGGACCGTGAGACCGGGCGTCTTGGCCGCAGCCGCGGCGAACGCGGCCTCCAGGACCGGCCGCCGGGCGGTGAGGGTGTCATAGCGATCATCCCCCGGGCGGCGGCCTCCGATCGCGGGCAGCCCCCATGCGCCCGCGAGGATGTTGAGAGGCAGCGCGCCGAGCTCCCGCAGTTCGGTCAGCACGCCCGGCAGGGCCGAACGCAGCACGGCGGCGCCCGCGGGCAGCAGGATGTGCGGCTGGCGGAACTGGTTGACCCCGGGCCTGCGCCACTCCCGCCACGCCCGCGTTGCGGTAGCCGGACCGCCGGTGTCCGTGCCGATGGGGCACTCGCTGTCGCGTTCCAGCACGGTGACGGCCATGCCCTGGCCGGCCAGGGCCATCCCCGCGGCCAGACCGACCGGGCCCGCCCCGATCACGATCACGTCCGGGTGCGACATTCGACCTCCTTCAGACGTTCGTCTGTCGGAGCCCACTGTCGTCCGGGCCGTTGCTCACCTGCCAGATCGACGGGTGCTCACCTGTTGCTCAACCGGCGCTCACCTCGCCTTTCGGATGCGGGATGGGCAGGGAGCGTTCGGCGGTCTCTCGCTTCCACAGCAGCTCGCACACGCGTTCCAGCCCGCGTTGCAGATGGCGGCGATAGGTGCTGTAGGGCAGGTTCAGCCGTTCGGCCGCGATCATCTGGTTGGGCACCCGGTGGAAATAGGTCGTGGCCAGCACCCGGTGGAGCTTGGCCTCACGCGGGTCGGCGCTCAGGGCGTCGACGGCATCGGTGAGCAGCTCGCGCAGCATGGGCAGGGCGTGTTCGGCGGCGTGGCCGGGCTGGACCGTGATCATCCGCGCCTGGCACAGCGGATTGGCCGCCATGACGTCGTCGCGATGCCAGTCGCGCAGCGCGTCACGGACGGCGGTGTCGAACGCGGCGCGCGTCAGCAGGGAGACGGCGGGGTCAGCAGCGGGGAAGGGCGGCTCGCCGGTGAGGCCGCCCGGCTGGGTCCGGTCGAACCAGATCGACAGTGGCGTGGTACGCCAGTCGCAGGCGAACAGCGTGTAGGTGTGCCCGTTGGGCCAGTCCAGTTCGGTGGCCGGCACGTGACCCAGGTGCACCATCAGCTTCTCCCACAACCGCGGGTAGGGGCTGATGATGAACGACCAGGCCAGCCCGGACGAACGGATCCAATCGGCGCAGATCCGTAGCTGCATCAGGTGCAGCACCGGCGAGATCTCGTAGTAGACCGGCGGATAGATCAGGAAGCGGGCCAGCATGAGGTGCTCTCCCGGCCGCAGCGGGCTCGTACCGGCCACATGCTCCCACATCTGGGCCAGCACCGGATCGGCGGCCGTCTCCTCCGCGCGCTGCTCCGCCAGGCGCAGCCACATCATGAACGCGACCGCCTCGCCCGTCACCGCGTCCCGGTAAATCCAGAAGGCCTCCGGCTGGCGCTCCAGCCAGAAGTCCACGATCGCCGCGGACTGCGGCCCCTCGGCCTCCATGATCAGCCGCCGCACCCCGTCGTGGTCTCCCGGATGCAGGGTGTCCTCGTAGAAGTCGCCCTCCCGCCGCATCTGGAAGTACGCCCCCATCGGCCCGTACCGCTTGAGATAGCTCAGCTCGCGGATCGCCACGAGCGCCGCCGCCGGCGGCGCGGTCCGGGCCTGCTCCAGCAGGTAGTGCCCGACCCGCCGGTGCATCTCCTCATATCCCTGCGGATCGCGCCAGCGCAGATCGGCGTCGATCGCGTCGCTGACCAGATCGTGCAGGAACATGCCCTGCCTGCCCCAGTCCGCGACGGGCAGCCGACGCAACCAGGTGAACATCTCCGCGCCCCGCTCCCCGCCGACCACAGCGCACAGCAGCCCCTCGGTGGTGGTCATCGCATGAGCGGCGACCTCCAACGCCAGCCGGTGAACCCGGCTGGGCACCTCCCCCACCATCTGCGACAGCAGCCTGGTCAGCACGTCCGGAGTGGGAGCCCAGCTCACGCCGTCTCCACTCGCCGCGACGCTCGCGGCCAGGCTGAGCGCCAGCGGATGGCCGCCGGCGAAGCCGATCACCTGCCCGCGCACCCCCTCCGCCACCCCTCGCAACTCCAGCAGCCGCTCGGCCTCCGGCCGCTCGAGATCCCCTAGCGGAACCACCGCCAGAGCCTCACTCCACCCCAGATGCGACGTCCACGCCAGGCTCGGCCCCTCCCGCCCCGCCAGCACCACCAAGGTCCGCTGCGACAACGAGGGAAGGAATCGGTCATACAGCCACGCCTCCAGCCCCTGGCAATGCTCGAACGCGTCGATCAGCAGCACGGCGTCCGCCGGCGCCCCCGCCACCTCGGCCTCGAAACCAGCCGGAGAAGGATCGATGAGTCGGCCGTTCACCTCCACGACCGGCCTGCCCGCATCCCGGCCCTCATCCGCGAAACGCCGCAGCAGCGTGGACTTGCCCACCCCACCCGGCCCCTGCACGAACAAGACCGCCGGAGCACCCTCCACCCCCGCCAGAGCACGACGGAAAAGCTCGATTTCCCCCGAACGGCCGACGAACGCACGTTCCCGAGCCCACCTCAACCGATCCGCCAAGCTGCCCGATTCAATGCTCATTGTCGCAATATAGGGGCGATTTCCCTTCTCCATGACACCAGCACCTCGCCAGTGATCTCGCATGAATCACAAGCCCCGCCCGCTCGCCCGCCCCGGCCGGTGCCGGCGGCGAGCCGGGACGTAAACGGCCTCCGCCGATCCCTCGTCAGCGGCCGGGCCTGTGGGTCTCTCGTTGCCGCCGCCCGGTGTGGATCCGTGAGCCGGGGCAGCCGCGCCGCCGCCGGCGGGCCGCCGCACCCGGCCACGCGGGAAGCGTGCACGACGAACTATTGCTCAACGACCCAGCTCCAGCCCATCGCCGACGCACTCGATCCACGACGCCGACGCGCCAGCAGGCAGCGCCTCCTTCTCCGCCCGCTCGCCTCTTCGTGGCTCTCCTCGGCGCGGGGCTCGCAGCGAACGGACTCGATGACCCCAGCGATGACGTCGACCTATCAGCCATCGCCGGGTGGAGCGTCGCGGTCACCCTGGCCTGGATCTACTTCGAGATCAAAGCCAGCAGAAGGCCGGTGCCCGGTACGTGAAGGGGCTAGAACGAACCAGAACGATCGCAGCCCGATCAGCGGGCGCAGCGGCCCCTCCGCCAGCGAAGCTCCATGCCGCCGCCGCTCCCGGGCATGGCCGGAATGGACCGCAGGGCCTCCGGCAAGCCCCCAAGGGTCCTCCCGGGCCCGTTGCCGTCGTCGCATCGGACGGCGCCGGTCATGCAGGCCCGGGCGGATGGTGCTGCATGCTGTGCCGGTGGGGTCGCGAGATCGGCCAGCGGTGAAGGATGTACGCTCGCCGCCGGCCATCGAGGCATGATCGGCGGGCGTCGCGAAAGACGGCCCCGCTGCCGGACCCGCGCCAGACGCCGGCGCCCGCTCCCCCAGCGGCAGCAACGTAAGGACGACACCCGCAGCGGCGCCGCCACCTCCGCGACCAGGCTGAACACCTCGCTCAGGCGGCCGGGAAGCTGGCCCTCGACCCGCACGCGGAAGACCTCGCCCGCCCACCCAGCAGACTGGCCGGAAACCCGGGCCGATCGCCGGCTGCACCGCCGCCCGCACCTGACGGCTGGGACGACGGCATGGGGACGATCAGGCAGGGAGGGCCCCTGTGAGGCGATCTTGAACCATGTGCTGGCGTTCCGCCTGGTAGGCGGCGAGCGCTCATCGCCGTGCGCAGGAGATCAGGATCGAATCCGTGGGCGCTCATGTGATCGAGCGGAGGTTCATGGCGATCAGTCGATCACGTGGGAAGTGCGGGTGATTCGCCCATCGGTGAGGCGCGAACCCGGCGGCCAGGGCTCGCCGGGTTGTGGGTGTATCGCGGGTCAGGCCGGTGCTGGGTTGGCCGGTGCCGCCGGGTGCTGGGGATCGTCGCGGTGGAAGATCGTCAGGAGGGCGAACCAGACCAGGATCATGATTCCGGCCGGGCGCAGGAATTCTTCGGCGAGAAGGGTGCCGGCGAAGAAGTAGCCGGCGAGCCAGACGCCGGCGAGGACGCCGACCACGCGGACCGGCCAGGAACGGCTGACCAGGGAGCTTGCCACGATCCAGACGCCGGCGAGGACGTGGCCGCCGAGCCGGACCGCCCACGCTGTGTCGTACTCGACCGCGTTGATCATGAGGATGCCGGCGAGCACGTCGAGCGCCACTTGGGCCGAGTGAAGCGACTGAGCTGTGGCTGCGGTGGAAACGTGCCCATGGGACGGTCCGTGCCGCCGTCGTCGCCGAAACCACCGCGGCGTCCGGCGTCTCCGAGCCGGAACTGGGCATCCTGGTCTGCCTGCACGAATCCGGCGGGACTCTGCGGCAGAACGCCCGCGCCGCCGCCCTCGGCCGGGATAGGACGCGGCTGTCGCACCTGCTGACCCGGATGGCCACCCGACGTCATCTGCTGGACCGGCTCAGCCCGGACGACGCCAAGACGCTCAAGGCCCTCATCGACCGCCTCCTGTCGGGCGAAGGGACGGCAACTGAGGCCAAGACCGGGGCGGCCAATACGGGGCCATGAGGGGCCGGCACCCCTCCCCGGCCACCGTCATGCGCATGCTCCACGACCACGACACCAGCATCGTCGACCTGGACGAAGAAGCCGACAACGCGAGCAACGGTTGCAGTCCCTCGCCGGTACCCGAGCCGCAAACTGTCCTAGGACGGACCACCGCCAGCGCGCCGACCACACGATGTGATCAGTCAGGCCGGCCGCGCCGGGCAGCGGCCGGTACGGGCCGGACCGCACGCGACCGGCAAATGGATCTACGGATCGGTGACCGCCCCCGCCCAGCAGGTGATCGCCACCGCATTCACCAAACCCGTCACCAGGACGAATACGCCATCACCGCTTGATCGCCCAGGGCGCCGAGTTCGCTTACGCCCATCCAGGTCCGGCCCTGACGCTCCTGGCACGTGCAGGCATCGTCCCGTGTGCTCAGTGAAGATCGAGAAATCGTCGGAATCGTCTGCTGAAATCGGCCCATGGATCAAGAGGGCACCATCGCCTGAAATCCATGAACGGTGCATCGAGCTTCTGGGGGAACGCCTCGGGCCCGAGAATGGCCGCTCTGGCCCAGCCGGGTTTCGCACTCACGTCCGCCAGCCCCGATCAGCCGCCGACCGGCCGATGCCAGGCAGGAGGACCAGCGCTTCAATAGCCGGAAACGCCATGGCCGCAGGCCACGGCAGGAACCCCGCTCGGCCTGTTCGCGGTGCTCGACACAGACGAGCTGGCCCCGTGGCTCGGCGACCGGATAACCCATCCGGCTGGGCCTGGTCAACGGCTTCAGCGCGGTCGGAAGCGTCTCCGGGGAGCGCGTCGGTGCCGATCGCCTGCCCGCCCCGGATCAGGCAGTCGACGCCCCTCCCGCGTGGATCGCGTTGAGAAGTTCGGCCCTCGTAGGGCCTGTTTCGTGGCCGGGTGGCGCACTGCGGCCGAGTTCGATGACGCGACGCGCCAGGTCGCCGCCGGCAAAGGCCTCCTCGAAGGGCACCAGCATGGAGGCGGCGTCGGCGAAGGCACGCAGGATCTCAGGGTCTCGGAGTTTGGCGACATCCAGCGCTCGTCTGAACGCCCAGCGGGGGTCTTCGGTCTGGTACGGCGTACCGGAAATAGTGCCGTCGATCTCCAGGAGCCGGTGTTCGTCCCAAGCGGCCAGGCTCTCCTGGATCGGGGCCAGCATGGTCTGGGTGATCTCGTCGAATCGCAGGGCGAGCTTCTCCGCCTCGTGGGCGGCCACCGTACGCAGCAGGTCGCGCAGGGCGACAGCGTGAAGCAGGCCCATGGACGTGCCCAGCCCGAACAGCGGGTTGGTGGTCGCCCAGGCGTCGCCGACGCTCAGCACACCGGTCGCCACGGGCCGTCCGGCGACGACGTACCGGCGGCGCCTGCTCTCCATGCCGGACATGGCCAGCACACCGGTGATCGGCTCGCCTTCCTCGGCCCAGTGCGCGACGTGAGGCAGCAGCGCCACCGCCCGATGCCAGGCGTTCGGTTCTCGCAGGGCTCGCAGGGCGCGGTCGCGGCCTGACACGCCCAGCGACAGCGCCCAGATCCCGGAATCGCCCGGGACCGCGACGGTCAAGACGTTGCCATAGTGCTCCCCCAGCAGTGCGGGAGGCTTGGGGAGTGTGCCGTCAGCGGACCGGAAGTAGCGGGTATAGGAAAGAAAGCCCGTCTCGGCCTTGTCCACGACAGGTCCTGGGGCGCCGATGTTCCGGAGCATCCTGCCCATGGGGGAGTTGCGTCCGCCCGCATCGACGAGCAGGTCCGCCTGCAGGGCGGCACCGTCTGCTGTGAGCACGCCAACGACGTGAGGACGCCGGGGCACCCGCTCATTATGTGAAGATAGCTTCCTTCGCTGGGGCATCGGACAAGACCGTCGACGGGGATCACATGGTGGTCCAGGTGCGGCAGGTCACACGGGGGAAGCGCCCAGCTCGTTCTGGTCGCAACTGAGCACCTGCCTGAGCTGGGAAGTGATCAGTCCGCGGCGGGATCATCCGCAACGGGCGATCACAAGCGAGCGCGTGCCACAGCACTCCGAATGACGCCGCATCCCCACCCCGATCCACCATTGGAGCCAGGAACCCTATGCAACGCCATATCGTGCGATTCGTACGGCGTGCCGCCACGACGGCCGCAGTGGTCAGCGTCTCGGTCGTGGCCGCGGCCACCACCGCCGGCGGTACGGCTGCCACGTCTCGCTACGTCGCCCTCGGCGACTCGTACGCCTCCGGAACCGGCCTGAAAGACCAGCAGGACAGCCAGTGCGCACGTTCCCTCCGGAGCTACCCCGCATTGCTGGCCGGGGCTTACAAGTCCTCGTTCAAGACCGCCACCTGCACCGGCGCCACGACCGCCAGCATCCGGAACCGTCAGGGCGGCAAACCACCGCAGGCCGACTCCCTGTCGGCGGACACGACCCTGGTCACCCTGACCATCGGCGGAAATGACATCGGCTTCTCCGAGATCATCGCCACCTGCGTCTCGCGTGCCGCGAACGACCGTAACGGTAACCCGTGTCAGCGGCATTACGGCGATCAGCTCAGGCAACGCATCGACAAACTGTCGCCACGGATCGGCACGGTACTCAAGGACATCAAGCAACGCAGCCCGCGTGCGCAGGTCGTGCTGGTCGGCTATCCGTCACTGTTGCCAGGTGACGGCAGCTCATGCGCGTGGGAGTCCGTACCCTTCGCCAAGCGGGACATCCCCTACCTCGACCACACCGTTTTCCAGCTGAACGAGATGCTCAGGCAGCAGGCGGCGTGGACCGGCGCCATCTATGTTGACACGTACACGCCCACGAGGGGCAAGGACATGTGCCGGCCCGCGGACAAGCGCTACATCGAGCCCGTGATGCCGCTCGGCGCCCAGTCCGCTCACCCCAATGGCATGGGGCATCTCATCATGTCCGTCCTGGTCAAGCAGCGCATCGGCTGATCGTCCGCGGCCAGGCCGGGCCTGCTCGAACACCCTGTGCGGTGCCAGAACTTGTCCATGGCATCTGGCCTGGCCTTCTATCCTCGGCACTCGTGTTTCTACGCCTGCTGTATCTGCTGATGGTCCGGTTGTTCGGCTGGTTGACGCTTCTCGCGCGGGGCGACACCTCCAAGGACGTGGAGATCCTGGTGCTCCTCATGAGGTCGCCGTCCTGCGTCGTCAGGTCTCCCGACCGCGACCAGACTGGGCCGACCGAGCGCTGCCGGCCGCACTGGCGCGACCGCTGCCCACGCAGCTACGTCTCCATCGGATCGTGACGCCGGGCACCTTGTCGGCCTGGCACCGACAGCTGGTCAGCCAACGCTGGACCTACCCGAACGCGACCGGACGTCCGCCGATCCCGGACCAACTCCGTGAGCTGGTCATCCGGCTGGCCAGAGAGAACCCACGATGGGGGCACCGGCGGATCCAGGACGAACTGCTCGACCTCGGCCATCAGATCGGGGAGGGCACCATCCGCCGCATCCTCACCGCGGCCGGCCTCGACCCAGCGCCACGCCAGAGCTCACCGACCTGGCGGCAGTTCCTCACCTCGCAAGCCTCCGGCACCCTGGCCTGCGACTTCCTGCACGTCGACACCGTGTTCCTCAAACGCCTGTACATCCTGTTCGTCATGGAGATCGAGACACGCCGTATACACCTGCTGGGCCTCACTCCCAACCCCACGGGCGCTTGGACCACCCAGCAAGCCCGAAACCTGCTGATGGACCTGGACGAGCGCGCCAGCGCGTTCAGGTTTCCCATCCGAGACCGTGACGGCAAGTTCTCCCGCTCATTCGATGAGGTGTTCACCGCCAATGGCGTGCGGGTCATCAAGACGCCCGTCCGGTCGCCACGGGCGAACGCGTTCGCCGAACGATTCGTGGGAACGCTACGCCGTGAGTGCCTCGATCACCTGCTCATCCATGGTGAGCGGCACCTGCGCAAGGTCCTGGCCGAGTACGAACACCAACTTCAACCATCATCGCCCGCATCAGGGCCGTTCGCTTCGCCCGCCGTTGCACGATCCCAGCAAGGTGATCGACATGACTTCCCGGATCCACCGTCGAAGGACCGTCGCAGGTCTGATCAACGAGTACCACAGAGCAGCCTGATCACCCGGCAAACGCCCAGCTCAGCAGCAGTGTCCGCGCTTTGGCATCGCACAGGTCGCCGACCTGGCCGAACTGTCCTTCATGGACAGCTCCGGTCTGCACATCCTGCTGGACTGCCATCGAACCTGCCTCGCCGAGGGCACGAGCCTGCATCTCGCCGCGGCCTACGGCGTCCCCGCCCGCGTGCTCGAGGTTACCGGCGCCGCCGGGTATCTGCCCGGTCATGCCACCGTCCAGGAAGCCATCGCCACCGTTCTGCGTCGCCCGTAGCACACGCGGTTCGGCAGGCTGTCATGCCGGGTCTGGTGTTTCTGCCGACCATGGCGGTGACGCCTGCGTACCGTGAGGGCGTTTGGCCAAGGTGGCCAAGGTGGCCAAGGCGATTCGAGGCGGGGGAGGCCGGGGTGGCACGTCCAAGAGCATCGGGCGCCAGCGCCTCAGCGCTGGCGCAGTACCGCACGCAGTGGCGGGCCGGGCGGCCGCGCCGGCTGCTGGTCCAGCTGACCCTGTCGGCGGCCGCCCTCGCGGTGGTGGCCTGGGTGTGGAACTGGCAGGCAGGGCTGGCGGCCGCCGCAGTGGTGGCGCTGGCCGACACCCTCCAGCGCTGGCGGGTGCATTCGCCGGCGGCGGGCTGGTGCAAGGGCGCGCGTGGGGAGCGGGCCACGGCCCGCCGGCTGCGTTCGCTGGAGTTGGCCGGGTACGCGGTGCTGCATGACCGGCGACTGCCGCGGTCGAAGGCGAATATTGGTAACCCCGGCTAACAGAACCTGCGGAATGAGATCGTCGGCTGCCATGGTCGCGTTTCCGTCAGGATCATGGCCCTAAGGTCGGGTCGCCCCGCGCTTATTGGCTCGCGAGCCCGGGCAGAACCAGCCGCTGCGCGTTCCAGCCTCCCGGGTAGCTGGCCACCTGGTGGGCCTGGCCGGTGTTGACGTTGACTGCGTACGTGCGAACGTCGTCCCCGTTCTGGTAGACGATCACGACCTCGGATCCGCTGGTCCATAGAGCGGTGCCCACCACGCCGCTGCCACGGCCTGCGGGCAGCCCGCGCATGGACACCTTCCGCAGGGTCCGTCCGGTCTTGGCGTCCAGCACGGTGAGCCTGCGCTTGGTGTGGTCCGGGAACTCGAAGGCGGCCACCGTGTGGCCGTCCGGGGCGATCTCGCTGAACATGATGAACTTCCCGTTGAAGCGCACCGGCCGGCCGCCGCCGGTGACCGGCATCTGCCACAGATCGGTCTTGACGTAACGGACCAGTTCGGCGACGCCGCCCTTGATACTGACCACCTCGTACTTGCCGTCCACCGGCCGGCTCTTGCCGGTACGCACGTCGATCAGCAACCCGGGATCCTTGGTCCCCTCGCGCGGATCGAAGATCACGTAGCGGCCGTCATCGGAGAGCGCCAACATGGAGGCCCTGCCGATCCGCTCCTCCTTCACGGTGACAGGTGAGGTCACCTGCGTGCCACCCACCAGATCACGGACCACGTGTGCCTGGGCCTGGCGACTGTAGTAGACGAGCATGCGCCCGTCCCGGCTGATCGCGACGGGCACGTTGTCGTCCTTGGCGGTCGCGACCAGCGCCTGCGGCACCCGGTAAGTCGTGCCGCTCCGGGTGACCACCCGCCACTCGACCGTGCCGCAGTCGATGCGGACTGGGTTGCTCTGATGCTTGCAGCGCGTCTGGAATGCGTACGCGATTGGACCCACCGCCCCGTCCGGCAGATCGGGAACGGTGTCCACCCGCTGCGGCGTGGCCGTGCGGTCGGCTCGCTGCCACGGCAGCGCCACGGCAGTGCTCGCCGCGCCTACCACCGCGACCGTCGCGACGGCGGCCAGCACGGCGGTGGCCCGCCGCCGCCGGCGCCGGTGGCCCGCCACTGCCACGTCGGCCAGGTCCACCAAAGGCGCCTCTGCGGCGATGCCGTCCAGCGCCTCACGCAGCCTCGTCATCGGGCCACCTCCTCGATCTCCGGGTCGTTCAGCAGATACGCCAGTTCGGGCGCGATCGCCCGCAGGCGGCTCAGCGCGTGATGGGCCTGGCTCTTGACGGTGCCGAGCGCGCAGCCGAGCGCCTCGGCGGTCTGCGCTTCGGTCAGGTCCTCCCAGAACCGCAGCACGATCACGGCCCGCTGCTTGGGCGTCAGCTTGGCCAGCGCCTGGCGTAACATGATCCGCTGGAGCGCGGCGTCGTCATAGGAGGCGCCACGCTCCGGCAGATCGGCACTCGGCGCCTCCGGCCGCGGCCGACGCTTCCACGAGATGTACTGGTTGACGAGCGCCTTGCGGGTGTACGCCTCGGGATTGCCGCCGCCGGACAGCTTGGACCACTGGCCCGCGACCTTGATCAGGACGCTCTGCAGCAGGTCCTCGGCGAGGTGCGCGTCTCCCGTGAGCAAGTACGCCGTCCGCATCAGCGCCTGCTGGCGGGCGAGCACGAACTCGCGGAAGTCGTCGTGACGATCCAATGTGATCTCCTCTCACCGGTTCCAAACGCGACCCACCGGGCGAAAGGTTGCACCCAAGTCTCGGGCGTCGCGATACGGGTTTCCCGGCGTCCCAAGACTGGAGTGGCGGCGGGAGTGACAGTGGACGTGGCGGGTGGAGGAGATCGCGGACGGATGGCAGCGCCTGCGCCTGGCGGCGGAGGGCGGCCCGAGCGCAGGGGCGGGAGGTGACATAACGGGCCTTACCAGGCACCGTCGCCTGCGGAAACGCCCTACTGATCGTTATCGCACCGGACTTATCCTGTCCCTGTCGTAGCCCATTCACGGGCGCAGTCGGGCGACCAGGCGGACCGTTCCCATCTGCTGTGCTCGGTCTGTAGGGTCTTTTGATCTTGACCTTGGAAACGGTATGAGCCGCCGAGCCTGATCTTGAGTCACACCTGGCCATGCTCGCGGCGGCTCTTCGCGTCACAGCCCACGATCAGCGGAACACGACCCAGATCACGATCTACGGCTACCGTATCAGTTCTCAAGTTCTGGACGAGGGGTGTTCACGAGTGTGTCCGGCCTGGGACGAAGCGATGGGCTGGAAGATCGCTTCCCAGAATGAAAGAGATCGTTTCCCAGGCCGGAAGGCGTCGAACTGACGATGAGACTCGAGCGACAGGCATTACAGCATGCCCAGCAGAATGGGGGCGGCGTTCATGGCGCCGTGGACGACGAGGATGGGCCACATCAGTCGGTACCGGCTCCACAGATAGCCGAGGAACAGCCCCTGCACTCCTTGATTGACGATGGCGGAGGAGAGGTCTGTGGGAAGGTGTCCTGTGCCTTGGATGCCGACATGCCAGGCCGCCCAGAGCAGGGAAGTCAGTATGATGGCGGGCCAGCGGCCGATGATGTGCTCCCATCGGGTCTGAAGCCAGCGCCGGTAGAAGACCTCTTCGAGCAGGCTGTTGACGCTGAACACCACGACGATGGTGAGCACCAGCGTGACGAGATCGACACTCGCCGCGTAGTCGCTGGACGGCACGGCCAGCGGACCTGTGTAGGTGAGAGCGAGCCAGGCGGTCACCGGTGCGATGGGACCGTAGTGACGCCAGGCCGCAGGCCGCTCATGGATTTGGCTGCGATCCGCGGAATCGCGCCCTGACAGCAAGAACAGCAGTGCGGGTACAGCGAGCAGCAGGATGAACTTCAGCAGCGTGTGAGCAGGTTCGCCACCGCCTGACAACCATAACCCCGCGGCGAAGAGTGTGGCTGAGACCAAGAGCAGGACGGCCTGAAGGTGAAGGCCGCCGCGTGCTGGTACGGCGCCAGCGGGAGTCGTCTTAGGGGGCAGCAGCCGGATGAGGACCAGTCCGGCAAGGGCCGGGATCCAGCGGTGCCACATGGGCGCGGTGTCGGTGTGGTCGGCCGAGTAGCGGATGCCGGTATTGCCGTTCAGCGCCAGCCATAGTGCTGCTCCTGCGATCAGGGCCAAGCCGGCGACCAGAATGCCCAGGCCCAGCGTCGGGTGATGCGAGGACGACCGCCATACTCTATTTCGCACGCTTGTACTTTATAGGAGACCGTACAGGTGTGCTGTAATAGGGGCATGCCGAAGATCGTGGACCACGAGCAGCGGCGCGAGGAACTCACCCGGATCGTGTGGCGCATCATCAGCCGGGACGGGATCGAAGGGGCCACAGTCCGTAAGGTCGCCGAGGCGGCAGGCGTCTCGGTCGGCGGGTTGCGCCACTACTTCGACAATCAGCGCGGCCTGCTCAGCTTCGCAGCGCATGCGGTCGCTAGAAGCGTCGCCAAGCGCATCACCGGCCACCTCGATGCGGACCTGCCGGGCATGCAGCGCGCCCAGCTCATCCTCGAAGACCTGCTTCCCCTCGATGACAACCGCCGCGTCGAAGTAAACGTATGGCTGGCATGCCTGATGCGCTCACATGTGGATGAGTCTCTGGCGGAGCTGCGTGACACGAGCTGGCCGGGGGAACGCCATATCTGCCGCCTGGCGATCGCCTCTTGCCACGGCCTGCCGCTCCCCGATCGGGTGGGACAGGAGTTCGCCGACACCGAGCTGGAAGGCCAGACCGCGCGCCTCCACGTGTTCGTGGACGGCCTGACGCTCCAGACAGCGACCTTTCCACACAACTTCACGCCTCAAGCCATTCGTCGAATCGTGCACGACGAACTACGCCTCATTGAGGCGCAGTTCAAGTCACTGCGGCCTAGCTGACAGCGCGCGGCGATGTCGTCCCGAACGTCGCGCACGCGATGGCGATGATCGCGGAGAGCCCGCATCCGAACGTCCAGTGAACCTCGCGCGCTTGTGGCGTTCTCCGCTCCGTCACGACGCCATCAAAGCAGACGTGTATGCGGGCGATGCGCAGCGTTGGTGCGGATCCGGTGCAGGGGTTCACCCGCCATCGACACAGGTGCCGCAGGAGCATGTCCCCGCTTCAAGCAGAGACCGGGCGGCACAAGCGGGTCGGGCTTGCCCCGTTGCACAGGCGCAGCCTCATCTGCCGTCAAACGCTCCAACAACGATGCCATGCCCGCCTCCGATCGCGGCGACCACACTCCCGGCCTGCAAACTCTGCGACTGCAAACTGTCGCAGAGCACTTGCAAAGAGACCGCCAAACTCGACGTGGTGGACTTCGGCCGCAACCCGGCAGCGCCGGAGTTCGGCCGGTTCGGGATGCTCAACCGTCCGGTACGGCAAGGCGAAGAAGGGACAGCCACCCCGACGACGGAACGTGCTGTCGGTGATGGACTGGGCGGTGGAGGCGGTGGCCGACTATGTGGAGAACGTCCGACCCCGGTTCGGCTGCACAGATCACCCGGCGTTATGGGTGACCGAACGTGGCGGCCGGGTGAAACCGGCGGAGATCAACGCCCGATTCGTCGCCTACCGGGACGCGCTCGGCCTGCCGGCTGCTCTGGTCGTCCATAGTCTGCGTCATTCTTACGTGACGCACCTGACCGAGGAGGGGGTCGACCGCCGGTTCATTCAGACCCAGGTGGGTCACGAGAGCGACAGCTCGACGGCGGTGTATACCCACGTCAGCGACGACTTCATGAACACCGCGCTACGCCGGGCGCTGGCCCCGGTGTTCGGTGCCGAGCATGATGGCCGATCTCGACGGACGGAGGAGCGATGACGGCCAAGCTGGATTACCAGTGGCACTTGCGGCAGGTCATGGCCGCCCGAGGCATGTTTTCCACCATGGACCTGCTCGACCCGCTGGCAGAGCGGGGCATCAAGCTCTCCTCCAGCCAGATCTACCGCTTGGTCGCCGAGCGGCCCGAGCGGCTCAGCTTGAAGATCTTGATGGCGTTGCTGGACATCCTGGATTGCACGATGGACGACCTCATCGAACCGGTGGCCGCCGCCGGGCAGGCGAAGAAGACCAAGGCGGTCGACAGTGAGGCCGGCGTCGGTGACCTGCGACCGAAACGGGCCAGGATCATGCCCTCGCCAGCGACGTAGGGGCAACAGGCTCACGTGGAGCTCGTCGATCAGGTCGTGCCGCATGAGCGAGCGCCAGAGGCGGACGCCGCCCCAGAATGTAGCCGTCGCCGTCCAGCCTGAGCTTGTCGATCTCCTCTGCCCACCGATCAGCCGCTCGTGCCGGGCCACTTCCACCCCCTGGCGCACGATGCCCCGACGCCCGGATGTCCGATGGACAAAGGACCTGCCACAATTCGAGGCTATGTGAATCTTGCGCTGCAGGACGATGCTGATCGCTGGCGTGCTCGCGCTGGCATCCTGCGCCGCCGAACCCTCGTCGGTTTCTGCCCCGCCGTCTTCGTTAGGCTCGCCGAAGACCGCCGCGTCGAGTGCAGCGTCACAGTCGACCGCGACGGCCTCTGCGGTTGTGGCACCTGGATGGCAGTCGGTGGAGCCGGATGCTGATCAGCCGGACGGCATCGCTTTGAGCGATGTGGCGGCGACGGGGCCCGACACGGCATGGGCGGTCGGTCAGCACGCGGAAGCCGAGGACGATGCTGCTCCTTCGGGAGTTCTGTTGCGCGTGGACGGCTTGCGATGGCGGTTCGGGCACGGAATAGAGGGTCGCCTCCTCGGCGAGATCAGCTCGAACTTCAGCGCTGTGGACGCCGACGGTTCCGGCAACGCATGGGTCGTCGGCAGCGTCGACTCCATGGCGGAGGACAGCGCGGATATCGAGCAGGTTCCCTTGGCCTTGCGCTGGGATGGCCGGACCTGGGACATCCATACGCCCTTCAAAGACTCCTGGGACCTGTACACGTCCTTCAAACACCGCAAGGACCGTTGGCTGACCGACCGGCTGACCGACGTCGCCGTGGACGGCCGGCGGGCGACGCTGATCGGGCTACGCGGCTCCCAGGACGCCGGTGCGATCAGCTCACCCGTCCTTTTGACATGGAACGGCAGGCATTTCAGCAGGCGGGAGTATCAGCGTGGAGGCAGGTTCAACGCCGTGGACGCCGGAGCGGGGCACCTCTGGATCGCGGGCATGTCGTCCAGCGGCCGATGCGCGGACTCGCACCCGGCGATTTGGCACAGCGCCTCCCCCGGAAGGGCGCCGACGCAGATGGGGCTCCCCTGGCTGGGGCCCGGCTTGTTGCGGCACATCTGGCAGAACAGCCCGTCCGACGTGTGGGCGGTGGGTCAGACCGGTACCCGGCAGGGCTGCGACCAGTACGGACGACCAGGCGGGCCGCTGGTCCTGCACTGGAACGGCACCTCCTGGAAGAAGATCCCTTTGCCCCGCTGGAAGGTGAGTTTGCAGAGCGTCACCGCCTTCGCCGCCGACGATGTATGGATCGCCGGTGTCGATTACGGCGACGACGACGAGCGACCCACGCGGGTCACATTGCTGCACTACGACGGACGACGGTGGACGCGCGACCACCGCGACGTCGGCGGCGAGATCTGCGAAGCCGGCTTCACGATCAGTCCTTTCCCCGCCACTTCCCATCTCCTGCTGGCCGGGAGGGCGCACTGCGGCGACGACACGAAACACGTCCTCCATATCCGCCGCTAGAAGGACGACCCGCATGTAGGCAACGGCCTGACGGAGATCTGGACGCGTCGGATGGACGCCCCGGCGCGGCCAGGCATCATAGAACACCAGGCCGGGCACGCTGTTCCGCTCCCGCTACCCCATCCCGCCGGCTGAGGAAGAGCACGAGGTCCCGCTTTGACCTTCAAGCTACTTGAAGGCAGACAATCGCATGCATGGATGACACTGACGCGTGGATGAGCATCGGAGTCTTCGCGAGCCGGGTAGGGCTGGCTCCGAGCGCACTGCGGTTCTACGACGACTGCGGCGTTCTGCGTCCTGACCACGTGGATGACGCGACCGGCTACCGCTACTACTCCCCGAACCAGGAGGCCCGCGCGGTCCTGGTGCGGCGGCTACGCGAAGCCGGGATGCCCCTCACTGACGCTTCAGTGGTGCTTGACGGTACCCGCGAGGAAGCCCTCGCCATTCTGGAAGGACACGCCAGAAGGGCTCGAGAGAGCGCGGCATCGGCCCAGTCGGCCATCGAGGAGATCCTGCGTAATCTGCCGGGCGGTACGCAGCAGGGCACCATACAACTCGGCGGAGCAGAGCTGGCCAGCGCCGTACGCCAGGTCGCCCCGGCAGCGGCGTCCGCTTCGACGCTGGAGGCATCCCCGGTACTCGGTTGTGTCCTGATCGAAGTGGAATGCCAGGAGGTGCGGTTGGTCGCCACGGATCGCTACCGTTTGGCGGTCCGTGCACTGCGGCCCTCATCCATAGAGGGCCATCCGGGTCGCTTCCTGATCGACGTTTCGGAGCTGAAGAAGATCGTGTCCCAGGCCATGCACCTGTCGGACATCAGGATCGAGGTGAACCAGCAAGGAGTGCGGCTCCACGGCGCCGGTGTTTCCCGTGATCTTCCAACCGTCGACGGGACGTTCCCGGACTACCGGATGACCCTCGACAACCTGCCGACCGCTCGGCACCGGGTCATCGCGGACCGGGCCGCTCTTCGGCAGGCGATCGTCGCCGCCGGACACGACGGGCCGCTCATCCTGCATGCCGACGAACAGCACTTCACTCTCCACTCCCGCGGTGCGGCCACCTCCGCGCCGGCCGCCATCTGCACAGGGCCGCCTGTACGCATCGCCTTCGAGCCCGGAGTCCTTCTTCTGGCGCTCGATGCGGGCGTCGGCCCCGATGTTCTGCTGGAGATCTCCTCGCCGACCCAGCCCGTGGTCGTCCGCTCCGCTGACCAGGGCAGCTTCACCACCTTGGT
Source organism: Nonomuraea sp. NPDC049709 (assembly GCF_040674815.1). Taxonomy (NCBI): domain Bacteria; kingdom Bacillati; phylum Actinomycetota; class Actinomycetes; order Streptosporangiales; family Streptosporangiaceae; genus Nonomuraea; species Nonomuraea sp. NPDC049709. The sequence continues at coordinate 43,961 of NZ_JBFANM010000072.1, forward strand.
CATGCCGGTCCGCGACGACCCTGCTGACGCATGACGCTTCACATACCCACCCGAGAAAGCGAGACCATGGACCCCGACAACCCCGTCGTCAGGCTGTGCACCCAGGGCATGCAGGCCGAGGCCGAAGGCCGGGACATCGATGCCAAGGGCTTCTTCCAGCAGGCGTGGGGGATCGCCGGCGACGACTACGAGGCGTGTATCGCCGCCCACTACCTCGCGCGGCACCAGTCCACGCCCCAGCAGACGCTGCACTGGAATCAGGAGTGCCTGAACCGCGCGGATCTCGTTACCGACGACCGAGTCAGGGGCTTTTACGCCTCCCTGCACGTGAACATCGCCCAAGCGTACGGAGATCTCGGCGAGCCCGACAGGGCACGCGAGCACTTCGAACGGGCAACCGCCCACATAGACGACGTTCCGCCGGGACAGTACGCCGACTGGACCCGAGTAGCGATCGCCGAGGGGCTGCGCTCCACCGGCGCGCGGCGGCCCCGGGAAGCCGACGCTCTCTTGGCAGCGCTGTTCACGAAGTTCTGCGAACGCGGCGACTTCAAGGCCTTGGGGCTGGTGCTGCCGGCGTATCTCGCAGATCTCGGGACAGAGGATGACCGAGTACGGCTCGCTACGGCCTTGCACATGGTTCATGCCGCCCGTTGGTTGCCGGAAGACGAACAAGACACCCTCAGCGAGGCCATCAGTTCGTTGACCAGCGTGGTCGCGGTCGCCTGATGGGCCCCGGCCGCGACAGCCGTCAACCGGCCCAGTGCTCCAGCCAGGCGAGGTGGCCCCTGACACCGGCGTCAAGGCGACGCTCGGCCAGTGAGACTGCCTCAGGGACCGGATTCCGGCGGTCGCGGGTCCGGCGGGGACGGTCGTGCTCGTTCCCGCCGTGGACGCAGCTTGACGTGGGCGGCCGGCGTCAACGGCGAAGGTCATGGGTTCGGCGACAGCATGAGCAACGCAATCAAGATCGCCAAGCGGGCTCTCCGGCTCCTGCGATCGTGATGCGGGCGCGCCGAGCACCAGGCCGGGCCGAGACCCGGCGTACCGAAGAGCCGCACTGTCCGTGGATGACGCCCGGGGTGCTTGACCTTGACGACCGTGTCAACGAGTAGCCTCGCTGGCTGCCATGGATGTGAAACCGGCGACGGACCCTGCGACAAGCCGCTTCACCGGTGTCGGGATCCAAGCCGACCACTAGGAAAGGTGCCCTCTGCCCTCGTGACTCGTCTGACTTTTGAGCAGTACTGCGATGCGGTCGAAGCCGTGGACACGCACTTCGTCGAATTGGTGGCGGGCGCCGACCCGGACACGCCGCTGCCCACCTGTCCCGGCTGGACGCTCGCTGACCTGATCAAGCATCACGGCACCACCCACCGATGGATGGAGCACCTGGTACACCGTCGCGCGACCGAGCGCGTCTGGTCCCGGGACGTACCGCTCGACCTGCCTGCCGACACGGCGGCCTACCCGGCCTGGCTGGCGCGCAGTGTCGAGCTGTCGCTGCGCACGCTTCGCGGTGCCGACCCCGATACCCCGAACTGGACCCACGGAGCCGACCAGCAGGTGCGGTTCTTCCCGCGTCGCCTGCTGTATGAGGCAGTCGTCCATCTCGCCGACGCCGAGCTCGCTCTGGACCGCACTCCGCGTATCGCCCCCGGCATCGCCGCCGACGGATTCGACGAGTTCCTTGAGAACCTGCCGTACTACTCGTGGGTCGCCGAAAGCGTGAGCCGGCTGGATCGCGACGGCGAGAGGCTGCGGTTCTCCTCCACCGACACCGACGACAGCTGGCTGATCACGCTCGGGAACGGCTGCACCTGGGAAACCGGTCACGATGATGCGCCCGCGACGGTCGCCGCGCACGGGTCCTCGGGCGATCTCCTGCTGCTGATCTACGGGCGCCTGAAGCCCGGCGACACCGATCGCTTCATCGTGACCGGGAACGGCGACCTGCTCACCTCATGGCTGGCCGCCACTGCGCTATGAGATCGATGTCTGTCCGAGGCACTCGATGAACGCCGTGCGCGCCGGCGCCGACAAGGCGGCCGAGCCGTTCAACGCCACCCCCCAACCGCGCGACCCCACGGTCCGCAACGCTGACCCATCCCCGCACTGCCGCCTGGCCGTCAGGCAACGCATCACGCGGCACAACACCGAAGGAGACATCATGATGAGTGAAGCACTGTCCGACGCGGAGCTGGCGCGCTCTCTTCACGGCGGATTCGTCAGCAGGCACGCCAAGGTCAACGGAACACGGCTCCACTACGTGACGGGCGGACAGGGCGAGCCCCTAATCCTGCTGGGCGGATGGCCGCAGACGTGGTGGGAGTTCCACAAGATCATGCCGGCGCTCGCCCAACGCCACCGCGTGATCGCCGTCGACCTGCGCGGCATGGGCGGCTCGGACAAGCCCGCCCACGGCTACGACAAGAAGACGATGGCCGCCGACATCCTCGAACTCGTCCGCCTCCTGGGATACGACCGGGTGGACATCGCCGGCCACGACATCGGCGGCATGGTCGCCTACGCCTTCGCCGCCAACCACCCGGCCCACGTCCGGCGCGTCGCGCTGCTGGACATCGCCCACCCCGACGAGCGCTTCTACGCCTACTCGCTGCTCCCCCGCCCCGGGCGCCAGCAGGTGGACGGCGACATCCACGCAGGCCCCGGCCGGTTCCTGTGGTGGTTCGCGTTCAACCAGGTGCCCGGCCTGCCGGAACGCCTGCTCGCCGACCGTTCCCGAGACCTGATCGACTGGATGTGCGACTACCTGGTCGAAGATCCCTCCTCCATCGGCGACCGCGACCGCGACATCTACGCCCACGCCTACTCCACCCCGGACGCCGTCCGCGCGGGCAACGCCTGGTACCGGGCTTTCGGGCAGGACATCGCCGACGAGAAGACGTACGGAAAGGTCACCGCCCCGCTGCTCGGCCTGGGCGGCGGAGAAGGAGGACACCTGCTCCTCCAAGCGGTGCTGCCGGACAAGGGCACCGACGTCGAGGTCGTGCCCGTGCCCGGCAGCGGCCACTACATCCCCGAGGAGCAGCCGGAGCTCGTCATCGAGCACCTGACCCGCTTCTTCGCCTGACACCTCACCGGGACGGCAGGCTTCGGCGCTCCCTGTCCACCAGGCCGAGGACAGCACGAACAATCCCACCCTGCTGCCCGGTTCCGGCATGCAGATGTGGCGCCTGGAGCGCTACCGTCCAGCGTCAACGCCGCCACTCACCGCAAACCCGGCAGCTGGGGGGTCGAGGAACGCGGACCGCCATGAGCGGTACGGGCTATTCGAGCAGGTCAAGGCGGCGCACGACCCAACAGTGTCGAGTCGCCTCTCGACCCGAACCTGGCGGACATGGTCCACCCCGCTGCCGCGATCTTGAGAGTTCCCGCGGGTCTCCATGGTCATCTGTTTCGTGATCGATCTCACCGCCGGTGGCTGTCCCCGCGTTCCTCGACCCCGTGCTCGAGCCGATGATCGCCATCCTGGACGACCTGTGCGCGCAGGATCGACAAGTCCTCGCCGATGTGATCAACCGGTTCTCGCAGGAGGAAACCGACCCTGACCGGCAGCTGACGGCCTGGGAAGCGCCCGCGACCCTAGGACTGCTGACCGACGATTGCTTGCGTTCGTAATCCATGCGTTTCGCCTCGCACTGCGCCTGCCGATAATTACATCGGCCCAGGTCATGACTCTGCGAAGGCTCTGCCTTGACGTACGCGAGCTCCGGTCACACGGGGAGACGGAAACGCGTACGGCAGGGTAACCCGCTGTGCTCCTTCGCCTGGCCTACCTGACCGTCACGAACGCCTTCGCCGCGCTTCGGCTGCTCCCCATGAGCGATCGGGACAAAGACGTGGAATCCTCATCCTGCGTCACCAGATCACCGTCCTTGAACGCCAGCTCGGCGCTGACACCAAAGTGAGATTCGCACCCGAGGACCGGGCCTTTCTCTCCGCTCTCCTGACCTCGCTGCCCCGCGAGGTCTTGCGCCGGCTACGGCTCCTCGTCCGCCCGGACACCGTCCTGCGCTGGCACCGCGACCTGATGCGACGGCGTCATGCCCGTACCTGCCAGCCGAAGCGGCCTGGCCGCCCACCCACGGTCCGCTCTATCCGCGCCCTCATGTTGCGCCTGGTCCGGGAGAACCCGGCTGGGGCTATCGGCGGGTCCACGGTGAGCTCACCACCCTCGGCATCAAGGTGGCACCGTCCACGGTCTGGGAGATCCCCAAGCAGGCAGATGTTGATCCGGCGCCCGAGCGGGCGTCCACCACATGGGCCGGCTTCCTGCGCTCCCAAGCCAACGCCCTACTGGCCTGCGACTTCATCGAGACCATCACCCTGAACGGACAGCGCCAATACATCCTGGCCGTCATCGAGCACACCACCCGGCGCATCCGGGTGCTCGGCACCACCGCACACCCGGGCGCCGACCGGGTCACCCAGACGATCAGGAACCTGGTGATGGATTTGGACGATGCGGGCTGCCGGGCGCGCTATCTGATCCGAGACAGGGATGGGAAGTTCCCCGCCCTGATGGACGAGATCCTCGCCGAAGCCAGCATCAAGACCGTAATCACTGGCATCCGGATACCGCGCATGAACTCGACTATGGAGCGGTGGGTGCAGTCGTGCCGTCACGAGCTTCTCGACCGCTGCCTCCTCTGGAACGAACACCACCTGCGGCACGCCCTACGCGAGTACGAACACTTCTACAACCAACACCGAGCCCACCAAGCCCTGAACCAAGCCGCCCCGCTACGCACTGTCCCCGATCCGATCACGGATCCAGAGCGAATCACCGACCTGAAGGTACGCCGACGAGACCGACTCGGCGGCGTCCTCCACGAATACTCACATGCCGCTTGACCTGCACGGATGAAATTTTCGGCAGGCGCAGTGTCAGGCGGTGCCCGGTCTGACGGCGGGTGACGGGGCGTACGAGCACGAACCGAGCACGAACCGAGCACGGCCGGGCCGCTCTATTCGACATTGCGTCGCAGCCTCGGGATGGATCCCGCTCTCCCGCCACGCCGGCGCCATCCATAGATGACGGTCGCAGCGCTCGGCGCGTGCTCCAACCTGTAAACCGCTCCAATGGACGCAGCCCACTGGATGAACAGCGGAACTTCAACCTGCAGCTGGGACCACGTAACTCGATATTCAAGCGGTACAGGGTCATCCAGACAATCAAAAATCTCGCGATGGACCTGGAAAACGCGGGCTGCCGGGCGCGCTATCTGATCCGCGATAGGGATGGGCAGCTCCCGGCCCTAATGGACGAGATCCTCGCCGACGCCGGCATCCACACCGTACTCACCACTATCCGGATGCCGCGCATGGACTCCATCAGGGAGCGATGGGTGCAGTCGTGCCGCCACGAGCTTCTCGACCGCTGCCTCGTATGGAACGAACGCCACCTGCCGCACGCCCTGCGCGAGTACGAACGGTTCTACAACCAGCACCGAGCACATCAAGCCCTGGACCAAGCGGCGCCGCTGCGTCCTGCCCCGGCCCCGATCACGGACCCGGGCGAATCACCGACCTGAACATACGCCGACGAGACCGGCTCGGCGGCATCCTCCACGAATACTCACATGCCGCTTGACCTGCACGGATGGAATTTTCGACAGGCGCAGGGCTCAAGAAATTCGTCCAGCAGCTTAGGCGCCGACTCTTTCCACAGACCCAATGACGAAAATGTCGCCGTTCGGAGCATGAGCGAGGCAGTCGATATCACCGTCTACCTTGTAGCCGGACGGTATTCTCTTTCCCCATTTTTCATACCCGCCGACCAGGGCTACCGAAGTCCCCTGAAGAACGTTGCCGATTTCCGGGACGGCGACACCGCGTTTGCCGTTGATCTGTACCGGAGTTGTGCCCTTCGGCCAGACCAGCCCGACAAGCATCGAGCCAGTCGTCATCAGTTCCAGGCACCTGTTCACGGAGTTGTAGCTCAGCTCACCTTCTGTAGCGACGAGAAAGTTAAGCGTTGAGGTGCGGACGACGATCTTCGGATCCTGGCCAACCGTACGTACATGGTCAACGCCGTCGTTCGCGACATCGGATGGTTGATCAGTTCGCGGCGCTGTGGCCGTTACGCCGCTGTCTGGGGTGCCGGATGGTCGGTCTGTCCGATGCGGTGTGGCCCTTACGCCACCGTCTGGTGGAGAGCAGGCTGCAAGCGGGATCAGCAGAGCCAGAATGGCTGTGCTGAAAGGCCGGGGACGGCAGTGTAACTGTCTCATAAACGCATCCAACCATCAGGCCTCCGAGAATGAGGGTGAAGGGTGTCAATACTCTCGTTCACGGTCGTGAGCTGCGGGTTTGTCTTGGCTTCCTGGTCGGAGCAGTGGCCTCGGTCGGGCATGCTCGAGGCTCGTGACACTCCGTCTCTTCTATATGATTTTCTGCCGCATTCTGGACTGGCTGACCCTGCTGGCTCGTAGCGACGCGACCAAGAATATGGAGATCCTCGTACTGCGACACGAGGTCGCGGTGCTCCGCCGTCAGGTGGGCCGTCCGAGACTGTCGTGGGCGGATCGAGCGATATTGTCTGCGCTAGCCCGAGGACTGCCGGCGATGCTGCGCGCTCACCGGCTGGTAACGCCAGGGACGCTGCTGCGCTGGCACCGGCGCCTGATCGCACGCCACTGGACCTACCCGAACCGGAAGATGGGACGACCTGCGACCGATCCAGCGGCCGTGGCGTTGATCCAGAAGCTGGCACGGGAGAATCCGCGCTGGGGCTACGAGCGCATCCGTGGCGAACTACGGCATCTGGGCCACCAAGTCAGCGGTGCGACGATCCGGCGCGTCTTGAAACGAGCGCGCCTGGGGCCGGCGCCGCGACGGGCCGACGACCGATGGCGAGATTTCCTCCGCGCCCATGCCGCGAGCACGCTGGCCTGTGATTTCTTCACGGTGGACACCGTCACGCTGCGCCGACTGTACGTCTTCTTCGTGAAGGAGGTCGGCACCCGGTTCGTGCACGTACTCGGCGTCACCGCCCACCCTGACGGCGCATGGGTTGCCCAGCAAGCCCGCAACCTCCTCACCAACTTGACAGACCGCACCGGCGCCTTCCGGTTCCTGATACGGGATCGGGACACGAAGTTCACCAGCAGCTTCGATGAGGTCTTCGCAGGCGACAACATGGTCGCGTCCTCGGAGCGGTGTAAATAGCTCGACGAGGTAGGTGCCGTGGGTGGATCTTAGGCGGCCTCGGTGACGGGTGCCAAGGCCGGGTCGTCGGTTGGACGGAGCTGAGCCGGCGGGGCGAGCAGGGCCCGGCGGAGATCTTGCAGGATGCGCAGACCCTGGCTGGTCATGGTGAAGCCGCGCCAGCCTCGTGCGGCACGAGCAGCACGGCCCAGACCAGGGACACGCAGCTGGTCTCACCGGGGAAGCGGCCGATGACCTTGACGCGGCGGCGGGTCTCGCCGAAGGTGCGCTCGATGAAGTTGGAGTGCCGCACGCGCTTGTGGTGCTCGAGCGGGAAGCGCAGGTAGGTGGTCAGGCTCCGACGGTCGGAGAGCAGGCATTTGACCGCTGCCGGGTAGCGGCCGCCCCAGGCCTCGGCGAAGGCGTCGATGCGCCGCTGCACCCAGTCGACGAGCTGCTGGCCGGGTTGGACGTCGTCGCCGAGGTCGCCGAGGTCGAAGATCTGCCAGTAGGCGGCCTTCACCTCGGCCTGATCTGCGGCGCTGACCTTGGCCAGCACATTTCGGGCGCGATGAAGCCGTCAAGAAATAACTTGTCGGCGTGTCTGTTGGGCGATGGCCCGTGGACGTCCCGTCCGGTCCCACATGCTGCACGACCACATTCAGGTGCAGCAAGAGCCTTACGTGCTTTCCTGGGCCCGCCATACACCCTCGACGAGGCGAAATGCGGAAATCGACAGCTTGTTTCTTGACGGCTTCGATGCACGAGACACCGTTGGCGCAGTGAGGGCGAGAAGACCTGCTCGGCGGCGCTGATCAGGCCGGGCGCGCCGTCGGAGACGATCAGCAGCGGTGGGCGCAGGCCGCGGCTGGCCAGGTCGGTGAGGAAGTCGTGCCAGGCGTCGGTGGATTCGGATCCGGCGGCGGCCAGGCCGATGAAGACGGGTTTGCCGGCGGTGGTGATGCCCCAGGCGGCCAGGATCGGCTCGGCCCGCTGCCCGTCGTGCATCTTGAAATGCGAGGCGTCCAGGAACAGGTAGTCCAGCTCGACGCCGGTCAGGTCGCGCCGGCACCAGGCGTCGTACTCGGCCACGATCGCCTGGCAGATGGTCGAGACCGTGGACTTGGACAGGGCCGCCTCGGGGCCGAGCGCGTCGGCCAGGGCGCCTTCGACGTCACGCGTCGACAGGCCGCGCACGAAGGAGGCGATGACCAGTGTCTCCAGTGCGTGGGTGCGGGTGACGCCGGTGCCGAACAGGCGGGAGGCGAACTTGTCGGTGGTGCCGCGCAGCTTCGGGCGGGCGATGGTGATCGGCCCTGAGGTGGTCTTGACGGTGGTCGGGCAGTGCCCGTTGCGGTAGCCGGGCCGCAGCGTGCTGTCCTGGTCGCTGCCGCCGGTACCGGTGATGGTGGAGGCGCGCTGGTAGCGGGCGCGGCCGAGGAAGGCGTCCACCTCGGCTTCGACGGCGGTCTGGATGATCAGGCGGGCGCCGAGCCGGGCGACGTCCTCGATGACCTCGACCAGGTCACGGCCTTCGGTGAACAGGGCGTCGATCTCGGCGCGGATGGCTTGGACGGGCGGTAGTGTGCGTGCCACGAGCGTAGGTCCTTGCGTTGTGCGAACTTTGGTCGGTTCAGCACGGCAACCTACGCTCGTTCACTTTTACACCGCATCTCGGACGCGACCCGACAACATTCATGTGCTGAAGATCCCGCCGCGGTCGCCTCGCGCGAACGCGTTCGCCGAGCGATGGGTCCGGACCGCACGCACGGAATGCACCGACAGGCTGCTGATCTTCGGCGAACGGCACCTTCGCACCGTGCTGGACGAATACGCCGATCATTACAATCGGCACAGGCCGCACCGCTCCCTCGGCCTCCGACCTCCCGCCGACGACTCCGACGTGATCCCGCTGCCGACGGGCCGGATCAAGCGCCGCGAAGTTCTCGGTGGGCTGATCAACGAGTACCAGCGAGCCAGCTGACCAGCGAGGTGCAGTCATAAAGAGGCAGGTCACGGCCTTGGCTTAGTTTTGACACCCTTCACCAACGTCGACGCGCACAAGCCAGAGCTCGTGCAATTGCGTGACGAGTTTAGCCAGCTCAAACGGCAGCTTAAGGTCGCCCAGAAGCAAGAGGCACAAGCCGGGCGAGAGCTCGAAGGCATGATCGTGGTCTATGCCAATCAGATCCAGGCGCTTGCCCTGAAGGTTGACGAACTAGAATCACACAATCGACTCCTTCGAGAACAGCTCGAACATGCTCAGCCGACAGTTAGCCGACTTGACCAGGGCAAATGAGACCAACTTCTTGTTCGCTAAAGCGAGAGTAGAGTGCGTTCTGAAGATTGAGGAGTCTTCGCGTTTTTAGCAAGGGCCCGCCGCCCCAGTCTCTTTGGCCAGAACAGGATCGGCGGGCCCTCCCCTCAGCCTGGAGTTGCCCCCACGCCGAAGATCAATGGACAGGCGCAGGATCGACCACATCGCTCGAAGCAGTGCGGCCCATGCGCAATATGTCCGCGAGTGAGTATATATGAACATGTTTGCGCACGCATACCCTCTTGGACTTTCCATCGCGATCCGCACCTCCATCCAGCGCCTGAATGTTTGCCTGACGGCAGTTCACACCTAAGTCGGAACATGCGGGCCGAGCGCTACCCCGCCGCCAGCACACGGCCAGCGAGCCAGGCGCAGACGTTCGGCGGCACGGCGGGTGCAGGTCGCTCGACTGCACCGACGTGAGCCACTCGTTGCCGCGAGGACTCACGCTGACCATGTCGGGAGGAGCCCGTCGAGCGTTAAAACCTCCAGCAAGATTCTTTCGATGTCGACCGCCGACCGCGCCAGCGGAGAGATCAAACAGCCAAGGCGGCGATCCGAATCAATTACCCGGCGCTATCAGCGTCGAATAGGCGATGCAATCCATTAAAGTCCCGGAGCTGTGATTTATGTCACGGCCGCCTTGTCGGCTCTCCCGGGGAACGGGTGGCGGCCCTAGGGTCGATCCGCCATACTCAAGCTCAAAATGTCAGCAGGGTCGCAGATGTTCAGTCTCTTTGGCCAGAACAGACATCTCGATCCCCTCTCAGTCGGAGTTTCCTCACGTGTCCCTGGGCACGTGAGGCAACCCCGCGAAGGGACCCGAATGGGACGATTCCGTTCCTTTCTGTCGCGGGCGCGCGATATCGCGATCAATCTCTATGATCGCGAGCCAGTAAAATCGATCCGCCGCAAGCTACGAGCGGCCGAGCGGCGGATCGAAGATCATGCCGGCCCATTGGTCTTCGGCGCGTGGCTGCTTCTCATCAGCACGATCGGCATTCTGCTGCTCTGGAAGACGGCCAAGGTCATCAGCCTGGCCAAGGACTTCCAACCAGTGCTGGCTGTGATCGCCATCATCACGAGCGCCGCCCTAGCGGTTCTCAAATGGCTTAAGAGGGGACGAGACAGAACGCCCGACGACGAGCCCGGGCTCCCCCCTGAGCCCCTCAACCCTCCCATCCCGCCCCCCAACACAGACGGCCCCCTCGCGGACCCTCTAGGCCGCATCCAGCACGATGAGCGGGCAAGTAGCGGTGAACGGCCCTAACGGCTCGCACGCGGCAGTTCCTGGCCCGGTCAGATCGCCGGGCCAGGAACCAAGCGCGACCAGTCTCGAGCAGCTCTACCGACGGCACCACCGCGTCCTAACCCTCATCGCAATCATGTCGGGATTCGACGCACAGGAGGCCCAAGATGCGGTCCAGGACGTCTTTCTTGGACTTCTGCGCCAACAGCGAGGAGATCCGAGGTTCCTGGAGCGGCTGAGGCATCCCAAGGCCTACCTGGTGGGGGCCGTGCGCCACAAGGTGTCGGACCACCTACGCCGCGGGCGCTCCCGCACCGAGATCCCACTCCCAGGGACGGACATGCCTGAGCAAACTCACCCAGAGGACGCCCTCAGGAGCGCGCTGGAAACTGAACAAACACGCCAGATCAGTGCGATGCTGGAGGCCCTGCCACCGCGCCAAGAACAGGTCCTGTCCCTCATCCTCGACGGATATACGCCCACGCAGGCAGCTAAAGCTCTTGGTCTCTCGCCTAACAACGTTCGGGTCAACCTCACGTATGCCCGAAAGAGCGCCCGGCGATTCCTCAACAAAAACCACAGCGACACAGAACCTTCTGCGACAACTTGACAGTTCACATAACCGGGGCCTCGGCGTAGGGGACGGCGTCGCGGTGGCCGAGGCCGCACCAGCGCGGCGGGCGGTCACCGGAGTGCGGGACGGTGTCCCGCTCTGGCGGGTGAGTCGACATGACGGTGCTGGAGCCTCCTCAACGGGCTGGCTGTTCGGAAGGTGATGATCGCGCCGCCGAGCGACCGGCGGGCGGGGAAGGACGGGCACACGACCGGTGGTCGCGCGGCTGCGCCAGCTTGGCCCCAGCCGGTTGTGGATGGTGGCTGGGACTGCGCCTGCCGATAACCACATCCGCCCAGGTCATAACTCTGCGATGGCTTCGCGTGGCGACGCGAACTCCAGCCACCACGAAGGGCAAACGAGGACGGCATGATGATCCGCTGTGCTCCTTCGCCCGGCCTACCTCACCGTCACGAACACGTTCGCCGCGCTGCGGTTGCTGCCCCTGGGCGATCAGGACAAGGACATCGAGATCCTCGCCCTGCGCCACCAGATCAGAGTCCTCGAACGCCAACTTGGCGCCGACACCAGAGTCAGATTCGCTCCCGAGGACCGGGCCTTTCTCGCCGCGCTCCTGGTTTCACTGCCGCGCGAGGTCCTGCGCCGGTTGCGGCTCCTCGTCCGCCCGGACAGGGTCCTGCGCTGGCACCGCGATCTGATGAAACGACGTCACGCCCGAACCTGCCGACCGAAGCGGCCTGGCCGTCCACCCACCGTCCACTCCATCCGCGCTCTCATCCTGCGCCTGGTCCGGGAGAACCCCGGCTGGGGTTACCGGCGGGTGCACGGTGAACTCTCCACACTCGATATCAAGGTCGCGCCGTCCACGGTGTGGGAGATCCTCAAGCAGGAAGGTCTTGAACCGGCGCCCGAGCGGGCTTCCACCACCTGGGCCGACTTCCTGCGCTCCCAAGCCGACGCCCTACTCGCCGCCGATTTCTTCGAGACCATCACCTTGAACGGGCAACGCCAGTACATCCTGGCCGTCATCGAACACGCCACCAGGCGCGTCCGCGTGCTCGGCACCACCGCGCACCCGAGCGCGAACTGGGTCACCCAGGCGATGAAGAATCTGGTGATGGACCTGGACGATGCGGGCTGCCGGGCACGCTTTCTGCTCCGAGACAGGGATGGAAAGTTCCCGGCCCTCATGGATGCGATTCTCGCCGAGACCGGCATCAAGACGGTGCCCACTGGTATCCAGATGCCGCGGATGAACTCGATCACGGAGCGGTGGGTGCAGTCGTGTCGCCACGAGCTTCTCGACCGCTGCCTCGTATGGAACGAACGGCACCTGCGACACACCCTGCGCGAGTATGAACGGTTCTACAACCAGCACCGGGCCCACCAAGCCCTGAACCAAGCCGCCCCGCTGCGTCCCGCCCCGGACGCGATCACGGATCCCGAGCGAATCACCGACCTGAACATACGTAGGAGAGACCGGCTCGGCGGCGTCCTCCACGAGTACTCACATACCGCTTGACCTGCATGGATAGAATTTTCGGCAGGCGCACCGCCGCTGTGCCGTCCCTGACGTTCAGCTTCCAGCATCTGCCAGGCGTGACCGTCATCGCGTTGGCCGGCGAGGTGGACGTCACCAACGCCCACCTCGTGGACGACTACATCAGCCGCAGACGCCGCCACCACGGCGAGCACCTGGTGCTCGATATGAGCTAAGTGCCGTTCATGGACGGCACGGCCCTGGACGTCCTGCTGCACGCCCACGTCCTGGTTTGCCGTAGCGGCGCCGGCCTGTACCTGGCGGGGCTGCAGCGAGCGCCTGCACACCTGCTGCGCGTCACCGGCGTCGCCAGCCCGATCAACGTGTACAACAACCTGGAGGAGGCCATCTGTGCCGCCTTGCACGCTGCACAGCCGTCCCTGGCCCACAGCGGTCGCGGCGTGGCCTGAGTTGCGGCCACCGTTTCCCGGGACGCGGCTTCCCTCCTCGATGGCGGCCGCCTTCTCCGCGGCATCGACGTCGGCGGCGTTGTCCTGGCTGCCCGGTGGGTCGGGCGCGTGATCCTGCGGCCAGGGCCGATCCGGAACAGCAGGTCATGCCGAACCCGGCAGCGACCACGATGATCGTAGGGCCTGGTGCCCGTCGGCGCCGCACGCCAATCACTTCACCCCGCTGTTCCTTCCGGACGGCCTGCCCGAGGACGAAGCGTTCTGTGCAGCGACCCACGCGAACAGGCTTCGCGTCTGTCGCCGTGGCCTGAGTGCCTCCTTTGTCGGCGTGCTCGCTCAGCCGCTGGGGCCAGTTCACCGGTTGAGGTTGCCGAGGTGCAGGCCCTGGCCTGCCAGTTACCAGCGTGACCGGGCCTCTCCTGTCACCGCCGGAGTTGCCGAGCTAATGCGGACGGCTCAAATGCTGCCAAACTGACCGCAGGGCACCCGAAGATCCTCGACAGCGCTCGGCGCTGGCGCTCAGTCAAGTTGTTCAGGAAGACCACCGCGTCAACCCTGCTCTCCTGGCAGACCGCAGCGATCTTACCGGCCTTTCCGGCAGTGACCAGCGTCCTCGAGGAGTAGGGAAGCGCCATTTTTTTCACGCCGCCATGCGAGACACCGCGGCGCTGCACGAATCGGCCGACGGTGCGGGCCCCAATCGCGGCTAGGGCGTCCGTGCCCTGGTCCATGAGCAGTGCGTAGTCCTTCTGCTTGGCGGAGAAATATCCGACCAACAGCACGTCTGCGCCTGCCAGATCAAGCATCTGTGTACTCTGCCGGTCACGCTGTGCCCGCCCGCGCGGGACAGGACGGCGGTCCCGGCCTCGACGCTGATACATGAGACGTATCCTAGTATTGCTTGGTTAGGTCGTTATCATGGTCGCTGGCGGCAGGTGGGAGCATTGGCCGGTGTTCCCGCAGTTGGCCGACTGGTCATTGGCAGCGTTCAGGCCAAGGTCGGGATCGGGGCGATCGTGGTGCATGTCGCGTCCCAGGGCGCGCCGATGGCGTATCCCGGTTGTGGCCTGGCCCCCCTCACCCAGCCGAGATCCGCCGTCTCCTGGCGAATGTGACCAGCGCCGTTACCCTCCCGATCAGCCAAATCCTGCAACGCGCCCTCGCATGGTCCCTGAACCGTGCCGGGTTTGTTGGAGACCAGTCTCCAACAAAGTCGGAGCGGTTCAGTCAGATCCGCCACCCATAACCGGTTCGGCGCCACGGCCTGGAAGTCACGCCTGACCAGATTCTCCGGCCGTGGCACATCCTGATCGGCCAGGGTGGTGCAGACGGACTTGCCGCACACCAGTCCCTGGATGCCCAGCTCGCGCATCAGCCGGCGCACGGTGCAGCGGGCCACCTGGTGGCCGTCGCGGCGCAGTTGGTGATACATCTTGCCGACGCCGTAGCAGCGGTAGTTGTCCTCATACACGCGCTTGATGTCCGCTTTGAGCTGCTCATCGCGGTTGGCGCGGGCCGAGGGCGGCCGGGAGCGGGCGGCGCAGTAGGTCGACGGCGCATGCTGCAACACCCGGCAGATCGGCTCTGCCCCGAAGCGGTCGCGGTGGGCGTCGATGAAGGCGTTCATCTGGGCGGGCGTGGGTCGAGTTGGCTCGCGAAAAAGGTCCCCCTGACCCTTTCGGGACGCCACGCCTGGCGTGAAAATCGGGGCGGGTTGCTCGCCGACGCCGACGCCGCATGAGACAGGTTGATCTCGCAAAAAAGTCTGGGGCCGGGGGCTCGACCTGAAGGGTCACGCACTGTTGCCTTCGAGCACGCCGGTCAGAATCTTCGGTTCCCGACCGAGGCCCCGCGAGCACCCGCCGTTTGGTACGCGATCTGGTCGAGGAGCGTGGTCGGTGTGGTGATGCAGGAACCAGAGGAGATTCCCGAGGAGGAGCACGAACGAATCGTGGCACGGGTGGCCGCGATCGATGTGGCCAAGGCGTCCGGCAAGGTGTGCACGCGCACCCCGCATCCGCAGGACGGCGTGCGTCGGGTGACCAAGGTGTGGGAAGTCACCGCCACGCTGGCCGCGGTGGAGGAACTGGGTGACCATCTGATGGACGAGCAGATTCAGGTGGTGACGCTGGAGTCGACCGGGGACTACTGGCGGATCTGGTTCTATGTGCTGGAAGAGCGCGGGCTGCGGGTGCAGCTGGTCAACGCCCGCGATGTCAAGCACGCGCCGGGGCGGCCGAAGACCGACCGGCTGGATGCGGTCTGGCTGGCCAAGCTGACCGGGAAGGGTCTGGTCCGGCCGTCGTTCGTGCCGCCGCAGGAAATTCGGGTGCTGCGCGATTACTCCCGGATGCGGATCGACCTCATCCACGAGCGCACCCGCTACTGGCAGCGGCTGGAGAAGCTGCTGGAGGATGCCCTGATCAAGATTTCTTCGGTGTCCAGCACGCTGAACACGCTGTCGACCCGCGCCATGCTGCAGGCGATGATCGCCGGGGAACGTGATCCGCGGGTTCTGGCCGAGCTGGCCAAGGGACGCCTGCGGGTGAAGATTCCCGCCTTGGTGGAGGCGCTGAACGGACGCTTCGATGACCACCACGGCGAGCTTGCCGGTCTCTTGCTGGCCCAGATCGACGGCTTGGACGCGCAGATCGCCCGGCTCGCCGCCCGGATCGAGACTCTGTTCGCGCAGCTGCCTGACGTTCGTCCCGCCGAGGCCGGTCCCGATGCCCATCCTGCCGAGGCCACCTCCTCGGCCATGGACACGGTGGCCCGCCTGGATGAGATCCCAGGGATTAGCCCGGAGGTCGCGCAGATCATCATCGCCGAGATCGGGCTGGACATGACCCGATTCCCCACGGCGGAACACCTCGCATCCTGGGCGAAACTGTCGCCGCAGACCGTCCAGTCCGGCACCCGCAGCCGCGGCGCCGCTGTCGGCAAGGGCAACCCCTACCTCAAGGGCGTGCTCGGCACGGCCGCAGTCGTGGCCGGCCGCACTGATACCTTCCTCGGCGAACGCTACCGGCGCATCGCCAAACGGCGCGGCCGGCTGCGCGCGGTGGTCGCCGTCGGCCGTTCCATCATGGTCATCATCTGGCACCTGCTGTCCGACCCGAATGCCCGCTACCGCGATCTGGGAGCCGACTACTTCCTCACCAAGATCGACCGGGAGAGGAAGGCTCGCACCCACATCCGTCAGCTCCAGGCGCTAGGTTTCGCCGTCGCACTGGCCCCGGCCACCTGACCACACCTGTCCCAGTCAGCCCCGCCCGTCGATCAGGGGCCGGGGTTCGCTGCCGCCTGCCCGGCTGAGGTGGGTGGATTTTCCGGTCAGCCGCCTTGAGGATCTCGTTGGCCCGGCGCAGCTCGCGCACCTCACGCTCCAGCTCCGCGATCCGCTGCGCGTCCTCGCTCGTCATGCCGGGCCGCTGTCCGGCATCGATCTCGGCCTGGCGCACCCAACTGCGCAGTGACTCCGAGCCGACGCCCAGCTGACGCGCCACCCGGGTGATCACCCCGTGCGACTCCCCGGACTGCTGGATCGCCTCCTGCACCATCCGAACCGCACGCTGCTTCAACTCCGGTGGATACCGACGCTGGGAGGGATGCGAAGAAGATCGACCGGCCATGGGCTCCATCCTTTCCAACCGCAGGAGCCTCCATCAATGCCAGACGGGTTCACCATCAGGGACATCTCTCCCCCTGGACCTCAAGATCCAATCTCCGAGGTGTCCTCGCTCAAGGGGGAATGCCCGCTGGCCCGGCTGGCCTTGGCCGGCGGCGAAGGAACAGGCTCAGCCGGAGACGATGCCAGCACGTCTGCCGGCCCAGCTGGGTCACGTCCACGGACGTGGTGTATGAATCGATCTTCGCGTGATCCTGTTTCTGCAGGTTAAGCGGTAAGTGTCTGTGGGAGCGGGTTCTGCGCCGGTGTGTCGCTGATGATCAGCCGGACGCGGGCTTTGGCCAGGATGTCCAAGCCCATGTAGCGGCGGGCTTCGGTCCATTCATCGGTCTGCTCGGCCAGCACCGCGCCGACCAGCCGGATGATCGCGGTCCGGTCGGGGAAGATACCGACCACGTCGGTGCGACGGCGGATCTCCTTGTTCAGCCGTTCCTGCGGATTGTTGGACCAGATCTGGCGCCAGGTCTCGCGCGGGAAGGCGGCGAAGGCCAGCAGGTCCTCCCGGGCGGCGTCCAGATGCTCGCACGCGGCCGGATACTTGGCCTCCAGGGCCTCGATGACCCAGGCGTGCTGGCTGCGGACCTGTTCGGCGGTGGGCTGGTCGAAGATGGTGCGCACCAGCGTGGCCACCCAAGGCTGCGCCGACTTGGGCACGGTGGTGAGCAGATTGCGCAGGTAGTGCGTGCGACACCGCTGCCACGCCGCCCCAGGCAGGGCGGCACCGATCGCCTCCACCAGGCCGCGGTGGGCGTCGGAGACGACCAGCTGAACC
>NZ_JBFANM010000073.1:0-61464 GCF_040674815.1 Nonomuraea sp. NPDC049709
CGGGCCGGCGGGCCGCCGGCGCCGGTGCGGGACGCGGGGGTCCGGCTGCTGGTGGCGTACATGGCGATCACGGGGCTGGGCGAGGGGATCTTCGCGACGCTGGCGGCGCCGTTCGTGGTGGACGTGCTGGGCGGTCGCGGGGAGGCGTACGGGCTGTTCCTGTCGGTGCAGGCCGTCGGCGGGATCGCCGGGGGGCTGGCCGTGGCGGCGCACCCGGGGAACGCCTCGCCCCGGGCGCTGCTGGGCTGGGGGACGGTCGTGTTCGGGGCGGTGGACCTGGCGCTGTTCGCGTACCCGCTGGCGTTACCCGCGCTGTGGCCCGCGCTCGTGCTGATCGTCGTGGCCGGTGTCCCTTCCGCGGCCGCGATGGCGGGATTCACCACCCTGGCCCAGACGGTCACCGGCGATGACCGCCGGGGTGCCGTCTTCGGCCTGCTCGGCAGCGCCCATGCGGCCACGGGGCTGCTGGGCATGGCGCTCGCGGGCGTGCTCGGCGACCGGATCGGCATCGTGGCGACGCTGTGCCTGCATGCCGGCGGGCTGCTCGCGGCGGGGGTGCTGGTCCTTCTTCGGCGGCGCTGACCTGCTGTCATATGGGATTCGATATCGAACTTTTCCCGATATCGCTATTAGACATCGGCTGATCGCATCTGCTTTGCTCCTGCCCTCTGACCTGATGACGGACGACAGCAAGGACATGGCATGCGACACCTCCGCGCCCGCCGCTACCCGGCCGCGCTGCGGGCGACCGCTCTGACGATCTCCCTCCTGGCGGGCGGCACGCTGACGACGGGGACGGCCTCGGCCGCCCCGACGGCGAGCGCCGAGCGGTCGGCGCCCGTGCGATTCGCGACCGTCCAGCCCACGCCGGTGGCCGCGGCCCGCGTCAAGAAGGAGCTGCGCGCCCTGGAGGCGTCCTTCAAGGGCCGCATCGGCGCGTACGCCATCGACACCGCCACCGGCAGGACGGTCGCGTACCGGTCGGGCGAGCGGTTCGCGCTGCTGTCCACGTTCAAGGCGATGGCCTGCGCGGCGGCGCTGGACAAGGCCCGCACCTCCGAGCCCGGCCTGATGGACAAGGTCGTCAAGTGGACGGCCGCCGACCTGAAGCCCAACTCGCCGACCACCGAGAAGCACGTCAAGGACGGCCTGACGGTCGCGCAGCTCTGCGAGGCGACCATCACCCTGAGCGACAACACCGCGGGCAACATGGTGCTCAAGCAGATCGGCGGCCCGGCCGGGCTGACCAGGTACTTCCGCAAGCTCAAGGACCCGGTCTCCCGCCTGGACCGCTGGGAGACCGAGCTGAACGATTGGACCCCCAAGGACAAGCGCGACACCACCACGCCCGCGGCCATCGCCCGTGACCTGCGCCTGGTCACCGCCGGCAACGCGCTCGACGCCAAGGACCGGGAGCGGCTCAACGCCTGGCTGGTCGCCACCGAGACCGGCGACGCGCGCATCCGCACCGGTCTGCCCAAGACCTGGACGATCGGCGACAAGACGGGCACGAACTCGGAGATCGGCGCGGCCAACGACATCGCCGTGGCCTGGCCGTCCGGCAGGTCTGGCGCCCCGATCATCCTGGCCGTCTACACCAACCGCGAGGTCGCCGGCCTGCCCGCCGACGACACGGTCATCGCCCGGGCCGCCACGATCCTGGCCCGCGGGCTCGGCAGGCTCTGATGTCACGTCGGGGGACGAAGATCGTACGCCTGGGCGCCGCGGGTGCGGCGGCGGGCGTGCTCGTGGCCGCCATCGCGATCCCGGCCGTCGGGGGCGCCGGGTTCGGGTTCGTGGCGGCGGCCGGTGAGGTGAACCTCAAGCCCGCCGACCTGGTCGAGCCGCCGCCGGCCGAGGTCACGATCGTGCGGGACGCCAAGGGCGGCGAGATCGCCCGCTTCTACGAGGAGTACCGCGAGGTCGTCGGCTTCGACGAGATCTCCGAGACGATGAAGACGGCCATCGTGGCGATCGAGGACTTCCGGTTCTACGAGCACGGGGCGATCGACATCGAGGGCACGCTGCGCGCGTTCGCGACGAACCTGCAGTCAGGCCGGGTGAGCCAGGGCGGGTCGAGCATCACCCAGCAGTACGTCAAGCAGGTGCTGCTCAACTCGGCCGACACCGAGGCGGAGCGGAACGCGGCCCTGGAGGCGAGCTACGCGCGCAAGCTCAACGAGCTGCGGTATGCGATGGGGATCGAGGAGAAGTACACCAAGGACCAGATTCTCGAGAAATATCTGAACATCGCGTATTTCGGCGCCGGCGCGTACGGGGTGGAGGCGGCGGCCAAGCGCTTCTTCGGCGAGTCCGCGGCCAAGCTGACCCTGCCGCAGGCGGCCACGCTCGCGGGGGCCGTCCAGGACCCGAACGCCACCGACCCCAACCTGGGCAAGCAGCATCGCGAGCGCCTGCTGAAGCGCCGCAACGTGGTCCTGGACCGGATGGCCGAGCTCGGCAGGATCACCACCGCCGAGGCGGCCAAGGCGAGGGCCACCAAGCTCGGGTACAAGGGCACGCAGATCCCCGGCGGCTGCGAGTCCAGCAAATATCCGTACTTCTGCCTGTATGTCCGGCACGAGATCCTCAGCAACCCCGACTTCGGCCGCACGGCCAAGGCCAGGCTGACGATGCTCAACCGCGGCGGCCTGACGATCAGGACGACGATCGACCCGGCCATGCAGGCCGCCGCCGACCGGGCCATCAAGCGGTACGTGCACGCCTCGGACGAGCCGGTCGCCTCCGAGGCCCTGATGGAGCCCGGCACGGGGGCGATCAAGGCGATGGCCGCCAGCAGGCGGTACGGGAGGAGCGCGGCCCGGAACGAGATCTCGTACAACGTGGTCGCGGACGCCGCGCACGGGGGCGGCATCGGCTTCCAGCCCGGCTCCACGTTCAAGACGTTCACCCTGATCACGGCGCTGAAGGAGGGCATGAAGCTGGACGACGGCCTCACCGCCGGCGCCGGCTACCGGGCCCCGGCGTACTCGACGTTCAAGAACTGCGCGGGCCAGAGCATCGGCGACCCGACGCACACCGTCACCAACGACGAGGGCTCCCCCGGCTGGAAGACGCTGCGGAGCGGGACGTGGGACTCGGTGAACACGTTCTTCATGGAGCTGGAGGAGCGGGTCGGGCTCTGCGACACGGTCAAGACGGCCAAGTCGCTGGGCATCCGGCGGGCGGACGGGAAGAAGCTGCAGGAGTTCGAGACGTTCACGCTCGGCATCAACGAGACGGACCCGGTGACGGTGGCGAGCGCGTACGCGGCGATCGCGGCGCGCGGCACGTACTGCGCTCCGATGGCGATCACCCACATCACCGACAGGAACGGCAAGACCACCCGCTACCGCCCGAAGTGCCGCGAGGCCCTGGAACCGGCGATCGCCGACGCGACGGCCGAGGTCCTGTCCGGGGTGTTCAAGGAGGGCACGATGAGCGGGGTCGGGGGCATCGGCCGGGACGCCGCCGGCAAGACGGGCACCACGGACGACTACGCGTCGGCCTGGTTCGCCGGCTTCACCCCGGACCTGGCGGCCGCGGTCAGCCTCGGCGACCCCCGGGGATCCCAGCGTCACAAACTGACGGGAGTGACGATCGGCGGCCGGTACTACGGGGCGGTCCAGGGGGCCAGCATCCCGGGTCCGATCTGGAAGGACACGATGATGTCGGCACTGAGCGGGGTGGAGCCGACGGCCTTCGCACCGATCGACGCCGCGCGCTTCGAAGGGTGCGGCGAGGGCTGCCGCCAGGAGAAGCCGGAGGAACCCGGCGAAGCGACCCCGGAGGTGACCCTCAGCCCGGACGACATCCTGGAGTAGGCCGGCCGTCTGGGCGGCGGAGAGTGCTCCACCGTCGGAGGCGCGAGCTCAGGCGGTGAAGCTGATGGTGGCGGGGACGCTTCGGCGGGTCATCCTCGCGTACGGGCACAGCGCGCTCGCCTGCGCGAGCAACGGGGCCGCCGTCTCGCGCTCGACTCCGGGCCAGGTGACGACGAGGTCGGCGCGCAGCTCGTAGTCGCCGTCGGCAGGGTCGCGGGCGAAGGCGACGGCTGCTTCCACGCTGATCGTCTCGGGGTCGAGGAGGTGCCGGCGGGCCAGCAGGGCGAGGACGCCGTGGAAGCAGGCGGCGTATCCGGCGGCGAAGAGCTGTTCGGGATCCGGGCCGAGGTTGTCGTCACCCATCTCCTCGGGCATCCGCAGCTCCAGGGTGAGGCCGCGGTCGGCGGAGGCGGCCCGGCCGCCGGCCCCGCCGCGGGCGGAAGCGCCGGCGGTCACGGTGACGCGCGTGGTGTAGAGCGGTTTGAACGTGGAGCCGCTGTAGTCGTGCTCCGGGGACAATGTCGGGTTGTTCATCGGTACACCTTTCAGTGGCACTCTGTTCTTGGGGTTCCAGCAAGTTAAGACCGGATGGCGCGGCGTGTTGTGACAAGCCGATCCGGCTTTCCGCCTGCGTGACCGTCCGAACGGGTTGACGATCCCCATGAGGTCGCGCTCACGTGCCGTGAGTGCGACGACGGCGGTCGCGTACGCGTAGCAGGGCCTTGACGGCTTCGCCGGTCCACAGGATGGCCGAGCCGACGGCCAAGCAGGTCATCCACTGCCCGAAGGTGAGATCGGTGGTGGTGAAGAAGCCGTGCAGGGCGTCCAGTTCGACGATGAGCAGCAGCAAGGCGACCACCGCCAGGGTGGCGAGCAGCGGGTTGACGTTGTGCAGGGTCTCGCGGTGGAACAGGCTGCGAGTGGGGTGGCGGACGGTGAGCAGGTTGAACGCCTGGAAGAAGACGAACGTGACGAGCGCCATCGTGCCGGCGACACTGGCCTGACCGACGGCAGGGTCGGGCCCCGGGGCCCAGACGAGCACGGCGGCGGTGCCGGTCGCCATGATGGCGCTGGTCAGCAGGATGCGGATGAGACGCTCACGGGTGAGGATGGCTTCGCGCGCGGGGCGGGGTGGCCGGCTCATCGCGTCCGGGCTGACCGGGTCCACGCCGAGGGACATCGCGGGCGGGCCGTCCATGACGAGGTTGACGAAGAGGATCTGCAGGGCGGTGAACGGGGCGCCGCCGGCGATGCCGGTCAGCGAGGTGATCAGGAACGTCAGGACGAAGCCGAGCGCGGTGGAGAGCTGGAAGCGGGTGAACTTGACGATGTTGTCGTAGACGCCACGCCCCTCGCGGACGGCGCCCACGATGGTGGCGAAGTTGTCGTCGGTCAGGACCATCGTCGCCGCCTCCTTGGTCACCTCCGTCCCGGTCAGACCCATGGCGACGCCGATGTCCGCCTTGCGTAGCGCGGGGGCGTCGTTGACGCCGTCGCCGGTCATCGCGACCACGTCGCCGCGGGCCTGCAGGGCACCGACGATGCGCAGCTTGTGCTCGGGCGAGACCCGGGCGATCACGCCGATGTCGTCCAGGCGGCGGGCCAGCTCGGTGTCGTCGGAGATCTGGTCGAGCTCGGCGCCGGTGACGGCCTGCCCGGGGATGTCCAGGTCGCGGGCGATGGCCGCGGCCGTCACCGCGTGATCACCGGTGATCATGCGGACCCGGATGCCCGCTTCGTGGCACTGCTCGATGGCCTGCCGTGCCTCCGGGCGGGGCGGGTCGACGATGCCGACCAGGGCGATCAGGACGATGCGGTCCAGCAGCTCCTTCGCGTCGTCGCCGGTGTCGAAGCCGTCAGCGGGGAAGTCCTGACGGCCCACGGCCAGCACCCGGCGGCCTTGTTCGGCGAGGGCCGCGTTCGCCTCGTCGTAGCGTCGCCGGGCCTGCGGGTCGAGCTCGGTGACGCCGTCCGGGCCCAGCTGGTGGATGGCACGAGCGGCCAGGACGTCCGGCGCGCCTTTGACGAAGCAGCGCACGACCGGCCGGCCATCGTCGTCCGTCCAGTGGTGGAACGTGGCCATGAACTTGTGATCGGCGTCGAACGGGATCTCCGCCAGGCGCGGGTGCCGCCGGCGCAGTGCCGTGACGTCGATGTCGCCCTTTTCGGCGAGCACGACCAGAGCGGCTTCGGTGGGGTCGCCGACCACCTCTTCCTCGTCGCGGAGCACGGCGTCGGTACACAGCGCCATCGCGAGTAACGCCTGGTCCAGGGTGGGGGGTGGCGGGAGGCCGTCTGTGGAGCGGATCCGCCCGTCGACGGCGTAGCCGTGACCGGAGACGGTGAGGCGCCGCTGCGCGAGGACGAGCTCGCGGGCGGTCATCTGGTTGAGGGTCAGCGTGCCGGTCTTGTCGGTGCAGATCTGCGAGGTGCTGCCGAGGGTCTCCACCGAGGACAGCCGCTTGACGATGGCTCCGCGGCGGGCGAGCCGGTCGGTGCCCATGGCCAGCGTGAACGCCACCACCGCCGGCAGCCCCTCGGGGATGGCGGCCACCGCCAGCGAGACCGCGGTGACGAACAGCACGCCGAGCTCCTGTCCGCGCACCAGTCCGAGCACGACCACGATGACGACCACGACGGCGGAGATGAGGGCCAGGGTCCGGCTGAGCACGCTGATCTGCCGTTGGAGCGGGGTCGGGGCCGGCTTGGCGGTGGCGAGCAGGCCGGCGATCCGGCCGGTCTCGGTCGCCATGCCGGTGGCGGTGACCAGCATTTCGCCCCGCCCGCGGGTGACCGAGGTGTTCATGAACAACGCGTTCGTACGGTCGCCCAGCGGCGCCCCCTCCTCGACGCGGCCGGCGGCGGACTTGGCGACCGGCTGCGCCTCCCCGGTCAGCGCCGCCTCCCGTACCTCCAGCGCGGACGACGACAACAGCCGCCCGTCCGCCGGCACCCGGTCTCCGGCCTCGACGACCACCACATCACCGGGAACCAGCTCCTTGGCGTCCAGCCGGGCGAGCCGGCCGTCGCGCCGCACGGTGGCGGTGGTGGAGGTCATCCTCCGCAGCGCCTCCAGTGAGGCTTCGGCGCGGGACTCCTGAACGAAGCCGATGGTGGCGTTCAGCAGCACGACCACGGCGATCGCCAGCGGGGTCTCCCAGTCCCGCGAGATCACCAGGCTGACCGCGGCGGCGACCAGCAGGATCAGGATCATCAGGTCCTGGAACTGGCGCAGGAACGCCCGCCAGCGCGGCTCGCGGGCCGCCTCCCGCAGTTGGTTGGGGCCGTACCGCTCGAGCCGGTGCGCCGCTTCTCCGGTCGACAGACCTTCCTCCGGGGCCGCCTCAAGCCTCAAGGCGACATCGCTCGCCGGCAGCGCGTGCCACGGCACCTGATCCGGTTCGATCATGCGGTCATCCTCCGTTGCTGCGTGACCGTCTCCCGGTCGGCAGCGCGGCTCCACCCTGGTGAAGTGCCGGAACAGCTGTCGGGAACCCGACGACCATCGGCCGTCCCGCGCACCCGCCGGGATGGGGGGAACTCCGCCCCCTGCTATGACCGAACGACCGGGCGGGTTGTGACAGGCAGAGCCTTCTCTGCCCGATTCGCCCCACTGCGCGAGCACCGACGGCAGGGGCGCCGGACAAGCGTCGTCACCGTGGCCGGTGACCGCTCCGCGGTGTCACGAATCAGTGGCCCGCCCGGTCCGAGTAGCGTGCAGGCGCAGGCCGACGCTAGCCCATCTCCGGGAAGTCGCCCGGCGGCGGCATGTAGATGTGACGGTGCGCGTAGAGCAGTCCGTCATCCGCCTCCCGGCCACCGCGAACGGATCCACCGGGTGGTTGTGATACTCGACCGACATCGCCTCGCCGGCCTCCAGGAACCAGATCATCCCCGTGATCGGTCGTGCGCCGGGGAAGGGGAACGGCACCTCGTCCCCATTCGTGTGGAGGATCTCGTAGATGGCGCCCGTCACGTCACTCACCTCCGCCCGCACCTCGTCCTCGCCCGCGTCGGGCTCGATCGAACGGTACGCCCGCCGTCCCGCCGCGATGATCTCGTCGAAGTCGTCGACCAGGTAGTCGGTGCGGGTCAGGATCGAAAGCACATGTTCGCCGAGGGCGGCATGCGCCCCACTATCGCCGCGCCATCGCCGCACACCACTCACTCACGTACGGCCAGGACCGTCTTCGGGGGCGCCGTGCGGGACTCCAGGGCCGCGTGGACGTCGGCGACCTGGCTCAACGGCACCACCGCCGGCACCGGTTCGTTCAGCACGCCGCGGTGGAGGAGGCCGATGACCGCCGCGCTCGCCGTGGCCACCGACTGCGGGACGAGATGGGCCACGCCGCCGACGCTCAGGCCGATGACCTGGCGGGAGTTCAGCCAGGCGCCGTCGCCGGGCAGTGCCGTGTCGTCGCCGCTGGCGTCGCCGACGATCAGCAGGCGGCCGAACGGCGCCAGGTGCTCGAACGCCCGGCGGCGCAGGTCCCCGCCCACCGGGTCGACCACCACGTCCACGCCGCGCCCGCCGCCCAGCCGCCGGAGGGCGTCGTCGAGGTCGGCGGCGAGGATGACGTCGGTGCACTCCGCGGGGGCCGCCGGGCGCTTGGCCTCGCTGCCGACGACGCCGATCACCTTGCGGGCCGGGTGGGCCGCGGCCATGCGGCACATGGTGCCTCCCAGGCCGCCGCCGGCGCCCAGCACCACGACGTCCTCGTCCGCCCGCAGCCGTGCCAGGTCGTGCAGCGCCATCCAGGCGGTGACGCCGTTCACCAGGGCGCCCGCGACGCGGGCCCGGTCGGCGTCCTCCGGGAGCGGCACGGCCATGGTGGCGTGCGCGACGGCGACCTCCGCGTACCCGCCGGCACGGGCGGCCCTGCCGAAGTCGTTCAGGCAGGCGCCCACGGGCCGGCCGGGCTCGAAACCGGTCACGCCGGGGCCGACCGAGCGTACGCGGCCGGTGACCTCGATGCCCGGCGTGAACGGGACCGGGAAGTCGAAGGCGCCGGCGCGGAACAGGGTGTCGACGAAGCCGACGCCGGCGTACTCCACGTCGATGGCGATCTCGCCCTCGCCAGGAGTGGGCTCCGGGACCTCCACGATCTCCAGAGCCTCGACGGGGCCGGGTTGCTTGACGACGACGGCGCGCATCATGTCCTCCGTTATCGGGATCGACATTACATTCCGACCTGCCTCAACGTACCAGCAGTCGTGATCTTGAAAGGTGGCGGGCCGCCCGGCCGCCTCCCCGCCACGGGGTTCCGGTTGGCATGATCGAGGCATGAAAGTGATCGTGATCGGCGCGACGGGAACCGTGGGCCGGGCCGTCGTCGGCGCGCTGCGACCGGCCCATCTCGTGGTGCCGGCCTCGCGGCGCGGTGAGGCGCGGGTGGATCTGGAGGACCCCGCCTCGCTCGACGCCCTCTTCGCCGCGGTGCCCGGCGCCGACGCCGTGGTGTGCTGCGCGGCCAGTGGTCCGCTGATCGACCTGGGTACGGCGAAGGACGAGGAGTTCGCGGCCGGGCTGCGCGGCAAGCTGCTGGGGCAGGTCGCCTTGGCCATGCGTGCCGTACACCACCTGCGGGACGGTGGCTCGATCACGCTCACCGGGGGCACGTTCGCCGCCCCGCTGGCCGGTGGCTCGCTGGGGGCGCTGGTCAACTCGGGCCTGGCGGGCTTCGTCCGCAACGCGGCCGCCGAGCTTCCGCGCGGGCTGCGGATCAACGTGATCAGCCCGGGGTGGGTTCGCGAGACGCTGGAGGCCATGGGCATGGACGGCTCCGCCGGAACGCCTGCCGCCGAGGTGGCGCGGGCGTATGTCGAAGCCGTCGAAGGGTCCGCGCAAGGACAGACGATCATTCCCTGACGGGGCACCGGGACCTCACCGCCCCGGCTCAGTCAGCGGCGATGCGGGCGAGAGCGCCGGATCTCGGCGGAGCGGTCAGGCCGTGGCCGCCGCGCCGCCGAGCACCGTGCGGATCTGCTTGCGGGAGGAGATGCCGAGCTTGGCGAAGACCTTGCGCAGGTGCCATTCGACGGTGTGCGGGCTGATGAAGAGCTGGGCGCCGATCTCGGGGTTCGTCAGCCCGTCACCGGCCAGGCGCGCTATCTGCGTTTCCTGGGCGGTGAGCGCGGAGGAGCGCACCTCGGCGGCGCGCTTGCGGACGGTCTCGCCGGTGGCCTGGAGCTCGCGCCGGGCGCGCTCGGCGAACGCCTCGGCGCCCATCTGGCCGAGCATCTCGTAGGCGATGCCGAGTTGCTCGCGCGCGTCGACGCGGCGGTTCTCCCGGCGCAGCCACTCGCCGTAGAGCAGCCGGGTACGGGCGAGCATCACCCGGACCTCGGTGCCGCCGAGCCGCTCGATCGCCTCGCGGTACAGCGCCTCGGCGGCCGGTCCGGTGCTCGCCTGGGCACGCGCGCTCGCCGAGGTACCGAGGGCCCATTCGGTGCCGCTGGCCTGTGCCAGCTCGTCGATCCGCACAGCGGCCTCGACCGCGCGGGCCGCCCGTCCGCTCCGGGCCGCGGCCTCGACGAGCTCGATCAGGGACCTGATGAACGGGCCTCCGAGTTCCTGCGGGTGCTCGCAGCCTCGCTCCGCCGCGACGTACGCCTCCTCGTAGCGGGCCAGGCCGTTGTACAGCACCGCGCTCGCCCACTGGGTGGCGGTCACCACCTTGCCTTCCCGCTGCAGGGCCGTGTCCTGCGTGAGCGCTTCGATCGCCTGGCGTGTCGCGGCCTCCCGGCCCTTCCAGGGTTCGAGCACCAGAGCGGCGTACTGGGCGAGGAAGCGGCTGCCCGTCGCCTCACCGATCGCCTGTGTCTCGGCGACCAGCGCGTCGGCGGCGGCGAGCTCGCCGGCCAGAGTCCGGTTCGCCACGCGCATGTGGAGGGCCAGCGGCAGCACGGACAGCGCCCCCGTCTCGCGGGCCAGGTCGACCAGCCTCGCCGAGAGCACCGACCAGCTGTCGAAGTCCCAGACGTTGTGGGCCACGCGGCAGGCGAACGGGAGCCAGCCCAGGCCCTCGTCCCTGGAGACCTCTCCGTCGCGGAAGTCCTCCAGGGCCCGCAGTATCATCGGCACGCCCGCCGGGTAACCCTCGGTGGCCACCACGGCCACGCCGTCCAGGAACAGATCGTTGCGCCCTGGTGGCGGCCCCGGCGGTGCGGCCAGCACCGCCTTGGCGACGTCCACCACCTGAGCGCCGCTCGGCAGCCGGCCGGCCGTCATGGCCGCGTTCAGCGCGTCGCGGTAGGTCTCGCGGGCCAGGCCGGTGTCCAGCGGCTCCAGGCGCTTGCCGGCTTTGAGCAGCAGCGGCAGGGCGGCGCCGGCACTGGTGGAGGCGAACACGATCTGACCGCGCAGCAGGTCGGCCTGGGCCAGCTCGCGCTCATCCAGGGGGCTGAGCTCGGCCGCGTCCAGCAACTCGAGCGCGGCGTCGTACCCGCCGGCCTGATACTTGGCCCGCGCCGCCGCCAGCGCCCTGGCCCCGCGGCGGGCGGAATCGGGGGTCAGCTCGGCCGCCCGCTCCAGGAACGCGGCCGCCGCCGCGACCCCGCCGCGCGCCTGCGCCCGATCGGCCGAGCGCTCCAGCTCGGCGGCCACCGTCTCATCCGGGCCGGCCATCGCGTTGGCCAGATGCCACGCGCGGCGGTCGGGATCGGTCTGCGGATCGGTCGCGTCGGCCAGCGCGCGGTGCACGTGCTGCCGGTCCTGCGGGGCCGCCACCCGGTAGGCCGCCGAGCGTACGAGGGGGTGGCGGAACCGGACGCGGGTCCCGATGATGATCAGGCCCGCCGCCTCGGCCGGCGACGCGGCGGAGGCGTCGATGCCCAGCGACTCGGCCGCGCGGGTCAGCAGGGTCACATCGCCTATCGGTTCGGCCGCCGCGATGAGCAGCAACTGCTGCGTCTCGGCCGGCAGCGACTCGACGCGGCGCAGGAAGCTCTGCTCGATCTGGCCGGCCAGCGGCCGCGCGTCCGGCCGCCCGAACCCGCCGGCCAGCTCCGCCGGTGTGAGTCCCCGGGGCAGCTCCAGCAGGGCCAGCGGGTTGCCCTGCGTCTCGGCGACGATCCGGTCCCGTACCCGCTCGTCCAGCCGCCCGGGTGTCACGGAGTCCAGCAGCGCGCGGGCGTCGATGTCGCTCAACCGCCCCACCGCCAGCTGCGGCAGCCCCACCAGCTCGGTCTCGAGGTTGGCGTCGCGCACCGCGAGCACCAGCCCGATCGGCTCGGCGAGCAGGCGCCGCGCGACGAAGGCGAGCGTCTGCGCGGAGACCAGGTCCAGCCACTGGGCGTCGTCGATCAGGCAGACCAGCGGCTCCTTCTCCGACACCTCGGCGAGCAGGCTGAGCACCGCCAGCCCGACCAGGAAGCGGTCCGGCGGATGTCCCGAGCTCAGGCCGAACGCGGTTTGCAGCGCGTCGCGCTGCGGGCCGGGCAGGCGAGCGAGATGGTCCAGGAACGGGGCGCACAGCTGGTGCAGCCCGCCGAAGGCCAGCTCCATCTCCGACTCGACGCCGGCCGCCCGGGCGATCCGGCAGCCGGACGCGCTGCCGCGCGCGTATTCCAGCAGCGCCGTCTTGCCGATGCCGACCTCGCCGCGTACGACCATGACCGCGCTGCGACCGGCCTGCACCGTCGCCACCAGCCGGTCCAGCGTCTCGCACTCGATCTGCCGGCCACGCAGCCGCGGCCTGGGATCCCTGCCGATCATCAGGACCGCCCGACCGGGACGCCGGCCGCGACGGGCGCGCTGCCGCGGCTCATGTGTTCATCCGTCTCGGTGTATCGCCGCTCGGCCGAAGACTCGGAGGAGATCATGGACTTCCACATCTGTCAGGGTTCGACAAAATCGACGCAGCGCACAGATCGGTGCGCGAGTGGGAGCCGTGCCGACGACTACGTCAGGCATTGTCCCCTCGAAGAGGTGCGCAGGACAAATGGAAGCAGGCGCGGTGAGCTGGAGTCGAGGCAGAACCACAGGCAGAAGTACGCGGCCGGCTCCGCCTCTCGCCCGGGGACGAGGAAGCGGCGCGGGGGCCGGAGCCCTCGGCGAGCTACAGCTTGGTGTAGCAGGGCCCGTCGAACGTGTGCGCCTGCGCCGTGGGCCCCACGAAGAAGTCCTTCACCGTGGTGACCCCCGTCGTCGCCTTGTCGTCCACCTTGTTGATCAAGGTCTGCCGGAACACCGAGGCGCCAGTGGCGTCCGCGTAGTTGCCGGCCTCCGGGGGCAGCATGCCCTCGTAGTCGACGGTCTTCAGCGTCTTGACCGCCGCCAGCAGGCCCTTCCGGCTGACGTCCCCGCCGGCCACCATCTGGTCCAGGGCCGCCTTCAGCGGGTACGCCCACGCCCAGCCCGACGTGTAGCCGTCGTTCGGGGTGACGCCGGGCAGCGCGTCGCGCATCGCCTTGTGGCCGGGCGTGTCGGCGTCCCAGGGACGGCCGGGGGCCGACTGCTCGTACAGGGCCTTCAGCGCCGGTGCCGCCGGTGACTGCAGGAGGGCGGGGTTCCAGGTGGGGCCGGTGCCGATGAAGCGGCCCTTGTAGCCGGCCGCGGCGGTCTGGCCGACGATCGTGGCGGCGTCCGCGGGGCCCGTCGTCAGGATGACCAGGTCCGGCTTGTTCTTGGTGATCTCCGTGATGGCCCGGCCCTGCTCGGTCGCGCCCGTCGGGGTCTCGACGCTGGTGAACTTCAGGCCGTTGCGCTCGGCGGCGAACTTGGCGCCGGCCGCGGCGTCGGCGCCGTAGTCGCCCGCCAGGTGGACGGCCATGACCGACTTCGGCTTGTACGTGTCCATCGCGTAGTCCACCGAGTTCATGGCCTCCACGCAGTAGTTGGAGCCGGTCTCGATGATGACGTCCTCGAACTCCCAGGCCGAGGTCCAGGAGGCGGGGGCCGCGACGATGTTGTTGGCCTTGAGGTCCCCGATGATGGCCGCCGTCGTCGGTGAGCCGAGCGTCTGGGCCAGCCCGAGCACCTGGTCCTTGATCTCGTTGTAGACCTGCCGGTGCACCTCCGGGTTGTACTTGTTGTCCTTGACGTACCTGGTGACGTCCACCTCGTACTTGCCACCGATGCCGCCCGCCTTGTTGACGCGGGCCCAGAACGCCTTCTGGGCGTCGGTGATCGGTACGGCCAGCGCGGCGAAGGGGCCGGAGGTCAGGTCGGAGACCGTGCCGAGGTAGATGCAGCCCTTCTTGGTGTCGACGGCTGAGGGGCAGGGTTCGGCGGTGACGCCTGGAGCCTGCGCGGCGGCGCCCTCACCGCCCTGGTCGTCCCCCCGGAAGACACCGCATGCGGACAGCAGGGCCACTATGGCGATAAATCCGGTTGCGGAGCGACTCTTCATCGCGACCCTCCTAGTACGAGAACGGCCAGGACTTCCAGTAGTTGCGAACCCGGATCCACAGGCCGAACAGGCCCCGTGGCTCGAAGATGAGGAACAGCACGATCAGCAGCCCGTACAGGACGGTCTCGACCTGGAACACGTTCGGCGTCTGCGTCGTGTCCCCGCTGATGAACGGCACCAGCGCGGGCAACGACCGGGTCACCGGCTGCAGCAGCGAGATGAACAGCGCGCCCGCGATCGCCCCGGACACCGTCGCCACCCCGCCGATCAACACCATCGCGATGAACTGCACCGACAGCAGCAGGTTGAACGACCCGGGCTCCACGTACCCGGAGATCGTGTACAGCAGGCCGCCCGCGCACCCCGCGTAGAACGACGAGATGCCGAACGCCAGGACCTTGTAGCGCGTCAGCGGCACCCCGATCACCGCGGCCGCGATGTCCCGGTCGCGGATGGCGGCGAAGGCGCGGCCGATGCGGGAGCGGGCCAGGTTGCGGGCGGCCACGGCGAAGACGATGAGCAGCGCCAGCATGAGCGTGTAGAGCAGCTGCTCCTTGGTGCCGAGCGGGCCGTCCTGGTCCAGGCGCACGCCGAACAGCTGCGGGACCGCCGCCTCCCGGCCGACCCCGGGGCCGCCGGTCAGCTCCTGCCACTCCTTGAAGATGTGCTCGCCCAGGAAGACCAGGCCGAGCGTGACGACGGCCAGGTAGAGGCCGCGCAACCGGGTGGCCAGCGGCGCGACCAGCACCCCGGCCGCCGCCGCGACGAGTCCGGCGGCGGGCAGCCAGATCCACAGCTCGGCGATGCCGTAGCCGAGGTTCTCGCCGTCCACGGGGCCGGACAGCGCGGCGGCCGTGTACGCGCCGATGGCGACGAAGAAGGCGTGCCCGAGCGAGACCTGCCCGGCGTACCCGGTGACGATGTTCAGCCCGATCGCGCCGATGGCCAGCACGTACGCCCCCGCCAGCACCTCCAGCGACCGGTCCTGCAACAGCACCGACAGCCCGAACGCCAGCACCACGAGGACCAGCGTCGACACCCGCTTGGCCCGGGTGTCGAGCAGCGCCATGTCCTGGGCGTAGGAGGTGTAGAGCAGCGGCCGGCCGCGCACCTTTCGTGACCGGCCGGCCGGTATGTCGGGCGCGGCGGACGCCGCGGAGCGCGTATCAGTCATACCCGCTCGACCTCCCGGGTCCCGAACAGCCCGTACGGCCTGACCAGCAGGACGATCAGCATCACCACGTACGGCGACACGACCGCGAAGTTCTGCCCCAGCCACGGCGCGAACTCCCCCTGGTACGACTGGAACAGCGACTCCACCACCCCCACGACCAGCCCGCCCACCACGGCGCCCCCGAGCGAGTCGAGCCCGCCCACGATGATCGCCGGCAGCGCCTTCAGCGCGATCACCCAGGTCATCTGCTCGATCCCCTGCCCGGTGCCGACGAACATCCCGGCGATCGCCGCCAGGAACCCGGCCAGCCCCCAGGACAGCGCGAACACCGCGCCCACCGAGACCCCCTGCGCGAGCGCGATCTCCTGGTCGAAGGCCGCCGCCCGCATGGCCAGGCCGTAGCGGGTGTAGCGGAAGAACGCGAACAGCAGCGCCACCAGCACGGCGGTGACCAGCATCATGGCCAGCCAGCGCGACTGCACGACCAGCGGCCCGAGCGAGACCTGCGTGAACCCCCACGGGTCCCCGACCTGGCGCACGTCCCGGCCGATGAAGCCGTTCACCACCACCCGCACGACCACGTCGATGCCGAGCGTGATGATCGCCACGACGAAGACCGGCCGGCCCACCATCGGCCTGATCGCCACCCGCTCGACGACCAGCGCCACCCCGGCGATGAGCAGCGCCGACAGCAGCACGGCCGGGTAGAAGCCGGTCACCGCGGCCAGGTAGCTGACGGCGACCCCGCCGGCCAGCATGAGGGCGGGCTGCGCGAAGCTGATCACCCTCGTGGCCTTGTAGATGATCACGAAACCGAGCGCGAGCAGCGCGTACACCGAGCCGTTGCCCAGGCCCCTGATCACCGACTCGAGCAGCCCTTTCACCGGCTGTACATCCCTTCGACCAGGTCCTCGAAGAGCTTGGCGATGGCCGAGCGCTTGACCTTCTGCGTGGCGGTCAGCTCGCCGTCCTCGTGGTCGAGCTCCTTCGGCAGGAACGCGAACCGCTTGACCTGCTCGACCCGGGCGAACCGCTCGTTCACCCCGGTCACGATCCCCTGGACGAGCTCCCGCACCTCCGGCTTCTCCGACAGGTCCCGATAGGTGGTGTACGGCAGGCCGCGCCGCCGCGCCCACTCCCCCACCGTGTCCAGCTCGATCCCGATCAGCGCCACCAGGTACGGCCGCTGGTCCCCGATCACCACGGCCTCCTTGACGTACGGCGAGGCCTTCAGCGCGTTCTCGATCTCGCTGGGCGCCAGGTTCTTGCCGCCGGCCGTGATGATGATGTCCTTCATCCGGTCGGTGATCCGCACGTGCGTGCCCTCGACGAACTCGCCCACGTCGCCGGTGTGCAGCCAGCCGTCCTCGTCCAGGACGTCCTTCGTGGCGCGGGGGTTGCGCCAGTAGCCGGCGAAGTTTCCCGGGTGCCTGGTCATGATCTCGCCGGTGGCCTCGTCGATCTTCAGCTCGATGCCGGGGTGCGGCTCGCCGACCGTGCCCAGGCGGATCCGGCCGGGGCGGTTGGCGGTGGCGATCGCGGTGTTCTCGCTCATGCCGTACACCTCGTGCATGGGCACCCCGATGCCCATGTAGAACTTGAGCACGTCGGGCGCGATCGGCGCGGCCCCGGAGGCGGCGTAGCGCACCCGCCGCATGCCCAGCCGCTCGCGCAGCGAGCGGTAGCAGAACACCCAGCCCAGCGCGTACGCCATCCGCGTGCCGAACGTGTGCCGCCCGCCCGTGCGCACCAGCGTGTCGCCGATCCGGTCGGCCGCCCGCAGCCAGAACCTGGTGACCGCCCGCTTGGCCGGCGACGCGGACTCCAGCCTGATGTTGACCTGGGCCAGGACCTTCTCCCAGATCCGCGGCACCCCGAACAGGATCGTCGGCTGCACCTCCCGCAGGTTGGCCTGGACGGTGTCGATGGACTCGGCGAAGTTCACCTGCACCCCGGCCGCCGCGTTGAACCACACCGTGAACGCACGCTCGGCCACGTGGCACAGCGGCAGGTAGGACAGGGCGAGGTCGCGTTCGGCGGGCGGCGGCGAGGTGAAGCCGCCGCCTTCGACGAGCGTGCGCACGGCGAACTCGACGTTCCCGACGGTGAGCATCACGCCCTTGGGCGGCCCGGTGGTGCCGGAGGTGTAGATGAGCGTCATCACGTCGCCGGGCTCGACCTCGGCCATGCGGCGCTTCACGGCGCCGGGGTGCGCGGCGCGGTGCTCGGCCCCCAGGGCGAGCAGCTCGGGCCAGGACATCAGGACGTCGTCGTCGTAGCGGCCGCGGATGCCGCGCGGCTCCAGGTAGACGATACGCCGCAGGTCAGGGCACTCGTCGAGGACGGCCAGGGCCTTGTCCACCTGCTCCTGGTCCTCGGCGAGGAGGATCTTCGCGCCGGAGTCGCCCAGCAGATAGGCGACCTCGGCGGGCGGGTTGGTGGGGTAGAGGCCGACCGTGATGCCGCGCACGGCGACCGTGCCGAGGTCGGCGTAGAGCCACTCGGGGCGGTTCTCCGAGTGCACGGCCACCCGGTCGCCGGGCTCGACGCCGAGCGCGAGCAGGGCGTGCGCGACCAGCTCGACCTGCGTCCAGTACGCGGCCCAGGTGACCTCCTGCCAGATCCCGAGGTCCTTGTGCCGCATCGCGACGGCCTCGGGGGCGGTCCTGGCCCGCTCACGCACCCTCGTGACGATCGTCGCCGTCGTCACGCCCTCGGTCCGCACGCTCATGCCGTCCCTCCCAGGTACGCCTCGATGACCGCCGGGTCGCGCTGCACCTCGGCCGGGCTGCCGAGCGCGACCGGGCGGCCGAAGTCGAGCACGAGCACCCGGTCGGCCAGGTCCATGACCAGCGCCATGTCGTGGTCCACCAGCACGACGGGGATGCCCAGCTCGTCGCGGATGTCCATGACGAACCTGGCCATGTCCTCGGTCTCCTCCAGGTTCATGCCGGCCACGGGCTCGTCCAGCAGGAGCAGCCGGGGCTCCATGGCCAGCGCGCGCCCCAGCTCGACCCGCTTCTGCACCCCGTACGGCAGCAGTCGCACGGGGTGGCGGCGCCACGCCTCCAGCTCCAGGAAGTCGATGATGTCCTCGACCTTCGCGCGGGCGGCCAGCTCGGCCCGCCTGGCGCGGCCGTACCAGAGCAGGGCGGACAGCGCGCCGTAGCGGAAGTGGTGGTGGCGGCCGAGCATCAGGTTGTCCAGCACCGTCAGGTTGTGGAACAGCTCCACGTTCTGGAACGTCCTGGCCAGGCCCATGGCGGCGATCTCGTGCGGCCGCCTGGCCAGCAGGTCCGCGCCGAGGAACGTGACCCGGCCGCTCTGGGGCCGGTAGACGCCGGACAGGACGTTGAAGATCGAGGTCTTGCCGGCGCCGTTCGGCCCGATGACGGCCAGCAGCTCCGCCTGGCGCACCTCGAAGGAGACCCCGTCGATGGCCTTCACCCCGGCGAAGCTCAGGTGCACGTCGTCAAATGTCAGGAGAGCCATCGTTTTCTCCGCTTGTAGTGCTTGACCTCGCGGAACGAGCGGACGGCCCCCAGGTAGAACTCCTTGATGTCCTCGTCGGCGAGCAGCTCTCGCGCCGGCTTGTCCATCACGATCTTGCCGGTCTCCATGACGTAGCCGTGGGAGGCGATGGACAGGGCCATCGTGGCGTTCTGCTCGACCAGCAGGACCGTGGTGCCCTGCCGGTTGATCTCGACGATGAGGTCGCGGACCTGGCCGACCAGCGACGGCGCCAGGCCCAGGCTGGGCTCGTCCAGCAGCAGGTATTTCGGGTCCGCCATGAGGGCGCGGCCGACGGCCAGCATCTGCTGCTCGCCGCCCGACAGGTAGCCCGACACGCTCCTGCGCCGCTCGCGCAGCACCGGGAACAGGTCGTAGACGCGCTGCAGCTGCGAGTCGCCCACGGTGTGGCCGCCGACCTTGAGGTTCTCCTCCACGGTCAGCTCCGACAGGATGCGGCGGCCCTCCATCACCTGGCTCACCCCGCGCCGGACGATCTGGGCCGGCCTGAGGTGGTGGATGGGCTTGCCCTCCAGCGTGACGCCGCCCTTGGTGATCTCTCCGTCGTGCACGTCGAGCAGCCCCGACAGGGCCCGGAGCAAGGTCGTCTTGCCCGCGCCGTTCGCGCCGAGCAGGGCCACGATGGACCCGGGCGGGACGCTGAGGCTGACGCCGCGCAGCACGAGCATCACGTCGTCGTAGACGACCTCGAGGTTGCGTACCTCAAGCACGCGCGGCTCCTCGGGATGGTGTGGCCTATGTCACTCCCCCGATGAGGCCAATGTCCACGCTTGCCCGGCGCGCCACAAGAGGCCCGGCCGAAATTCGAACGAGACTCTGGTCCTAGGATTTCTGGTATGGCAATTTGTGAGCATCTTTCCACGTCCGACGACCCGACCGCGAAGACGCCGGCCGGCTGCGAGGAGTGCCTGGCCTCCGGCGGCCGCTGGGTGCACCTGCGGCGCTGCCTGGAGTGCGGCCACATCGGCTGCTGCGACTCCTCGCCGTCCAAGCACGCCACCGAGCACTTCCACGCGACGGGCCACCCGGTCGTCCAGTCCTTCGAGCCCGGCGAGAGCTGGCGGTGGTGCTTCGTGGACAGCCAGATGGCCTGACGCCGGCGGATCGCCTCATTGAACGAAGGCCCTGACGCTCGAGGATCGCCTGCCTCATTGAACGAAGGGTCTAACGCTCGAGGATCGCTTCCTCGAAGTCGAGCTGGGCCATCACCTCACGCAGCACCTCGTCGTCGAGCCGGCGCTCGTCGCGCAGCCGGACGAACACCTGGCGCTCGGCCTGCAGCATGTCGCGGCGCAGGCGGCGGTAGAGCGAGCTGGGGGTCTCCGCGCCGCCGGCGCCGGTGCCGCCGCCCAGGCGCTCCCACGCGCTCAGGGAGCGCCGCCACGACTTCTCCTTGAGCTGGTCGACGACCTGCTTCTGGATCTCGTCGGGCTCGCTCCCGAGCTGGGCGACCAGCCGGTCCAGCTCCGCCAGCCCCGCCTCCAGCGCCGCCTGCTGGGCCGCCGCCTCGGCCAGGCGGTCTTCGTACCGCTCCTGCTCGCTCGACACGCGCAACCGCCTGATCAGCGCGGGGAACGTGGTGCCCTGGATGAGCAGCGTGCCGATCACGGTGGTGAACGTCAGGAACAGCAGCATCGCCCGATCGCGCTCGGGCACCTCCGGCGGGATGGCGAACGCGGCGGCCAGCGACACCACGCCCCGCATGCCCGCCCACCCCAGGATCACCGTCTGCGGCACCGTCGGCCGCCGGTCGCCCTTGCCCAGCACCTTGATCAGGTAGGTCACCGAGAACACCCACACGAACCTGCTGACGATCGTCACCGCCAGCACCGCCGCCGCGTAGCCGGCGACGTGCCACGGACTGTAGCCGGAGATGCCCTCGACCACGGTCACGAGCTGCAGCCCGATCAGCGCGAACACGATCGCTTCGAGGAAGAAGTCGGTGACCCTCCACACCGCGTCGGACACCAGCCGCGTGCCGAACCCCCGCAGGTGCATGCGGTTGCCCAGGTAGAGGCCGACGATCACGACCGAGATGACGCCGGAGGCGTGCACGGACTCCGCCGCGAGGTAGGCGGCGAACGGGATCAGCAGCATCAGCGTGTTCTCGACCAGCGAGTCGCGGGTGCGCTGGAACAGCCAGGCGAAGACGAACGCCAGCGCCAGCCCGATCGCCACCCCGCCGGCGGCGGCGAGCACGAACTCGCCCAGCCCCTGCCACAGGCTCACGGCCCCGCCCACGGCCGCCCCGATGGCCACCCGGTAGAGCGTCAGCGCGGTGGCGTCGTTGAACAGGCTCTCGCCGATCAGGATGGTCAGCGACGTGCGCGGCAGGCCCAGCCGCCGCCCGACCGCCACGGCGGCCACCGCGTCGGGCGGGGCGATGATGGCGCCGAGCGCGAACGCGAGCGCGAGCGGCAGGTCGGGCAGCAACAGGTGGACGACCAGCCCGACGACGGCCGTGGTGAACACCACCAGCCCGACCGACAGCAGCCCGACGGCCCGCTTGACGTCACGCAGGCGCAGGTAGGAGCTGTCGAGCGCGGCGGAGTAGAGCAGCGGCGGCAGGAAGACGTAGAGCACCATCTCCGGGTCCAGCGGCACCGCCGGCACCAGCGGCGAGACCAGCAGCCCCGCCGCCACCAGCAGGAGCGGGGCCGGCCAGCCCTTGCGCCGAGCGACGGCCGTCACGCCGATCGCCCCACCGGCCATCAACAGCAGTTGCAGGCCCATGGTCGGATCCACCCACGCTCCTCCCCCCGAGCCCCGTCCCGTCAGGGGCGATCGATCAGGTCCGGATCGATCGTCCCGCGGTGAGCGTACCGTCCGGGCGGAAGCGCTTGGTCACCACTCCCTGCGGTCGCTTCTCTCGTGGTAGTCGGGCTGCTCGGGGCGCAGGCGCTCGCCCGTGGAGAACATGGGGTCCCCGGCGTACGAACGCGGCAGGTTCGGGTCGGGCTGCTGCTGCTGGGGCTGGTACTGCTCCTGCCGGCCGAGGGCCAGCAGCGGGTCCACCGGGTTGGGCGGGGTCTGGTAGGGGCCGTAGTCGTCGTGGACGGGCTGCGGCGGCTGCTGGGGGGCCGAGCGGCGGCGGCCCGCGCCCGGGATGCCGTGCATGGGCGTGCCCAGACCCGCGGCACTCGCCTGCGGCTGCGGCTGGGGTTGCGACTGCGGCTGCGGCTGCGGCTGGTAGGCGTCGGGGCGCCGGCCGCCGTACGGGTCCGAGGGGTAGGGGTCGGGCGGGTACTGGTCGGACCGCTGCTGGTACGGGTCGGCGGCCTGGGACGGGAAGCCGAGCGGGTCGGTGCTCAGCGGCGCCTGTCGGCGCTGGTCACCGGGCAGCTGGTAGACGGGCTCGCTGTCGACGTACTGGGGGCCGGTGAACGGCTCGGGCGGGGGCGGCTGGGTGTAGTGGGGGCCGCTGAGCGGGTCGGCGGTGTACTGCGGGCCGCTGAAAGGATCGCCGGTGTACTGGGGACCGCTGAAGGGGTCGCCGGTGTACCTCGGCTGGGGGCCCGTCGCGTCCACGTACTGGGGACCGGTGAAGGGGGTCCGGGGCTCGCCGTACGCGGGGGTGGTGTCCCGGGGGGCCGTGGTCTCGCCGTACGCGGGGGCGGTGTCCCTGGGGGCCGTGGTCTCGCCGTACGAGGCCACCAGCTTGTCCTGGTGGGCGGGGCCCCGGGCCACGAGGACGTCGCTGGGCGACAGGGCCGCCGTGGGCCGCTCGTCCAGCTGCGGCTGGGGCGGTTGCTGGGAGTGCTGGGCCGGCCGGTGATATTGGCCGGTGCCCGGGATGACCTCGGTGCCGGGATCGTGCGCGGGCACGGCGGGCTGCTCGCCCGTGGCCTCCGCGAACCCCTCGTCGAGCGTGTCGAGCAGCCGGCCGACGTCTTCCATCGGCATGCGGAAGCTCGCTGTGCACATCTCGCCGCGCCACAGGCTGAGGACCAGCGTTCCCTCA
This sequence comes from Nonomuraea sp. NPDC049709, assembly GCF_040674815.1. Lineage (NCBI taxonomy): Bacteria > Bacillati > Actinomycetota > Actinomycetes > Streptosporangiales > Streptosporangiaceae > Nonomuraea > Nonomuraea sp. NPDC049709. The sequence continues at coordinate 22,843 of NZ_JBFANM010000073.1, forward strand.
TGCCACGTGACGCGGAGGCACCGCTCCTGACCTCGTGCATCGAAGAAGACTTCGCCGAACGACGGCAACGGGACAACTTCCGACATGGCAGACATACTGCTTTAACCAGCCTTTATTCGTCCACTCAACCCCGGAAAACCCTACTGAACCGGCCTTCCCATTCACACCGGGAACCCCTGTGGTCACGCCCGGTGAGGACAGGTTGGAGTTCCGATCGCCCAGTGTGCCACGCAACCCGCCGGGAGGGTCCGGGAACGCCGGGATGCGTCTGGCCGATCACACCGCGTTCGGCACGACGACCCTGGAATGCGGGTAGCGTTTACTGCCGTGCCGGACTCCCATCTCCCGCCAGTGGACGAACTGCTCAGCATCGCGGTCAACGCTCTCGGAGGGAGCGAACGGCAGGGCCAGGTCACCATGGTCCAGGCCGTGCAGAAGGCCATCGACGACGAGGAGCATCTGGCCGTCCAGGCGGGCACGGGGACCGGCAAGTCGCTGGCGTACCTCGTGCCCTCCATCCGCCACGCGATGGACAGCGACACCCCCGTCGTGATCTCCACGGCCACCATCGCGCTGCAGCGCCAGCTCGTCGACCGCGACCTGCCCCGGCTGTCCGAGGCGCTGGCCAAGGAGCTGCCGCACGAGCCGACGTTCGCGATACTCAAGGGCCGCCGCAACTACCTGTGCCGCTACAAGGCGACGGCGGGCTGGCCCGAGGAGGACGAGCAGGACCAGCTGTTCGACCCGCGCGAGGTGAGCGCGACCGGCCGCATGGTGCAGCGCATCCAGGAGTGGGCCGAGGAGACCGAGACCGGCGACCGCGACGAGCTGGTGCCCGGGGTGAGCGAGCAGGCGTGGCGGCAGTTCTCGGTGAGCGCCCAGGAGTGCCTGGGCGCCACGCGCTGCCCCAGCGGCGCCGAGTGCTTCGCCGAGCTGGCCAGGGCGCGGGCGGGCGAGGTCGATGTCGTGGTGACCAACCACGCGCTGCTGGCCATCGACGCCATGGGCGACCTGCCGGTGCTGCCCGAGCACGAGGTCGTGGTGGTCGACGAGGCCCACGAGCTGGTCGACCGGGTGACGTCGGTGGTGACCAGTGAGCTGTCGGAGGCGTCGGTCATGCTGGCCGTACGCCGGGTCGGCCGGCTGATCGACCAGCCCGTCGCCGACCAGCTCATGGAGGCCGGCGAGGACCTCAAGGCGCTGCTGGCCGCCGCGCCGCCCGGCCGCATCGACGAGCTGCCCCAGGTGCTCGGCCTGACCCTGCAGCTCATCCGCGACACGGCCTGGCGCTGCATCACGGCCATGGGCCCGCGCAACGCCGACAAGGACGACCCGGACAAGGCGGGGCAGCGCAAGGCGGCGTTCACGGCGCTGGACGAGGTGCACGACACGGCGGTGCGCATGCTCGACGCGTACGGGCACGCCTCCGAGGCCGACCGGGCCGAGGTGGTCTGGCTCGACGCGGGCACCGACCGGCGCCCGCCGATGTTGCGGGTGGCGCCGCTGAGCGTGAGCGGCATGCTGCGCGACAAGCTGTTCGGCGAGCGCACGGTGGTGCTCACCTCCGCCACGCTGGCGCTCGGCGGCACGTTCGACGCGCTGGCGGCGCAGTGGGGGCTCGGCGACGGCAAGTGGCAGGGCATCGACGTCGGCTCGCCGTTCGACCACCCGCGCGCCGGCATCCTGTACGTCGCCAAGCACCTGCCCCAGCCGGGGCGCGACGGGCTGCCGCAGCAGTACCTCGATGAGATCGCCGAGCTGATCGAGGCGGCCGGCGGGCGCACGCTGGGGCTGTTCTCCTCGATGCGCGCGGCCAAGGCGGCCACCGAGGCGCTGCGCGACCGGCTCGACGTGCCGCTGCTGTGCCAGGGCGACGACTCCACGATGCTGCTGGTCAAGCAGTTCGCCGAGGACGAGCCGACGTGCCTGTTCGGGACGCTGTCGCTGTGGCAGGGCGTGGACGTGCCGGGTCCGTCGCTGCGGCTGGTCATCATCGACCGGGTGCCGTTCCCGCGCCCGGACGACCCGCTGACCTCGGCCCGGCAACGGCACGTGGCGGCCAGGGGCGGCAACGGGTTCATGGCGATCGCGGCCAACCACGCCGCCCTGTTGCTGGCGCAGGGGGTCGGCCGGTTGCTGCGGTCCCAGGACGACAAGGGCGTGATCGCGGTCCTGGACCCCCGGCTGGCCACGGCCCGCTACAGCGGGTTCCTGCTGGGCTCGCTCCCGCCGTTCTGGCGCACCACGGACCCGGCCGTCCCGCGAGCCGCCCTGAAGCGCCTCGCCACCGACCCCACCTGACCCACCCCACCACCTCGGCCCGACCGCCCGGGCATCCGCGGATCGGCCTCGCCACTCCGGTTCGACCGGTGACGCGAGCGCCTCAGACCTGCCCACCGCACACGTTCAGCCTGCCCACCGCACACGTCGCGCCGAGCTTGAGCGCTCCGGTTCTCGCCGCACCGGCGCCGGTTGGAGCGCGGGTTGTCGACGCCCGTCCGAGCGCGACCGCTCTCACCGGGCCCGCGCCGGATGGACGGCCACCGCACGAACCGGCCACCACGCGGACCGGCACGGACGGGGCGCCGGATGAGCGACCGCCGGGTGGATGGGCAGGGCTATCGGGACGCGGCAGGCCCGTGCCGCGGCGGCGGCGCCGCGCCTCGCGCCCGCCGCACGGTCACGCCGGGCCCGTGCGGGGCCGGTGCGGCGAGCGCGGGAACGGCGCAGCCCGGCGAACGCGTGCGGCGGCACCGTGTCATGGCAGGCGGCGCAACGGGCAGCACGGTGTGGCGCGAGCGTGCGCGACGGGCGGGCGGACGCCGGTGACGGCAAAGCCCGAGAGCCGGCGAAAGCCCCGTAAGCGGAAAGCCCTACGACCAGGGAGCCAGGTCCGGGCGTTTCGGGGACACCCCGTCGCCCGAGGACACCCCGCGCAGGCGGCGGGAGACCCAGGGCACCAGGTATTCGCGCATCCACTGCGCGTCCTCGCGCCGCCGGGCGCGCGGGTCCACCGACCGGTCCGGCCAGTCCTTGCGCCAGTCCTCGAACGGCACGCCCAGCACGTCCAGCACCCGGGCCGCGACCAGCCGGTGGCCGTCCTCGTTCATGTGCAGCCGGTCCGCGCTCCACGCCCGCCAGTCGCGCAGCCCCTGCATGGACCACTGGTCGACGAGGCGGCAGCCGTACAGGTCGGCGATGGAGCGCAGGTGCAGGTAGAAGATGGCGAAGCGGCCGCGCAGGCGGCGCATGAGCGGCGTGTCACGCGGGTCCACCCCCGTGAACAGCAGCACGTCGGCCCCGCCCGCCCGCAGGTCGCGTACGCCCCGCGCGAGCTTCTTGGCCATCACGTCCGGATCGCTGCCCGGCCGCAGCAGGTCGTTGCCCCCGGCGCAGAGGCTGACCAGGTCGGGTGCCATCTCGACGGCCAGCGGCACCTGCTCGGCCACGATCTGGTCGAGCAGTTTGCCGCGGACGGCCAGGTTGGCGTAGCGGAAGGCGGGGTCGTCGGCGGCGAGCCGTTCGGCCACCCGGTCGGCCCATCCACGGTAGTGCCCGTCCGGACCGGGATCGTTCAGCCCTTCCGTGAAGCTGTCGCCGAGGGCGACGAAGGACTTGTAGTGCCTCATGAGGTGGTGTTCATCTCCGCGATAGCTTGCAGCGCAAGGACGTACGACTGTAGCCCGAAGCCCGCGATGGTTCCCGTCGCCACCCCGGACACGACGGAGGTATGGCGAAACTCTTCCCTGGCCACGGGATTGGAGATGTGCACCTCGACGAGCGGGGCGGTGCGCTGGGCGATGGCGTCGCGCAGGGCGTAGGAGTAATGAGTGAAGGCGGCCGGGTTGAGCACGACCGGGATGCGGCCGTCGCACGCCTCGTGGATCCAGCCGAGCATCTCGGCCTCGTCGTCGGTCTGGCGCACCTCGACGTGGTGGCCGAGCTTCCTGCCGGTGTCGCGGCAGAGGTCGGCGAGGTCCTCGAACGTCTCGGCGCCGTAGACGTCGGGCTCGCGCGTGCCGAGCCGGCGCAGGTTGGGCCCGTTGAGCACGAGGATCATGCGGAGATCTCCTTGTAGGCGGCTTCGAGCAGCTCTTCCGTGGGGGCTTCGAGACGGCCCGGCTTCGCCAGGTCGTCGAGGACGACGAAGCGCTGCTTGGCGCCGCGGTTCTTCTTGTCCAGGCGCATGTGGTCGCGCAGGTGCGGCCAGGCGTCGGCGCGGTAGGAAACGGGCAGGCCGACGCCGGTGAGGATGGCGCGGGTGCGGTCGACGACGTCGGCGCGGCCCGAGAGCCTGGACAGCTCGGCGGCGTAGACCATGCCGATGGCGACGGCCTCGCCGTGGCGGATGCCGTAGTGCTCCTCGCGCTCGATGGCGTGGGCGAGCGTGTGGCCGTAGTTGAGGATCTCGCGCAGGCCCGCCTCGCGCAGGTCGGCGCCCACGACGTCGGCCTTCACCCGGATCTTGCGCTCGATGAGCTCGCGGGTGTGGGGCCCGTCGGGGCGGGTCGCCGCCTCGGGGTCGGCCTCGATGAGCCTGAGGATCTCCGGGTCGGCGATGAAGCCGCCCTTGATGATCTCGGCCAGGCCCGCCACGTAGTCGGCCCTGGGCATGCCGGCCAGCGTGGACAGCTCGCACAGCACGCCTGCGGGCGGCAGGAAGGTGCCCACGAGGTTTTTGCCCTCGGGGGTGTCGATGCCATTCTTACCGCCGACCGCCGCGTCCACCATGGCCAGCAGCGTCGTGGGCACGAGCACGACCTGAACGCCGCGCAGCCACGTGGCCGCCACGAATCCGGCCAGGTCGGTGGTCGCGCCTCCGCCCACGCCGACCACGGCGTCGGAGCGGGTCACGCCGTGGCGGCCGAGCGCGGACCACAGGCCCGCGGCCACCTCGACGGTCTTGGCCTGCTCGCCGTCGGGCACGGGCAGCTCGACCACCTCGTAGCCGGCGGCGGACAGCGCCTCGCGGACCGGCCGGGAGATCTCCGGCAGGGTCTCGGGGCAGATGACCGCGACGGTGCGCACGCCGGGCTTGAGCAGCGTGGTCAGCACGGCCAGCACGCCGGTGCCGACCACCACGTCGTACGGGCTGTCCCCGCGTACGGTGATCCTCGTCGCGGTCATGCGGGCAGCCCCTTCACGATCTCGTCGGCGAGCTCCTCCGGCTCCCGCTTGTCGGTCACCACCGTCATCACGGCCAGCCGCTCGTAGACCGGCCGCCGTTCCTCCATGAGCTTCTTGAGCCGGCTGCGCGGGTTGAGCACCAGCAGCGGCCTGGCCGAGGCAAGCCCGACCCGCTGGACCGCGTCGGCCAGCCCGACCTCCAGGTAGACGACGTGGTGACCGGCGAGCAGGGCCTGCGTCTCCTCGTGCAGGACGGCGCCGCCGCCCAGGGACAGGATGCCCTCGTGCTCGGCCAGCGCGCGGCGCACGGCCTCGTGCTCCAGCTCGCGGAAGCGAGCCTCGCCGTCCTCGACGAAGATGTCGGCGACGGGCTTGCCCGCCACGGCCTCGATGTCGGCGTCCGTGTCGCGGAACCCGACGCCGAGCCGCTCGGCGAGCAGCCGCCCGAGCGTCGTCTTGCCGGACCCGGGCGGCCCGATGAGCACGGCCTTCGCTGTCATTTGATCACCATGGAAGAGAGGTAGCCGGACAGGTTGCGGGCGACTTCCTCCACGGAGTCGCCACCGAACTTCTCGATCGCCGCGTCGGCCAGCACCAGCGCGACCATCGCCTCCGCCACGATGCCGGCCGCGGGCACGGCGCACACGTCGGAGCGCTCGTGGTGGGCCTTGGCCGCCTCACCGGTCTTGACGTCGATCGTGGCCAGCGCCCTGGGCACCGTGGAGATCGGCTTCATCGCGGCGCTGACCCGCAGGATCTCGCCGTTGGTCATGCCGCCCTCGACCCCGCCGGCGCGGTTGGTGATGCGGCGCACGCCGTCTTCGGTGGTGTATTCGATCTCGTCGTGGGCGCGGGACCCCGGGCGCCTGGCGGTCTCGAAGCCGTCGCCGACCGCCACGCCCTTGATCGCCTGGATGCCCATGAGCGCCGCGGCGAGCCTGGAGTCGAGCCTGCGGTCCCAGTGCGTGTAGCTGCCCAGGCCCGGCGGCAGGCCGTAGGCGAGGACCTCGACGACGCCGCCGAGCGTGTCGCCGTCCTTGTGGGCCTTGTCGATCACGGCGACCATGGCGGCGCTGCCCTCGGCGTCGGAGCACCGGACCAGGTCATCGTCGATCCTGGCCAGGTCGTTCGGGCCGGGCAGGATCTCGGACGGGGTGCGGGCGCCGCCGATCTCGGTCACGTGGCTGAGGATGTCGACGCCGAGCGCCTGCTTGAGGAAGCGCCTGGCGACCTCGCCCAGCGCCACCCGGGCGGCGGTCTCGCGGGCGCTGGCCCGGTCGAGCACGTTGCGGGCGTCGTCGAAGCCGTATTTCTGCATGCCCGCCAGGTCGGCGTGGCCGGGGCGGGGCCGGGACCTTGGCGCGTTGCGGGCCAGGCCCTCCAGCTCGGCCGGGTCGACCGGGTCGGCCGACATGACCTTCTCCCACTTGGGCCACTCGGTGTTGCCCACGCGGATCGCGACCGGGCTGCCCATCGTGCGCCCGTGGCGGACGCCTCCGACGATCGTCACCTGGTCCTGCTCGAACTTCATCCGCGCGCCCCGGCCGTAGCCGAGCCTGCGGCGGCGCAGGGCCTCGTCGATCGCGGCCGTGCTCACCTCCACCCCGGCCGGCAGGCCTTCCAGGATGGCGACGAGTTCGGGCCCGTGGGACTCTCCAGCGGTCAACCAGCGCAACATGCGTACAAGTCTTCCATGTGCGGCCTAGTGAGATGTCCCTCGCTCACCAGGCGAGACAGAGTGTCGTGAGCGCGCCCAGGAGCATGAAGGGGCCGAAGGGGAACTGCGTGTGCCTGTTCCCGCGGCCGGTCAGCAGCAGGGCCACGCCGTAGACGGCGCCGAGGAGCTGGCCGCAGAAGGCCGCCGCCACCAGGGCCGGCCAGCCCAGGGCGGCGCTGGCCATGCCGATGAGCCCGGCCAGCTTGACGTCGCCGAACCCCAGCGCGTCCGGCCTGGCGAACCAGAGCAGGCCGTACACCCCCGCCAGGGCCGCCCCGCCGGCCAGCGCCCTGGGCAGCTCTCCCGTCGGCAGCAGCGCCAGCGCCGCGATCGGGTACGCGGGCAGCGTGATCGCGTCGGGCAGCGTGCTGGTACGCCAGTCGATGACGGCCAGGGCGACCCCGATCACGGCGAGGCACACGTACGGCGGCCCCACCCGCCAGGCGACCAGCGCGGCCACGGCGGCGGTCGCCAGTTCGACGGCCGCCGGGGGCAGGCCGCCGTCGTAGGAGTGGTAGGAGTCCGCCAGCGCCCTGATGCGGTTCCCGCAGATCAGCCCGATCAGCGCCATGAGTGCGACCACGCCGCAGACCATAGGCCCGCCGGCGCGGGAAGGGAGCTCGAACGCCGGATCCGGTATGGCTGCCTGCCCGCGGCTATTGCGAACAAGGGCTCGATCACGGAAACTGCCCGCGTGGACAGGGACCGGTTCGCCAGGGTCGCGGTGGTCATTGCGACGTTCGTCCTTGCCCCTGTGTTGCTCGAGATGCTCGCCTGGTACATCGAGGGCGAGGACTACAACGTCTCCCGCGCCGTCACCGTGCTGGCCGTGGTCGCCGCGCTCGCGCTGATCGCCGCCGTGGCGGGCCGGGTGCGCGGCAGGCTGCCCGTCATGCTGGTCACCGCCATGACGGTGGCCGCGGCAGGCGGGCTGGTGCTGGGGTTCGCGGCCGGGTTCGGGCCGGTGTTGTGGAACCGCGGCGTGCCGGGCGAGTTGCTCGGCCTGTCCATGATCGGGATTGCCGCGTTCACCGCGCTGACCGGCGGCTACCTGCTGTTCCTCTACCGCCGCGGCCTGTACGTGCCCCATCTGGAGACCACCGCGGGCCCCTCCCCGACCACCACGAAGCGCAAGGTGATCGGCGAGTCGGAGATCCTGATCCGCACCCTCCCGGAGATCAGCCACGCCCTGGAGAAGGCCCTGGGGAGCTGCGTGTCCGTGATCGACCAGGAGGACCTGCACTTCGTGGCGTTCTTCGGCCCGTCCGGCTGCGCCTTCTACACCGACGTGCTCGACGACGCCGACCTGCAGCACTTCTTCCACGAGACGTCTCCCGAGGAGCGCCGGGTCACCTATCTCAGGCTCGGCAGCCAGCTCCACTGGATCGGCGGCCGCCTGGACACGCACCTGCGCTCGATGGAGAGCGGCACGGTGATCAGGACCGTGCTGGACGTCGAGCGCGGCGCCCTGTTCCACTACTGGGTCGACCACGGCCGCTACATCATCGGCGTCACCCTCGACCAGCGCAGGGTCGGCGTGGCCGACGACAAGATGGCCCGGCTCGTGGACATGATCCGCGGCCACTTCACGCTGCCGCCGATCAACCAGCGGATCAGGCCGGAGCCGGGCGCCAACGTACGCCCGATCAAGAAGGAGGACGCGTGGCCGGAATCGGGCTCCTGACCGCGGCCTTCAGCGTCCGGGAAGGCCGCCGCTCAGCCGTTGCCTGACCGGCCCCTGGAGAACCAGCGGCGCCGGCGCGGCGCGGGCTCCACCCGGGCCACGGTCACGCCGGTCAGCTCGCTCACGGTGCCGGACTCGACGGCGGCCAGCGCCTCCAGCACCTCCCCCTCGATCACGAACTGCACCGGCCCGGCCACGTCCACCACGACCGCCGCGGCCCGCTCCTGCACGGCGGCCCGGCACACCTGGAGCGCGGTGGCCTGGATCGGCCGGGCGTCGGGCCGCCACCTGGCCAGCGACTGCGTGCCGGTGAACGCGAGCACCGCCTGCCTGCCGTCCTGCCCGACGAGCTTGGGCAGGGCCATCTCGCTCTCCTTCTCCTGCCGCAGCCCGTGCGCGCCGACCTCGGTCTCGGTCAGCAGGGCCACCACGGGGACGAGCAGCCGGGCGCCGGAGAGGGCGTTGAGCACCTCGGCGGGGCCGGCCGTGCCCGCCTCGTAGGAGGCCAGGGCGGCGGCCACGGCGGGGGCGGCGGAGCCGTCGTCGTGAGGGTCGAGGGGCTGCGGAATGCTCGGCACAGCCTCCGAGACTACCCGCGCCCGAGCCCGCCCCCGCCTCCTGCCTCGCTCACGCGGCCGCTCCCTTTGTCGGTCCCGGTTGATAGACAGGCCCGGTGAGACCCGCCGACCCTCCGCCCGCCGACCCTCCGCCCGCCGAGCAGCCCGCCGAGCCTCCGCCCGCCGAGCAGCCCGCCGCCGTGCGGGCCGTGCTCGCCGCCAGCCCCGTCGTCACCTCCGTGCTGCACGGCGCCCGCGCGCTCGATCCGCCCGGCTGGTGGGTCGCGGCCGGCGCGGTCGCCCAGACGATCTGGAACCACGTGACCGGCCGCCACCCCGACCACGGCATCAGGGACTACGACCTGATCTACCACGACCCGTCGGACCTGTCCTGGGAGGCCGAGGACGCGGTGATCAGGGCGGGCCGGGAGGTGTTCGGCGACGTGCCGGTGGAGATCCGCAACGAGGCGCGCGTGCACCTGTGGTACGCGGAGCGCTTCGGCACCCCCTGCCCGCCCTACCGCAGCGCCGAGGACGCGATCGACTCCTTCCCGTCCACGACCTGCGGCCTCGGCGTGCGGATCGAGCCGTCGGGCGAGTGGCGGCTGTACGCCCCCTACGGCGTGTCCGACGCGTTCGACCTGGTCGTGCGGCCCAATCCGCGGCTGGCGCCCCGCCACGTCTACGAGGCCAAGGTGGCCCGCTGGACCGCCACGTGGCCCGAGCTGACCGCGCTCCCCTGGCTGGACGCGTGACGCCCGGCCCGGTGGCCGCTATCCGAGGTCGGCGATCGCCGCCACCGGACCGCCGCCGGAGGGGCCCTGGTGCACGGCGGCGACCGAGACGAACACCGCGGGATCGCCCGTGACGGAGGCCGCCACCCCGCCCACCGCGGCCTTGATCTGCCGGTGCCAGTGCACGTCGGAGTCGTCGAGCATGATGTTGCGCCGCCCGCGCACCCGCCCGGACGGGTCGGCCTCGCACTTCATGAACACGTTGACCAGCCGTCCCCCGAGGTCCGACGGGTGCGGGCGGTCGGGCAGGGCGAGCCCGGAGTCCCTGATGGCCTCCCAGATGCCGTCGGCGTCGAGGGCGTCCTTCATGACGCTGTGGCCGATGCGATAGCGCCCGCCGATCCCTCGCACGTTGCCCACCAGCACGATCTGCGCCCGGTCCAGCTCCACGCCCGACGAGCAGGAGGCCACCGACGAGTACAACGACAGGTCCTTGTGGATCTGGTCGGCCCCGGGCATCTCGATCTCGCCGAGCGCGACGGCGATGCCGAGCGCGGTGGTGGAGTTGGACAGGTCCATGGAGGGACCGGTCTCCTCGATGGCGGTGTCCTGGCCGCGGCTCTTGGCCTCGGTGATGGTGGCCAGGGTGAGCAGCGGCGTCTTGGTCTGTACGTAGTGCACGTCGCGCGGGTCGTCGATGCCGGCGATCTTCATGGCCTCCCGCACCCCGGCGGCGACCTTCTCCACCATGGCCGGGCGGCCGATGTCCTCGGGCAGGATGACCTCGCTCATCGCCACCCCGACCGACAGGCGCGGCTCCTCGGTGGCGGGGGCGTCGGCCGTGGTGGCGAAGATGGTGGCGTGCGGGCTGAGGATCCCGTCGGTGCCGCCCGACCACACCAGCGGCACGCTCTCCGGCGCCGGATGCCCGTGCTCGGCCAGGACCTCGCGGAAGGCGCGGTCGGCGAGGATGCGCGTGTAGTCGTTCACGCCGCCGTTGCCCTCGGTCTTGCCGACGACGGCGAGCACCCGCTCCGCCTCGATCACCCCGTCGGCGATGAGCCGTGACAGCCCGGAGGCGTCGGTGACGCTCTCGATCGGCACCTTGCGCACTTCGATCGGGTCCGGCATGCGTTACCCCTCCTCCTGGCGTCATTCCCCGATGACGCTACCGAGCCGGTCAGCGGGGTTCATGGTCAATGTGTGCCCATGAACCCCGCGGGTGATGTCAAGGTGCGCTCAGCGCCGCCGTGGGCGGCAACCGGGCGGCGCGGGCCGCCGGGTAGAGCCCGGCCACCGCCCGGACGAGCAGCATGCCGCCATGGCCGTACGTCAACGCGGACAAACGTCGTGCGCAGAGGGGGCTAGGGTCGCGAGTGTGATTCGCGAAGCACACGCCAACGGGATCAAGCTCGTCTACCGGGAGGAAGGCGATCCTTCCGCTCCCCCGCTCCTGCTGCTGCACGGCCGTACGGCGAACCACAACGACTGGAACGGCGTCACCCAGCACTTCGCGGCCCGCCACCACGTGTTCGCCCTCGACCTGCGCGGCCACGGGGCCAGCGGGTGGCCGGGCGAGTACCCGCTGCCCGCGATGGCCGAGGACGTCGTCGCGCTGCTCGACCGCCTGGGCTTCGAGCGGGCCACGCTGGTGGGGCACTCGCTCGGCGGCGTGGTCGCCTATCACGCGGCCATGAACCATCCGGATCGGGTGGCCCGCCTGGTGCTGGAGGACCCGCCGCCACCGCTGCCGCTCACCGGCCGATCGCCGGTCGTGGAGGACGGGTCAACCGGGTTCGACTGGCGGATGATGCACGACACGGAGCGGCAGATGCTCGACCCGGACCCCGCGTGGGCGGAAGGGCTGGGGAAGATCACGGCGCCCACGCTGGTGCTGTCGGGAGGGGCGCAGAGCCCCTTCGACGCCGGGGAGGTGGCGGCCCGGATCCCGGGGGCGAAGCTGGTCACGATCGAGGCCGGGCACCTGATCCACGTCAGCGCCCGCGGGGAGTTCGTACGGACGGTCGACGCGTTCCTCGACTCCTGACCGGAGCGGGTGGCCGACTCACCGGCGGGACCATCTGATGGCGGCGGCCCCATCCGGCCGTGCCCGGCCACAGCCGCCGTCCTTCGCGCCCATCGCGCTGGAGGTGGCGTGCATCAGCGTCGGGCTCGGGCAGCGGGCTGCGGCGGGTCGTCGAGTCGGTCGTCGCGGTGCTGCTCGGCAGCGGCTCGCTGATCGTGCTCCAGGCGGGCTCCTCGGCCGTGCCGGTCGCCACCCTCCTGCCGCCGTCGGGCGCCGGCGGGCTCGACCGGATGATCGACGCCCTGGCCGGCTGCCTGATGGGCCTGGCCGCCGCAGCGCTGCCGCCCGCCGGCCCGCCGGCGCCGGCGACGAGGCACGCGTCCAGGAGGTTCGAGGCGCCGGTCGACGCGCTCCGGCGGATCTCGGCGGCGATCGGGCGGGCCGGCTCCGCCCTGGCCACCCAGGCGCCGGCGGCGGCGCGGACCGCGGTGGCGATCCTGGCGGCGGGGGTCCGAGCGGCGGGGGGTCCTAGCTGCAGGGGCCCGAGCTGCAGGGGCCCGAGCGGCGGGGGTTCTCGGGGCGAGCGCAACACCTGACGAAAAGGACTTAGCCGGGGCAAACGTGACCCCAATGTCATAAAGATCCGCCATCGTGGAAAGGTGCGAACCAGGCTCAGCGATCTCATGAAGGAACGGCTGGGCACGTTCGGCCTGATGGCGCCCTCCATCGCGCAGTGCGCGGTCGGTGCCGCGCTGGCCTGGGTCATCGCCATCGAGCTGCTCGGCCACCCCCGCCCCTTCTTCGCCCCCATCTCCGTGCTGATCTGCGTGGGCGTCGGGCTCGGGCAGCGGCTGCGGCGGGTCGTCGAGCTGGTCGTCGGGGTCAGCCTGGGCGTCGGCGTGGGCGACCTGCTGGTGTACCGGATCGGCTCGGGCGCCTGGCAGCTCGCGCTGGTGGTCGGGCTGGCCATGGCGGTGGCGGTGCTGCTGAACAGCGGGGCGCTGTTCGTCGCGCAGGCGGGGTCGTCGGCCGTGCTGGTCGCCACGCTGGTGCCGGGCGAGGGGGCCGGGGGCCTGGATCGGATGGCCGACGCGCTGACGGGAGGCATCGTCGGGATCGCGGCGGTGGCGTTACTGCCCGCGAGCCCGTTCACGATCGCGGCCAAGCACCTGTCCGGGGTGCTCGACGCGCTGTCCACGGTGCTGGAACGGGCGGCGGAGGCGATCGAGAAGCGCGACGTGGACCTGGCGGCCGAGGCCCTGGAGGAGGCGCGTACGACGCAGGCGGCGGTGGAGGAGTTCGAGGCTGCGCTGGAGACCAGCAAGGAGATCACCATGATCTCGCCGCTGCACTGGCACCGCCGGGCCCGCCTGTCCCGCTACGAGACCGCCGCCGTGCCGGTGGACCTGGCGCTGCGCAACGCGCGGGTGCTGAGCAGGCGCACGCTGGCCTCGCTCGGAGAGGCCAGCCCTCCCCCGGCGGCCCTGGCCGAGGCGATGCGCGAGGTCTCGGAGGCGGCGCTGCTGCTGCAGCTGGAGCTCGGGGCCGGCCGGGAGCCGACCCTGGCCCGGCAGGCGCTGCTGGCGGTGGCGGCCCGGGAGCGGCCCGAGGGGCTGGGGTTCTCGGCGCACGTCATCATCGCGCAGCTGCGTTCCGTGGTCGTCGACCTGCTGGAGGCCACGGGCATGGAGCACGACGACGCCACGGCGGCGCTGACCCCGCTGGACGAGCCGGCCGCCAAGGACGAGCCCACCCGACGATCCTGAGCAGCCGCACCACCAGCCGATCGGCCTACCCCACCCGGACGGCCACCGCCAGTGGCTGCAACAGGGCGGCGGCCTCGGTGATCCAGTCGGGACAAGCCTCATGCCCGGACATGGACGAGCCGGGCCGGTGCACGGCCGAGTCGACCAGGCCGAGATCCCTGACGGCCGGCACCTCGCCGAGTTCGGCCTCCGCCGGCTCGAGCTTGCGGCGGCACCTGCCTGGGTGTGCTGCTCCTAGGAAGTTCTCGCCGCTTCTCCCCCGCCCGCGACCTGGGCAGACTCGGGATCACCGCCAGCCGGACGGGGCACGGCCCGCCGGCGTGACCATGGAGGTTCAGCGAACATGATCGGAAGAGTGCTGCTCATCGTCGGCTTCCTCAGCACGATGGCCGCCTGCGCCGACGGACGCGGCGGCCGTACGGCGGCGGCCGCGCCGTCAGCCTCCGTCTCGACGTCGCCGTCGGCCTCGGCACCGGGCTCGGCATCGGGCTCGGGGCGCGGGAGTGCCGATCCGCACCCGTACGTCGGCATGTGGGTGACCGCGGACGGGCGCATCCGGCAGGAGCTACGGGCCGACGGCCGGTACGAGGAGGAGCGTGACGGCCGCCCCCGCGCCTACACCGGCCGGTACACCGTGACGGGCGACCACCTCGACTACTTCGACGACGCCGGGTTCACCGCCACCGGCGACGTCCGCGACGGCGTCCTCTACCACGAGCACCTCGTGCTGTATCGGGAGCGATGACCGCCTCCCCGGCCCCACGCTCCAGCGCGCTCAGGGCTCGGCGGTGAGGTCGTCAGAGCGTCCGGCCTCCAGTCGCGACCACTGCGGGATGGGACGTCCGTCGGTGCGGAGCCGTTCGGCGGAGCCTGTCCACCCTTGGGGCCAGCCCGGGGGCACGTCCTGCCACGGCTCCTGGCGTCCGTACACGGTGAGGTCCATGAGCGCGTAGCTGTAGTCCATGGCCTCCACACCGCGGCGCGTCGTCCAGTACGTCTCGAAGACGCGGTCGCCGTCGCGCAGGTAGCACACCAGGTGCATCATGCCGATGTGGCGCCCGACGAGGAGCTCGCCGAGCGAGGCGGCCGCCGAGTACCACGGCATTTCCCAGCCCATGAAGTCGTGGTAGCGGCGGCTCTCGTCGTAGGGCCCCTGGCAGAAGACCGCGTAGGTGATGTCGCGGGAATGGAGGTAGGACAGCTCCGCGACCGAGGTGGTGCACCACGTGCACCCTTCGCACTGCTCAGCAGCGGGCTGCCCGGGGTGCCACATGAAGTAGTACGCGATGAGTTGCCGGCGCCCTTCGAACGCGTCGAGCAGGGTGAGCGGTCCGCCGGGCCCGATCAGGGTGAGGCCGGCGTCCATCTCGACCATGGGCAGGCGCCGCCGGGCCGTGGCGATCGCGTCGCCCTCGCGGGTGTGCGCCTTCTCCCGGACCCGCAGCCGGTCCAGCTCGGCCTGGAAGGTGCTCCGGTCCACGGCCTCGGGCAGGCCGGGCGCGCCGTCGGCCCTACCCGCCGGCCGGCCGGGGTTCGCTGGTCCATCGGTCATGACTGTCTCCTCTTCCCTGTTGCGGCAGCTTCCCTGTTGCGGCGGCTCTTCTCGTTGTGGTCGCGTCAGGCGGACCCGAGGACCCGATCCCCCTCCTACCCGCGCACCGGACGGCCGTCGAGGGCGAGTCCGGGTTCCGCAAGCTCGTCGGCGAGCTCACCGGCCGGCTCGGCGTCGACGAACCGGCCGGCCTGGCCGACCAGCTCATGCTGGTCATGGAGGGCCTGTTCGCCTCCGGCCGGTCACTCGGCCCGGACGGCCCCGCCAAGCAGGCACGGCACCCGGTCGAGATGATCCTGTCGACGGCCACCGCCCGGCGGCGAAAGTCATGATCGTGCGCCGCCCTCGTGACCGCCGGCGGAGGGGCGGCGCCCCTTGCACGAGACGGTGACCGGCCGGATCGGCGCCCGCCTAGCGGCGGGGGACGAGGTGGAAGAAGGAGCCGTCCATGGGGCCGAGGTCGACGCGGGAGATCTCGTCCAGCCGGGTCATGGCCCACTCCGGCAGGTCCAGCTCGAAGGCCACCAGGTTCTCCCGCAACTGCGCCACCGTACGCGGCCCGAGCAGGATCGACGTCACCCCCGTCCGCCGCGCCACCCACGCCAGCGCCACCTCCGACGGCGTGGCGCCGAGGTCGGCGGCGACCTTGACGAGTTCCTCGGCGATGCCCAGGTTGTGGTCATCGAGCAGCGACTCGGCCCACCGGTTCGCGCCGGGCATCGCGTGGCCGAGCAGCCTGCCCATCCGGCTGTCCGGGTCGGGAGCCTCGCCGGGCCGGTAGCGGCCGGTCAGGATGCCGCCGCCGAGGGTGCCGTACGCGATCACGCCCATCCCGTGCTGGAGGCCGCCGAGGTGGTGCTGGCCCGTGACGGGCTCGACGCGTCGATGCGCGAGATCGCCGAGGTGGCCGGTGTGGGGGTGGGGACGATCTACCGCCAGTTCCCCACGAAGGAGGCGCTGTACCAGGCGATCGTCGTGGACCGGATGCGGCGCCTGGCGGACAGGGCCGGCGAGCTGGCCTCGGCCGCCGACCCGGGGGCCGCCTTCTTCGCGTACTTCACCACGATCGTGGAGGACTCGACGGTCAAGAAGGTGCTGGTGGACGCGCTGGCGACGGCCGGGATCGATGCCAAGGCGGGCACTCCCGACATCAAGGGCGCGATCGAGGCACTGCTGGTGCGGGCCCAGGAGGCGGGGGCGATCCGGGCCGACGTGGGCATGGAGGAACTGCTGGCGCTGCTCAGTGCCACCTGCCTGGCGGCACAGCACAACAACTGGGACGAAGGACTGCGTACGCGGACCCTGGGGGTCGTCTTCGACGGCCTCCGCCCCAGCGGGCCCGTCAGGAGGACAGGCGCTTCAGGCGCGTGACGGCCTCGTCGATGACCTCTTCCTTCTTGCAGAAGGCGAACCGCACGAAATGCCGCCCCCGCTCGGCGTGGTCGTAGAAGACCTGGGTCGGGATGGCCACCACCCCGGCCAGCTCCGGGAGGCGGCGCGTGAGCTCGAGCCCGTCGGAGAACCCCAGCGGCCGGATGTCCGTCTGCACGAAGTACGTCCCCGAAGGCCGCAGCACCGAGAAGCCGGCCGCCGCCAGCCCCTCCATCAGCCGGTCGCGCTTGTCCTGCAGCCCGGCCCCGAGCGCCGCCACCCACTCCAGCTCGTGCCGCAGCCCGTAGGCCACCGCGAGCTGCCACGGCGCGCTCGCCGTGAACGTGAGGAACTGCTTGACCGTCTGCACCGCCGTGACCAGCGCCGGAGGGGCGCACACCCAGCCGGTCTTCCACCCGGTGACCGAGAACGTCTTGCCCGCCGACGAGATCATCACGGTCCGCTCCCGCATCCCGGGCAGCGTGGCCAGCGGGATGTGCTCGACCCCGTCGAACGTCAGGTGCTCGTACACCTCGTCCGTGACGGCGGTCAGCCCGTGCTCCTGGCAGAGCTCCGCGATGACGGTCAGCTCGTCGCGGGTGAACACGGTGCCGGTCGGGTTGTGCGGCGAGTTGACCAGGATGGCCCGGGTACGCGGGGTGACGGCGGCGCGCAGCTCGTCGGGGTCGAACGTGAAGCGGCCCTCGACCGGCCGCATCGTCACGGCCACCAGCCGGGCCTGGGCCAGGGCGATGGAGGCGGCGTAGGAGTCGTAGTAGGGCTCGAACGCGATCACCTCGTCGCCCGGCTCGCACAGCGCGAGCACGGCGGCCGTCACGGCCTCGGTGGCGCCCACCGTGACCAGGATCTCCCCCACCGGATCGTACGAGAGCCCGTAGCGCGCGGCCCGGTGCTCCGACACCGCCTGCCGCAGCTCCAGCACTCCCGGCCCCGGCGGGTACTGGTTCGCGCCGGCGCCGATGGCCTGGACGGCGCGGTCGAGCATGGCCGCCGGCCCGTCCGTGTCAGGGAAGCCCTGGCCGAGGTTGATCGATCCGGTCTGCACGGCGAGCGCGCTCATCTCCGCGAAAATCGTCGTGCCGAAGGCGCGCATCCTGGTAACAAGTGGTTCGGTCACGCCTCCACACTATTAGTCTCGTCCCCGTGATCATTCGGGTCGTGCTCGCCCTCGCCCTGTCCGCGCCTCCCGTCATGACCCCGAGCCAGGCCGCTGCCGGGCCCTGCCCGGTCCCCATGCCCGCCCGTACGAGCTGCGGTTTCCTCGAGGTTCCCGAGCGCAGGGACGCCCCGGAGCGGAAGATCAGGGTCGGCTACGCCGTGCGCCTCTCGACCGCCGCGAACCGCAAGCCGGACCCGGTCGTGTACATGAGCGGCGGCCCCGCCTCGGCCTCGATGCAGCTCACCGCGTTCCTGAGCCTGATGTTCCCCGACCGGGACGTGGTGACCGTCGAGCAGCGCGGGAGCAGGTACTCCCAGCCGGCGCTGGCCTGCCCCGAGACCGCCCAGGCCATGCTGGGCCGGTTGCGGCCGCAGCCCGCGGCCCCGTCCGACGGCCTGGCCGCCGCCGCGAACCGGTGCCGCGACCGGCTCCGGGAGCAGGGCATCGACCTGCGGGGATACAACACGAAGGAGATCGCGGCCGACGTGGTCGCGTTACGCGAGGAGCTCGGCTACGCGAAGTGGAACCTGTTCGGCGTCAGCTACTCCACCAGGGTCATGGTGGACGTGGCCGCGGCCGACCCGGAGGGGGTTCGGTCGGTGGTGCTGGACTCCTACCTGCCCGAGAGCGTCAGCTGGTACGACGACTTCGACCGGAACCTGACCGACGCCATGGCGCGGCTGGGCGTGCGCGAGCCTTTCGAGGCCATGGTCGCGCGGCTGAACCGGACGCCCGCGCGCGTCCCCGTGCTGGATCCGCTGCTCGGCCGGGAGTTCACGGCCCGGATGAGCGGTGACGACGTGGCCACGATCCTGGCGGAGGCGCTGCAGGACGCGGAGGTGACCGCGGTGGCGCCCGCGCTGGTGAGCGCGCTGGCCAGCGGGAACGACGAGCTGCTGCGGCCACTGGCGGACGCCGCGGGCGAGGGGCTGGCGTCGCACGAGTTCGGGCTGTATCACGCGGTGCAGTGCCAGGACGAGGTCCCGTTCAACACCTTCACCACCAAATCCCGACTTTTCACCATAAATACGGATAAAGAGGTGTGTGACGCCTGGCAGCTCCCCAAGGCGAAGCCCGTGAACGCCACCACCAAGGCCCCCGTCTACGTGCTCGGCGGCCGGTACGACCCCACCACCCCCCTCAGAACCGCCGAACCGGCCGCCAAAGCCCTCCCGAGTGCCCGCTTCGACCAGTTCCGCACCTCCCACGCCGTCTTCCTGGCCAGTGACTGCGCCCGCCAGAAGATCGCCGAGTTCGTCGCCGATCCCGCCGCCACGTTCATCACCCCCTGCTCGACGAGCACCCTCCCTGCCCCCTTCCGCGCGGCCGACCTGCACGTGACGGCGGCGCCGTACGCGATCTCCCGGTCCCCGTGGCTGGCCGCGCCCTTCGCCCTGTTCGCGCTCGCCTCCCTGGCCCAGCTCGTCACGGCCGCGCTGAAAGGCCGGGCCCTGGCCGCGTACGGCGGGCTGACCGGCGTGGCGTTCGCCGGCCTGATCGCCGAGTCCGTCAACACGATGGCGAGCCGGAACGAGACCGCCCTGGCCGTCGGCCTCCCGGGGACGACCGGGCTCTACACCTGGCTCGCGGTGGCCTCGGCCGTACTGACCGCCGCGGCGCTCTTCCACGAACGCAGATGGCCGCAGATCGCGGCGGCCGTCATCAGCGGCGGATTCCTCGTATGGTGGTTCACCTGGCTCCTTTGACACGCATCCGTGAGCTCGACGCCCTACGCGGCTTCGCGGTGGGCGGCATCATGCTGGTCAACACCTGGCAGCACACCGACAAGGAGCCGCCGGTCGCGCTGGACCTGCCGATCGAGACGCTGTTCCAGAGCCGGTTCTATCCGATCTTCTCGATGCTGTTCGGCATCAGCTTCCTGCTGTTCCTGCGCGGCAACAGCCGCTGGGCGCTGCTGAGCAGGCTGTTCTGGCTGTTCTGCATCGGGAAGGTCCAGCACTCGTTCTAC
Source organism: Nonomuraea sp. NPDC049709 (assembly GCF_040674815.1). Lineage (NCBI taxonomy): Bacteria > Bacillati > Actinomycetota > Actinomycetes > Streptosporangiales > Streptosporangiaceae > Nonomuraea > Nonomuraea sp. NPDC049709. The sequence goes on from NZ_JBFANM010000073.1 coordinate 42,526, forward strand.
GAGGGCGAGGTGCTGACCGACTACGCCTTCTGGGGGGCGGTGGCGCTGCTGCCCGCCTCGTTCCTGCCCGGCGGCCTGCCGGTGCTGCTGCTCGGCCTGGTGGCGACGGCGTGGGCGCTGCTGCCCCAGGTGGGCGGCGGGGCGATGCTGATCCCCGGGCTGCTCCTCATCGGCATGGGGGTGTGGCGGTTGCGGCCGCCCAGGTCGCTGCTGCTGCCCGGGTTCGCGGTCGCCGCGCTGGCCACCGCGCTGCTGAGCGCCGCCTCGGCCAGTACGGGCAACTGGACCGTCTACAGTGTGGCGGCCCTGGCGGGCGCGGCGGCGTACTCGCTGGGCCTGGTGCTCCTCCTGCGGCCGGGCCTGTCGGCGGTGCTGGAGCCGCTGGGCAAGACGGCGCTGACCAACTACGTCTCCGGCACCGCGGTGATCGTCCTGGTCACGCCGCTGCTGAACGCCGACCCGACCCGGTGGTCCGTGGTCGCGGTGGCGGCGCTCACCCTGCTCGTGCAGTACCTGTTCAGCCGGTGGTGGCTGACGAGATTCCGCTACGGTCCCCTTGAGTGGATCTGGCGGTGCCTGACCCGGTTTCGAGTGGTGCCCAACCGGCTAGAGTCGGTCCGTGACCAGAATCGCCCTCTGCCAGATCCCGGTGTCCCCTGACCCCTCGGTGAACCTCAAGAGGGTCAGGGAGGCGCTCGCCGCCTCCGCGGGAGCCGATCTGGCGATCTTCCCGGAGGCCACGCTCACCCGCTACGGCAGGCGCATCACGGGCCTGGCCGAGCCGCTGGACGGGCCGTTCGTGTCCGGGCTGGCCGAGGCCGCCCGCGAGCACGGGACGGCGGTGATCGCCGGGGTGTTCGAGCCCGGCGAGGATCGGGTGCACAACACGGCCGTGGCCATCGACGGCCAGGGGGCGCTGAAGGCGGCGTACCGGAAGATCCACCTGTTCGACTCGTTCGGCGCGAAGGAGTCCGACCTGGTCGCGCCCGGCGCGGAGCCCACGGTGGTGGAGCTGGCCGGCGTCCGGGTCGGGCTGGTCACCTGCTACGACATCCGCTTCCCCGAGCTGACCAGGGCGCTGGTCGACAAGGGGGCGGAGCTGTTCGCGGTGATCGCCGCCTGGGGCTCGGGGCCGCTCAAGGAGGACCACTGGGTGACCCTGGTCAGGGCGCGGGCGCTGGAGAACACGATGTGGACCGCCGCCGTCGGCCAGGCGCCCAACCCGGCCGAGTCGTCGGACGGGTTCGGGGTGGGCCGCAGCATGCTGGTCGATCCGCTGGGCGTGGTCCGCAGCGACCTGGGCACCGGCCCCGGCGTGCGGGTCGTGGAGGTCGACGACGAGTGGACCGCCACGGCCAGGGCGACCCTGCCGTGCCTCGAACATCGCGTCCTGTAGTCTCGCACGGTCCATCCCGGGGTCAAGCGATCGTAAAGTAGAACCGTGAGCGGAACGCAGATGCAGAAGGTGGTCCCGCCGCGTCTGCTCGTGCCATACCTGTCGGGCAAGCGCACGGTCATCTCGGGCTACGTCTACCGGGTGCAGGACTGCGTCCGGTTGACCACGCCGGAGGCGCTCTACTACGGGCTCGACCTGTCCTTCGACGGGTCCGAGCTGTTCGCCGAGGTGCCCGAGGTCTACATGATGCGCTGGTATGCCCGTGACGTCGACACCTACGCGGTGCCGTACGGACCCCACATGGGGGGCGACTGGAGCGACGCGCCGCCGTTCGCCGGCAACGGGTTCACCACGTCGTCGGAGCATGTCGTGCCGCAGTTCCACACCGTCCCGATGCCGATCCCGGCGGGGGCTGAGATCATCCACGTGACGGCCGACGGCGAGCGCTCCTTCGCCGACTACGACGGGCTGACCTGGCGGCCCGCCGCATGAACGACGAGATCGTGCCGGTCGCCTCCGGCTTCGTCGCCCGCTTCGGCGAGCACACCCTGCCCGCCGCCCTCGGCCCGGACAACGACCAGGTGGTGCTGTTCAGCGAGACGGAGCTGGAGGGGTTCGAGGCCGCCGCCGGCTACTGGCGGCGGATCGTGCCCAGGTCGCAGGTGGAGTGGCTGGTGCTGGTCCGCACGGTGGGCGCGTTCGGCGGCGAGCCGTGCATCGTGCTCGACGAGGACGACGACGGGCTGCACATCGCCTACACCGGCCACAGCGGGATGAAGGCCGAGGCGCTGGGCTACTGGATGGTCGACCACGGCGCCTACGAGGTCGTGGTGCCCCGCGAGGAGGTCTTCTCGATCCGCGTCGAACGGATTCCGGTTCCCTAGTCAACCGCGGGCGTCTCCGCGTGTCTCTAGGGATGTGACCGAAACAGCGACCATGGCGCAGCCGTCGTTCGCCGAGTTGTTCGCGGCCCAGTACCACTCCCTGGTACGCCTGGCCGGACTGCTCGGCGCGGACGACCCCGAGGACATCGCCCAGGAGGCGTTCGCCCGGCTGCACACCAGACGGTTGCGCGACGACGGGTCGGCGCTGGCCTACCTGCGCGCGACCGTCTGCAACCTCACCCGCAACCGCCTGCGCCACCTCAGGCTCGTACGACTGCGCCGCCCCGACCCCCCTGAGCCCGCCCGCAGCAGCGAGCACGCCGTCCTCGTCTCCGAGGAGCACCGCGAGCTGCTGGCGGCCGTGGACCGCCTGCCGCGCCGCCAGCGCGAGGCCCTCGTCCTGCGCTACTGGCTGGACCTGACGGAACGCGAGATAGCCGAGGCCATGGGCGTCTCGCCCGGCTCGGTGAAGACCCACGCCAGCCGGGCCCTGGCGGCCCTGGGCAAGGCGCTGCAGGAGGAGGACCGGTGAACGACCTGGAAGAGCGCCTGCGGGCCGCGTTCGACGCCCGCGCGAGCACGTTCGAGGCGAGCCCGCACGCCTGGGCCCGCGTACGCGACCGCAGGCCGCGTGGCCGGACGGCCGCCCGCCTGGTGCTGGCCGCGCTGCCGGTGGCGCTGCTGGCCGTGTTCGTTCCCGTCCTGCTCGACGGGGGGCTGGGCCGGAACACCGCGAACGACCCCGACACGATCTACCAGGGGCTCATGCGGGACAGGACCGCCGCCGGCGAGCAGCTGACCGTGGACAACCCGACCGAGGGCAGGCCGCTGCGGCTCTGGTTCGCCAGGGCGCGGCTGGGCTATCCCGAGCTGTGCTTCGTGGTGGAGCGGGCGGACGCGGAGCCGTACGGGGGGTGCACGCCCGTCCCGAACGAGCTGAACACCGAGGCCTGGTTCACCGGCAGCACGCTGCGGGACGGGGCGGAGACCGCGATGGACTGGGGCGTGGCGGTGCAGGGCATCGGCGGGGTCACCGGCGTCGCGGCGGACGGGCAGACGTTCTCCGGCACGGTGCTGCGGCCGTCCGGGGCCCCGTACCGGATCTGGACCGTGACCTATCCGGCCCGGCACGCCATGTCCAAGATCGAGATCGCGGACGACCGGGGCAGGGCCCTCGGCCGGCGGTCGCGCGACCCGCTGATGCCGCCGGAGCGCAGCAAGGCCGCCGGCGCGGCCCTGGACCTGCCCGCGGGGGTCACCGCGCGACCGCACGCGACGAAGGAGGGCACGGAGGTGTCCTGGACCCGGCACGGCGCGGAGCTCAGCTCGACGCCGGCGGGCGCGCTGCGACAGCCGGTGGATCTGCGCATGGAGGAGAACGTGATCATGGGGCTCGCCCGTGCGGACGTCGCCAGGATCGAGGTGGCCTTCGACGGCGGGCTCACGGCCGGCATCGAGACGCGGCCCGATCCGTGGGGCCTGGGCGTCGCGCTGTTCGCGGCCGAGCATCCGACCGGCGACCGGCAGGCCCGCCACGACATCGTCGCCTACGACGCCTCCGGCGCGCAGGTCTGGCGCCAGGACGACGCGAACCGGGACCGGCTGGAGGACACCCCGCCGATCGGGGAGATGATGACGCTGCCGGGCACCGAGGGCCCCGGCGGCCCGGTGCGGGTCTGGTTCACCAGCTTCGGCGACGACATGCTCACGCTCTGCCAGAGCGGGGGCGTGACGCCCTGGGGCGGCACGAGCTGCCAGGGCACCTCGGAAGGCTCGCTCTTCCCCCTCAAGGCGATCAGATACCTGCCGGAGCCCGGCTCCGTCACCTACGTCGGGGCGGTCCATGAGAGCTGGGAGTCGGTCGAGGCCGTCCTGTCGGACCAGCGCCGGATCCGGGCCGAGATCCTGCGCGGGACGGGCACCCCGGCCCCGATCTGGCACGTCACGATCCCGACCGGCGACGTGGTGCTCGGGGGCTTCTCCGTGCGGAAGAAGGACGGGCAGGTCGAGCGGTTCCCGGAGACGAACAAGGGCTGCGGGCGCAAGGCCGTGACGACCGAGGCCGGCCGCCAGGCCCTGCCCGCGGGCGTGACCGCCCTCGTGGTCGAGCCGAGCTGCATGGCCTTCTTCGAGAACGGCGAGCCGTCCGCGTCGCTCCCCGGGCCGCTGCCCGGCGAGCGGCTGAGCGACCTGCTCGGCCCCGACCGGCCGTTGTACTGGGCCCACGGCGCCGGCACCTGGTACGGCTACGCCAGGGCCGGCACGGCCACGATCAAGCTGGTCACGGCGAACGGCCTCACCACGACCGCCGAGGCCGTACCCGACCAGTGGGGACAGGGCGTGGTGCTGTTCGCGGCCCCGGCGCCCGAGGGCGGCGACCTCTCGGCCGGAATGGTCATCACGGGGTACGGCGCCGACGGCGAGAAGCTGTGGCAGGACGGCCCCGTCACGCGGAGGAAATAGACCCGAGGTTGCGGTAGCGGGCCTGGCGGGCCGCGAAACGGTCCGCCGGGCTCACCTCCAGCAGGTTGGCGATCTCGTGCTCCAGCGCGCGCCCCACCCGCTCGCAGAACTGCCTCGGCTCGTAGGCGGCATCGGGCAGCTCGGGGATGACGCGGTCGACGATGCCGTCACGCCGCAGGTCGGTGGCGCGGATGCGCTGCGCCTGGGCGATCTCGGGCGCGAAGTCGACCGACCGGTAGAGGATCGCGGAGGCGCCCTCCGGCGGCAGGGGCGACAACCAGGCGTGCTGCGCGCACAACACCCGGTCGGCGGGCAGCAGCGCCAGCGCCGCGCCGCCCGCGCCCTCTCCGAGCAGCAGGCAGACGGTCGGCGCGTCAAGCATGACCAGCTCGGCCAGGCAGCGGGCGATCTCGGCGGCCAGCCCGCCCTCCTCGGCCGCCTTCGACAGGTCCGCCCCGGCCGTGTCGACCACGGTGATCAGGGGCAGGCCGAGCTCGGCGGCCAGCCGCATGCCGCGCCTGGCCACCCGCAGCCCGGCCGGGCCGAGCGGGGAGTTGGTGCGCTGGAGCCGCCGGTCCTGGCCCAGCACCACGGCCGGCGCGGTGCCGAACCTGGCCAGCGCGAGCAGCAGGCCCGGCTCGTTCTCGCCCTCGCCGGTGCCACTCAGCGGGGTCACGTCGGAGGCGGCGAGCTTGAGCAGCGTGCGTACGCCGGGCCGGTCGTCACGGCGCGAGCGGGTGATCGCCTCCCACGCCTCCACGGGCCGCAGGTCCTCCTCCGGCGGCTCCCCGGCCACGATGCCGGACCGGTCGGCGGCCAGCACGGACAGCGCCCTGATCGCGACCTCCCGCGCCTGCTCGGCCGAGACCACCGCGTCGAGCAGGCCCTTGCGGTGCAGGTTCTCCGAGACCTGCACGCCCTCGGGGAAGGCGTAGCCGTGCAGCGACTCGAACACCCGCGGCCCCAGGAACCCGATGAGCGCCTCGGGCTCGGCCGCCGTGACGTGGCCGAGCGACCCCCACGACGCGAACACCCCGCCTGTCGTCGGATGCCGCAGGTAGACCAGGTAGGGCAGGCCGACCGCCCGGTGCGCCTGGATCGCGGCGGTGATCTTCACCATCTGGACGAACGCCAGCGCCCCCTCCTGCATCCGCGTCCCGCCCGACGCCGGCGCGGCCAGCAGCGGCAGCCGCTCGCGGGTGGCCCGCTCGACCGCGGCCACGAACCGCTCGGCCGCCGCCACCCCGATCGAGCCCGCCATGAACGAGAACTCGCACGCCGCGATGGCCACCCTGCGGCCGTCGAGCAGCCCCTCACCGGTGATCACGGCCTCGTCGTAGCCGGACTTGACGCGGGCCGCGGCCAGCTCGTCGGCGTAGGAGGAGCCGGGCTCGGCCGGATCCGCGGGCGGCGCGTCCCACGACTTCCACGACCCCCGGTCGAGGACCGTTTCGATCAGTGTGCGCGCGTCCGGACGGCTCACTATCGCTCCCTAGATGTCTGCCGACGATGCAATGTTGACGCACGAGCGCCCCGGCCGGTGCCACCTGTGAGCGATCATCGTTCGCGCTCCTCCAGCCAGGCGAGCACATCGTCGCCGTCCTGGCCGAGTGCGGGTGGCGCGGTGTGCTCGACGCCGGTGAGGCCGTCGAACCGCAGCGGCGGCCCGGGCAGCTCGATCTTCCCGAGCACCGGGTGCTCCACCTCGACCACCAGGCCCTGCGAGCGGGTCTGGTCCCAGGCGTAGACCTCGTCGAGCGATCTGATCGCGCCCGCGGGCACGCCGGCCTCGCCCAGCCGGGCCAGCCAGTGGGCGCGGTCGTGGCCGCCGAGGGCCTTCTCCATGTCCGCGATCAGCTCGTCCCGGTGGGCGAACCTGTCCCGGTTCGTGGCGTAGCGCGGCTGGCCGGGGTCGATGTCGAGGAGCGCGGCGACCTTGCGCCACTGGCCCTCGTTCGCGGCGGCGATCTGCAGCATGCCGTCGGCGCAGTGGAAGGCGCCGTAGGGGGCGATGGAGGCGTGGTGGTTGCCGCCCGCGGCGGGCACCTTGCCGCCGACCGTCCAGGCGGTGCCGTGGTAGGAGTGCACGCCGGTGATCGCGGCCAGCAGCGAGGTGCGCACGACCCGGCCGCGGCCCGTGCGCTCGCGCTCGTAGAGGGCGCCGGCCACGCCGTAGGCGCCGTGGATGCCGGCCAGCAGGTCGGCGATGGAGGCGCCGACGCGGTAGGGCTCGTCGGGTGACGGGCCGGTCAGCGACATCAGGCCGCCCTCGCCCTGGGCGATCTGGTCGTAGCCCGGGCGGCCCCCTTCGGGCCCGTCGTGGCCGAAGCCGGTGATCGACAGGATGACCAGGCGGGGGTTGAGCTCGTGCAGGCGCTCGACGGAGAAGCCCAGACGGTCGAGCACGCCGGTGCGGAAGTTCTCGATGAGGACGTCGCTCTGGCGTACGAGACGCTCGATGAGCTGCTTGCCCTCGCCGGACTTCAGGTCGACGGCGATCGACTGCTTGTTGCGGTTGGCTGCCAAGAAATAAGTCGAAATATCGTGATCCGGCCCGACGAACGGCGGTCCCCAGCCACGCGACTCGTCACCCCCGTCCGGATGCTCGACCTTGATCACCCGAGCACCCAGGTCACCGAGCATCTGAGCGGCGTGCGGCCCCGCCAGGGCCCTGGACAGATCGAGCACGACGATGTCACCGAGGGGTCCGAGCAAGATCCAACCTCCTACTTGCGTTCGGGGCGAAAGCACATTCTCTCAGGCGTCCACCCTCCGTCATCTACCCTGGGTCCGGTGAATGACCTGCCCGTCCGCATCCGGGATCTGCCGCCGTCGTGCGGCCCGGTGCGGCTGGTGGCCGTGGACGGCCCCGCCGGGTCGGGCAAGACGACGTTCGCGCGGCGGCTGGCGGCGGAGCTGTGCTGCCAGGTGATCCACAGCGACGACTTCCCCGTGCCGTGGGAGGAGGGTCCGGGCGGCTGGTTCCACGCGCTGGAGTCGCAGGTGCTGCGGCCTCTCCAGGCGGGGCGACCCGGAGGTTTCCGCAGGTACGACTGGGTGCGCGGGACGTACGCCGAGCAGGTGGCCGTGCCGCCGGCGCCGGTCCTGGTCATCGAGGGTGTCGGCACGGCGCGGGCCTCGGTGGCGGGGCTGCTGGCGTACACCGTGTGGGTGGAGGCCGCCGAGCCGGTCCGCCTGCGGCGCGTGCTGGAGCGGGACGGGCCCGAGCTGGAGCCCCGGTGGCGGGAGTGGTTCGCGGCGGAGCGGGCGTGGTTCGCGGCGGACCGCACGCGCGACCGGGCCGACCTGGTCATCACGACGTGAGGTGCGCGACGTCGTTGAACCGTACGAGCTCGAACCCCGTGCCGCCGGTGCGCCAGACGGACACCGAGGCGTTGAGCACCGGCGCGAAGTCCAGCACGGCGGCCAGCTCCGCGTCCGGGCCGCCGGCGATGACGTGGCGCAGGCCGAGCACCACCGAGTCGTGGGCGACGATCAGCACCCGCCGCCCGTCCGCGCGCCCGTCCAGGTCGCGCCGGAAGTCGCGCAGGCGGGCCACGACGTCCGCGAGCGACTCGCCGCGCGGCGGCCGGTAGGCGTAGGCGCCCTCGGCCTCCCGGCGGGCCAGCTCCCCGGGGAAACGCTCCGCGATCGCCGCCAGGTTGTAGCGGGCGAACTCGCCCGCCTCCTGGTCCCGCAGGCGCTCGTCCACGGTGACGGGCAGCGGGTCCACGCCCCAGGTCTCGTGGGCGAGCTTCCACGTGTCGAGCGCGCGCAGGTAGGGCGAGCACCACACCAGCTCCGGCGCCTCGTCCCGGGGCAGGGCGGCCAGCAGCCGGCCGAGCGCCGCCGCCTGTGTCCTGCCCAGCTCCGTCAGCGTCACCTCGTCGTCGCCGCGCTCGTAGACCAGCGGGGTCGCGCCGGCCTCCCGGTAGGCGAGGTTGGACTCGCTCTCCCCGTGCCGTACCGCCATGATCCACGCAGGTCCCATGTGCCCATCCTCACACGCGCCCGGCCGCGTGCCCCCTGACGAGATCCTCGACGCGGGCGCGCAGGGCGAGGAACTCCGGGGTCCGCTTCAGCGCGAGCTCGCGGCGGGCGGGCAGCGGCACCGGCAGCTCGGCCGCGACCCGGCCCGGGTGCGAGGCCAGCACGATCACGCGGCGGCCGAGCAGGACCGCCTCCTCCACGTCATGGGTGACCATGAGCACGGTGGCTCCGGTGTCCTGCCAGACCTGGTGCAGGAACACCTGCATGTCCTCCTTGGTCTGCACGTCGAGGGCGCCGAACGGCTCGTCGAGCAGCAGTACGGACGGCTCGCAGGCCAGGGCGCGGGCGATCGCCACCCGCTGCCGCTGCCCGCCCGACAGCTCCTTGGGCAGGGCGTTCGCGAGCGGCAGCAGGCCCACCTCCGACAGGTACCACTCGACACGGCGGCGCCGCTCGGCGGCGGGCAGGGGCAGCAGGCGCAGCCCGAACCCGACGTTCTCGGCGACGGAGAGGAACGGGAACAGCGCCCCCGACTGGAACACCAGCCCCCGCTCCGGGCCCGGCCCGGTCACCGGGTCGCCGTCGAGCTCGATCGCCCCGCCGGTGCCCGGCTCCAGGCCGGCGATCAGATTGAGCAGCGTCGACTTGCCTGAGCCGCTGGCCCCGACGATGCACAGGAAGTCGCCGCGGCCGACCTCCAGGCCGATGCCGTCGAGCACCCGGCGTCCCGCGTACTCCTTGACCACGTCACGCAGCACGAGCGTCACGCCGCCCACCTCCCGACCCTGGCCCTGGCCAGGCGCAGCCCGACGTCGATGGCCAGGCCGATGAGGCCGATCAGGACGAGCACGGCGAAGATGCGGTCGGTCTGGAGGAAGCGCTGGGCGCGGACGATCCGGTAGCCGAGCCCGGACTCGGCGGCGATGAGCTCGGCGACGACCACGAAGTTCCACGCGGCGGCGGCGTTGACGCGCATCGCGTCCAGCATGCCGGGCAGCGCGTACGGCCACACGACCTTCCGCAGCACCTCCCCGCCCGTCGCTCCGAGCGTGGCGGCGGCCTTGCGCAGCTCGCCTGGCACCGCGCGGACGGCGTCGGCGGTCATGAGCGTGTTGAAGAACACGACCCCGATGACCAGAATCGCGATCTTGGACGGCTCGCCGAGGCCCAGCCAGATGATGAGCAACGGGATGAACGCGGACGCCGGAAGGTATCTCAGCATCCCGATCACGGGTTCGAGCAGCGCCAGGGCGACCTGGGACGTGCCCATGGCCATCCCCAGCGGCACCGAGATCGCCACCGCCAGGCCGAACCCGGCAGCCACCCGGCCCAGGCTGGCGGCGGTGTCGGACAGCAGCTGCCCGCTCGCGGCCATCTCGGCGAACGCCCCGGCAACGGCCGCCGGGGACGGCAGGAACGTCGGATCGACGACGCCCAGGGAGCTGACCACCGCCCAGACGCCCAGGGGTACGACGACCGCCACCGCCCGCAACGCCCACCGCGCCTTCCCCGGCAAGCCCCTCCCCCGCCACCGCCCCGGCGCGGCGCCCGCCGAGCGGCGGCGCAGCAGGCGGGCGACCTGGATGGCCGCCCCCAGACGTCCCGGCAGCAGCCCGCTGCCGGAGCCGTCCCTGGAGCCGCCACCGGAGCCACTACGGGAGCCGCCGTCGGCGCTTCCGCCGCGAGGAGCGCGCTTGGGCAGCGGCGGCCACGCCGCGCGCTCCCCGGGCGCGCCGCCGGGAACCCCGGCCGCCCCCGCGGGCCAGGCCGTGCCCTCCGGCAGGCCGGTCGCCGGTGCCGGGGTGGTGCGCGGGGGTGGGCCCGTCATGAGGACACTCCCTGGACGAAGCGCGGGTCGAGGAGCCCGTCCAGGGAGGGCGCTGTGTCCGCCAGGCCCGACTCCGTGAGGAAGGCGGCGATCTCCTTGGCCTGCCGTTCCAGGCTGCCCGAGCCGAACGCCTCCCGGTTGTCCGCCAGCGAGAAGATCGTGGTGCCGGCGTCGTACTCGGCGTAGTCCTGCTCGCTCACCCCCGCCCGCCTGGCCATGATCGTACGAGCCTCGGCCTTGTTCGCGCCGATCCAGGCCACCGTGTCGAACCAGGTCTTCACCAGCCCCTGCACCACCTCGGGCCGCGATGAGGCGAGCGTGCGCGACACCACGAGATGGTCGGGGATGGCCCCGGGGAAGTCCTTGGAGGTGGCGATCGCCGCGGACCCCGGCAGCTCCAGCGCGGTGGTCGTGAACGGCGCGAACACCCCGACCGCGTCCACCTGCCCCGCCTTGAAGGCGGCCGCCGCCGCGTCCGTGGGCAGCGGCTTGAACGTGACGTCGGCCGGCGTGAGCCCCGCCTTGCGCAGGGCGAGCAGCAGCAGGTAGTGGTCCACGGTGCCCTGCTCGGCCGCGACCGTCCGGCCTTTCAGCTGGGCCACCGACGTGATGCCGGGCCGGGCGATGATCTGGTCGTTTCCGGTGGAGTTGTCGTTCACCAGCACCACGGTCTGCCGCGCGCCACCGGAGACGGAGGCCAGCGTGTCGTTCAGGGTCTGGCTGTTGGCGTCGATGTTGCCGGTGGCCAGGGCGGTGAGGCTGTCGGTGTAGCTGTCGAAGTATTTCAGCTCGACCTGCACCCCGTTCCTGGCGAACAGCCCCTTCTCCTGGGCCACCTGCCACGGGAACCAGCCTGGCCAGGCGGAGAAGCCCAGGGTGACGGCCTTGTCCGAGGGGGCGGCGGAAGGCGCGGACGGCGCTCCGCCGCACGCTGCCGAACAGGTCAGCAGCAGGGCGGCGAGCACGGCGGCGAGCACGGGCCGGCGGATCATGAGGCGGCCTCCTTTCCCTTCTTCGGCAGGTGCCCGGAGCGGACCAGGCAGCCGAGCGTGTCGCAGATGACGCGGGTGGCGATGAGCGAGGTGATCTCGGCGTTGTCGTACGGCGGGCTGCACTCGACCACCTCGATCCCGGCCAGCGGCGCGGCGTCGGCGATGAGCTGGATGAACTTGAGCACCTCCCGCGGCAGGAACCCGCCCGGCTCCGGCCACCCCGTGCCCGGCACGAACGCGGCGTCCAGGCAGTCCACGTCGAACGACAGCCACACCGCCTCCGCGCCGCGCCAGGCCACCTCCAGGGCCCGCTCGGCGGCGGCCTCGATGCCCATCTCGACGCAGTCGGTGACGGTCATGATCGTGGTGCCGCGCTCGCGCCCGACCTTCACGCCCGGCCTGGGCGCCTGCCAGCCGCCGATGCCGATCTGCACGAGGTTGGCCGGCGGCACGTTCGGCAGGTCGGTGGCGTGGAACCAGGGCGTGGTGTGCATGCGCTCGTCCAGGTCGGTCTCCTGGGTGTCCACGTGCCGGTCGAAGTGGATGATCCCCAGGTTGCCCGACAGGTGCTCGGCGACCCCGCGTACGGTCGGGTAGCCGATCGAGTGGTCGCCGCCGAGCACGACGGGGAAGGCGCCGCTGGCGTACACGTGGGAGACGGCCTTGGAGATCTGGTCGAAGGTCTTCTCGATGTTGGCCGGGATGGTGAAGACGTCGCCGAGGTCGGCGATGGTGATCGACTCGCGCAGGTCCACGCCGAGCTCGAAGCTGTAGGGGCCGTACAGGGCGGAGATGCGGCGGATGCCCTGCGGCCCGAACCGGGTGCCCGGGCGGTACGTGGTGCCGCCGTCGAACGGCGCCCCCAGCACGGCCACGTCGTAGTCGCCGCACGTGCGGACGTCCTCGATGTACGGGGCCTTGAGGAAGGTGTTGATCCCGGCGAAGTGCGGCAGCTCCCCGCGCGAGAAGGTGGGGATGCGCCGGTCCACGATGGAGTCGGCGCCGGGCAGGCCCAGCTCCAGGCCCCGGGCCACCTCGCGGTCCCAGCCGGTGGTGGGCAGCTCGGCCTCGCGTTCGACGGCGAAGCGGGCCTCGGGTCCGTAGTCGTCGTGCGGCTTGCGGGGGTGCCAGTGCATTCGAGCTCCGAATGATCCAGGCCCGGCCGGAAGGCAGCCAGGCTGTGGCTGACCTCCCGGGCTTTTGTCCCGCCGTGGAGCGGCCCCGGGGTGGGTGCGACGGGGCCGCCTGCACCTCTCGGACCAGACCCGTGACCGGCGGAACCCTAGGTGCGCCTCACGCTCTCGGTGAGTCCCCCTCAGTGGACTCCCGCGGTGTTTCCCCGGGGTTAACAGCCTGTTCCAGTCCGCTTACCCCGGCCGCCGCGCGCCGGGCCGGCGCACATAGGGTCGTCTCATGAGTGCTGTCGCAGTTCTCGGAACCGGGCTCATGGGCGCGCCGATGGCGCGCAACCTCGTCAGGTCCGGCATGCAGGTCAAGGTGTGGAACCGCAGCAGGGAGAAGGCCCAGCCCCTGGAGGCGGACGGCGCGGTGGTCGCGGGCTCCCCGGCCGAGGCGGTCGAGGGCGCGGACGTGATCGTCACGATGCTCAGCGACGGCGACGCCGTGCACGACGCGGTCTCCGGCGCCGCCGCCGGACTCCGGCCCGGCCAGGTGTGGGCGCAGATGAGCACGGTCGGCATCGAGGCGGTCGGTCGGCTGGCCGCGCTGGCGGACGATCATGGGCTGACGTTCGTGGACGCCCCGGTGCAGGGCACTCGCCAGCCCGCCGAGCAGGGCAAGCTGGTCATCCTCGCGGCCGGCCCGCAGGCGGCCAGGCAGGCGCTGGAGCCGGTCTTCGGCGCGCTCGGCCAGCGTACGCTCTGGCTCGGCGAGGACGGCGCGGACGGTGCCGGCACCAAGCTCAAGATGGCCACGGTGAGCCTCGGCATCTCGCTGACCGCCGTCGTGGCCGAGGCGCTCTCCCTGGCCCAGGCCCTCGGGCTGGACCCCGACCTGGTGCGGCAGGTGGTCACCGGCGGGCCGATGGACAACGCCTACTTCCAGGCCAAGTCGAAGGCCATCCTGGAGGGCGACTTCACGCCCAGCTTCACCGTGCGCAACGCCGAGAAGGACACCCGGCTGATCACGGCGGCGGCCGAGTCGGCCGGGGTCAGCCTGGACCTGGTGGCCGCCGCGGGTGAGCGCTTCCGCCGCGCCGAGGCCAGCGGCCACGGCGACGAGGACATGGCGGCCACCTATTTCGCGAGCTTCTAGAGCTGGTCGACCTCCGCGAAGGAGCGCCCGCCCGACAGCTTGGCGTAGCCGGGCCCCCGGTCGAAGAAGCGGTCGGCCGGGGGCCGCAGGCGGGCGCGCAGCTCGGCCGTGCCCTGCTCGTCGATGCGGTCCCCGTCGAGGACCACGCCGTAGTCGCCCAGCGCGCCGGCGATCGACACCTTCCCGTCGCGTACGTCGGCCGCCACCGCCCGGGGGTCGCGGTCGTACGGGGAGCCCCAGCCGCCGCCCCCGGTCGTGCGGATCCTGATCACCTCGCCCGCCTGCACCGGGTGGTCGTCCACCAGCCCTTCCATCTCCTTGCCCGCGATCTCGACGCGGAAGGGCCGCCCGGCCAGGCCGCCGTTGACGCCCCAGCAGGACAGGATCGAGCGGTCGGCGATCGACATGTACGAGGCGTCGCGCAACATCCGGATGTGCTTGTCGTAGCCGAGCCCGCCCCGGTACATCCCCGGCCCGCCCGAGTCGCAGGCCAGCGCCAGCCGCTCCACCCGGAACGGCCAGCGCGCCTCGGCGAACTCCACCGGGATGTTGCGCGAGTCGGGCACCACGTGGATGGTGTCCTCGCCGTCGGCGTACCAGCGCCCGCCGGAGCCGCCGCCCAGGACCTCGCGCATCAGGTACGGCATCCCGTCGGCGTCGGTGCCGTGGACCCCGGTGTAGCGGATGGTCTCCTGGTCGGCGGGCATGCGGCCGCCGGTGGCCTTGGCCAGGACGCCCGCCAGGACGCCGAGCAGGCGCAGGATGACGAACGTGCGGGCGTTGGTGGGCGCGGGGAAGACCGGTGTGAGCAGGGTGCCCTTCTCCGGGAAGATCATCTTGATCAGCGGCACGACGCCCTCGTTGACGTCCAGCTCCGCCATGCGCTCCGGTGTGTCGGCCAGGTTGCGCAGCACCGGGGCCAGCCACTTCTTCAGGAACACCCCGTCGGAGTAGTCGCCCGCATGGTTGATCGGCCCCTTGGCCTGCGGCGACGTGCCGGTGAAGTCGATCGTCAGCGGCATGTCCAAGGCGTGGTCCACGGTGAGCGTGATGCGCTGGGCGTGCAGCCGGGGCTCGTCCACGCCGTCGTGCTCGGCGTAGTCCTCCCACACGTACGTCCCCTCGGGGATCTTCGCCAGCAGCTCCCTGCGGAACGTCTCGGTGGTCTTGTCGATGATCGCGTCGAAGCACTCCTCGACGGCCTGCTTGCCGTACCGCTCGAACAGCTCGCCCAGCCGCCGCGCCCCCATCAGGCAGGCCGAGCACTCGGCGTCGAGGTCGCCGGCCAGCGAGTCGGGCATGCGGGAGTTGCGGGTCATGATGCGCAGCGCGGCCTCGTTCGGCACGCCCTCGTCCCACAGCTTGATCGGCGGCACCATCAGGCCCTCCTCGAACACCGAGCGGGCGTGCGACGGCATGGAGCCGGGGACGGCCCCGCCGATGTCGTCGTGGTGGCCGAACGCCTGGACGAAGGCCACCACGGAGCCCTCGTGGAAGACGGGCACGGTGACGCACAGGTCGGGCAGGTGGCCGATGCCGCCCTCCGACAGGTAGACGTCGTTGTGGAAGTAGACGTCGCCGGGCTTCATCGTCTCGACCGGGAAGTCGCGCACGACCGGCTGGACGAGAGCGCTGTAGGAGCGGCCGGTGAGCTTGCGCAGGCGTACGTCGTGGATGCCCGCGCGGAAGTCGTGCGCGTCGCGGATCATCGGCGAGCGGGCCGTGCGGGCGATGGCCGTCTCGACCTCCTTCTCGACGGAGGCCAGCGTCCCTTCGACGATCTCCACCAGGATGGGATCAGTCACGACTTATCTCCACATTTCCGTATTCGTCGACCTTGGCGGTGAAGCCGGGGTGGATGGGGATCGTCGAGCCGTACTCCTCGATCACCGCCGGGCCCTTCACCGTGGCTCCGGGGCCGAGCGCGGCACGCTGGTGGACCGGCGTGTCGCGGGTCTCGTCGAAGTGCACGGGACGGACCGAGGTGGCGCCCTCCCCCGCCTTCTCCAGCCGCCGGATGGTGGGGCGGTTGATGGGGCCGATGCCGGAGACGCGCAGGTTCACCCATTCGACGCCGTGGCGGGGGTCGTCGCGGTAGGCGTAGCCGTACAGCTTCTCGTGGGCGTCGTGGAAGCGCGAGACCACCTCCGCCTGCCAGTCCTCGTCGATCTCGCCGGCGGGGGCGGAGACGCGGACCTCGTACGCCTGGCCGTAGTAACGCAGGTCGGCGCTGCGCTGGTAGACCGGGTCGTCGAAGCCCTCCCGGTCGAGGGCCTCGCCCGCCTGATGCTCCAGGTCGTGGAAGATCTCGACGGCCTTGCCCAGCGAGAGGTCGCGGGTGACGTACGTACGCACGTAGTCGTTCTTGACGTCCACCGTGAGCAGTCCGAACGCCGAGACGTTGCCCGGGTCGCGCGGGACGACGACGGCCGGCAGGCCGAGGATGTCGATCAGCCGGCACGCCAGCAGCGGCCCCGACCCGCCGAACGTCACCAGCGGGAAGTCCCGCACGTCCAGCCCTCGCTTGACGGTGAGCTGCCGGATCGCGTTGCTCTGGTTGAACGCGCTGATCTCCAGGATCCCGGTCGCCGTGCGCTCCGGGGTGAGGCCGAGCTTGTCGGCCAGCGCCTGGATGCCGGTGCGGGCCGCGTCGGCGTCCAGCGGGATCTCCCCGCCGAGCAGGTGCGGCGGGATCCGGCCGAGGAACACGTGCGCGTCCGTCACCGTCACCTCGGTGCCGCCCTTGCCGTAGCAGAGGGGGCCGGGATCGGCTCCGGCGGACCTGGGCCCGACCTTGAGCGTGCCCTCCGGCGAGATCCACGCGACGGAGCCGCCGCCCGCGCCGACCGTGATGATGTCGATCATCGGGATCTTGCAGGGGTAGCGGCCGACCTCGCCCTCGGTGGTGATGGAGGGCTCGCCCTCGATCACCACGGCCACGTCGGTCGAGGTGCCGCCGCCGTCCAGGGTGATCACCGACCGGTGGCCGGCCGTCGAGGCGATGAGCGCCGCGCCGAGCGCCCCCGCCGCCGGGCCGGACAGGACGGTGGTGATGGGCTGGTTGACCACCTCGCGGGCCGACAGGACGCCGCCGTTGGACTTCATGACGGAGAACGGCATGCCGAGCCGGTTGGTCAGGTTCGCGATGTAGCTGCGCATGGCGGGCTTGACGGCGGCGTCGACCAGGGTGGTGACCGAGCGCTCGTACTCGCGGTATTCGCGCAGCACGTCGCTCGACAGCGAGATCACCGCCTCCGGGTGCTCGCGCCACAGCACCTCGCGCATGCGGCGCTCGTGCTCCGGGTTGGCGTAGGAGTGCAGGAAGCAGACCCCGATCGCGGTGACCCCCTTGGCCCGGAACCAGCGGGCCACCTCCACCGCCTGCTCCTCCGAGAACGGCCGCACCTCCGCGCCCAGGTGGTCGAGCCGCCCTCCGACGGTCTTCACCAGGTGCACGGGCACGATCCTGGGCGGCTTGACCCAGAAGTAGGAGTTGCCGTAGCCGTCGGGCACGCTCTGCCTGGCGATCTCCAGAATGAACTCGAACCCCTCGGTCGTGATGAACCCGAGGTTCTGGATCCGGTCTTCCAGCAGCTGGTTCGTGGCCACCGTGGTGCCGTGCACGATGGAGCCGACGTCGAGCCGGCCCAGCTTCTCGATGCCCGCGAGGAACCCGTCCGCCGGGTTCGCGGGGGTCGAGGGGGTCTTCGTGGTGAGGATCTCACCGGTCTCCTCGTCCACCGCCACGACGTCGGTGAACGTTCCTCCGGTATCCACTCCGATACGGACGCTACGCATGGCTCCTCAACTTCGGCGACGGCCGAGCACTTCGTCGATGACGCGGGGCGCGTTGGTCGTGCCGACGTAAGCGGCCAGCCGCACCACCATCTCCTGCGATCTGGCCAGCTCGGCCTCGACCCTGGCCTTACCCGACTGCCCTGCCTGCACCCCGAAGTAAGCCCCGATAATGGTACCGATCACCCCCGCCACACCGGCGAACAGCGGGGCGAACTCCCCCGTGGCGAACACGGCGGCCCCGAACGCGACCAGCACCGCGACGATGCCCGCCACCACGACGAGAAAGCCGTAGCGCCACTGGGTGGCATCGGCCTGGGCCGCCGTGAGGTCGTCCTGCTTCATCATCGCGTCCAGCGCCGGCGGCGGGGACGTCGGTTTGTCGGTGACCACAGATTCCTCCTGTAACTCCAGGGGAGAAATGTCCCACGAGGTCATGGAACAAGCCAAGCCACTAAGCTGGCCCCCCGTGACCGAACTGTCTGCCTTGTCTGCCGTGCCGTCTGGTGCCAGGGATGCCGTACTGAAGTTCTATTTCGGCCCCATGGATTGCGGGAAGTCCACGCTGGCGCTCCAGATGAACTACAACCACGGACGGCAGGGCCGGCGGGGCCTGGTGCTCACCAAGCACGACCGCTCCGGCGGGCCGAAGATCACCAGCCGGATAGGGCTCGGGCTGGAGGCGATCGAGGTGGAGGACTCCCTCGACCTCGTCCGGCTGGTCACGGCGCACGACCGCATCGACTACCTGATCTGCGACGAGGCCTGCTTCTACACCGTCGAGCAGATCGAGCAGCTCGCCGACCTGGTGGACGAGCACGGCGTGGACGTCTACGCGTTCGGGCTCGCCTCGGACTTCAGGTCGGTCATGTTCCCTGCGGCGCAGCGGCTGTTCGAGCTGGCCGATGAGGTGTGCCGGCTGCAGGTCGAGGTGCTGTGCTGGTGCGGGCGGCCCGGGCAGCTCAACGCCCGGGTCGTGGGCGGGACGATGGCGCGTACGGGCGAGCAGGTGGTGATCGGCGACACCGACGCCGCGCACGTGCGCTATCAGGTGCTCTGCCGCCGCCACCACCGCTCGGGCAGCCTCGGCGAAGGCACGGCCGTCGCCCTGCAGCCGAACCTGTAGCCGAACCTGCAGCCGGCCCTGTGTCCGGCCCTGTCGCCGACCCTGCGACCAGCCCTGTCGCCGGTCCTGTGGCCGGCGGCGGGCGACCGCTAGCCGCAATGCCGGGAAGTTAAGGGCTTGGGGCTGCTGTCAACCGATGTTCGGTGAGGACGTTGATGGTGGTGTTCGCGCGGTGGTTGGTGCGGTCGACT
>NZ_JBFANM010000074.1:0-60839 GCF_040674815.1 Nonomuraea sp. NPDC049709
CGCCGACGGTGACCGTTTTGAGCGGGTTCATCGTTCTTCCTTCTCTCGGACGAAGATCAGCCCGCCGGAGCGCCTGGTGCCAGGGGGTGGAATACAGCCTCCGACGAGGCTTCGTCATGCTCGAATCCCTGACTGACACGAGCGATCCCCGGGCCGAAATTCAGTGGAGTGATCGTTGCACGCGTCGGCAGCAGCGTGGAATACGACCGGAATACGCCTGGTCATCTGGCATCGAGAGATGACTTCGGGCGGAGCCCCTTTGCCGGGGGCGCCTGTCTTGGCAGTGATGCTGAAGGAGTTGGGGGTGACGGCGATCAGCGGCCAGATGCGTCGGCAACCCAGCTGATCGCCAGATTGCACGATCTTCGGCCGCTGCCGCCGTCGAGTCTCCAGTGATGTACAGCGTCAGGCGGTCGGATCCAGGAGGACTGCTCAAAAGGTGAGCCGAGACGCCTCGTGCGTCGTATGCGCGTCGCCATAACAGGTCGGCAAGCCATGCAAGAGAAATCTCCGCAGGTCAAGCCCTACTAGATGGCTCGGTAGACCGTGCTCTGTAAAACCGGACCAGCGGGTTGCTTGTCAGGAGCTTGACCGGGCTCCCCGCGTAGTCCAGGACGTTGTAGAGCACCGCGCGTTTACGTGCGATCGCGGTCCCCGCGGCGGTATTTCCTGTCAGGGTCCTAGCCTCGATCTTTCGTGATCTCGGCGTGGTCGGTTGAACGGTTCGGCTGGAGGTGGAATGCGTGCTGTGGTCAGCACGCTGGCCCGGCTGTCGCGCCGAGTGGGCGGGGTTCCACGGGCCCGCGGGTGTCCTTTCCTGGTTGTAGGGGCGGGTTATGGCTGGTCAGGGCGGGGCTGGTAGCGCCTGCAGATGCGTCAGTGCGGTGAGGATGTCACGGGCCCAGGGCCATCGCCCCGCGATGCGCAGGCGCAGCCGTCGGCCGCCGTGCACCAGTCGTCCGGCCGCCGCGAACAGCCGCAGGCGCAGGCGTTTGGGCTCGTAGCTGCGGGCGGCGGTGCCGGGCAGCGCGAGCATCTGCATCCAGGCCAGGAGTTCCCAGGCCAGGGCGACGAGTTCGCACCAGATCTGGTTGCGGGTGAAGTGGTGCAGCGGCAGGTTGGCCAGGCCGGTGTCCTTGGCGCAGCGGATGCGGTCTTCGGCGCGGGCCCGGCGGCGGTGCCGCAGTTCCAGGTCGGCGAGCTGACCACGCTTGGGTGTTGGTGACGAAGCAGGTGACGCGGCATCCGTCGACGTCGGTGAAGCGCAACTGGGCTCCGGGATGCGGACGCTCCTTGCGGGCGATGACCCGTATCCCCTTGGGCCAGCCCGGCAACTCCAGCAGGCCGGTCAGTTCGGCCACCCAGGCGCCGGCTGCGGTGAGGGCGGCGGTGCGCTGGTAGCGGGCGCGACCGAGGAAGGCATCGACCTCGGCTTCGACGGCAGTCTGGATGATCAGGCGGGCGCCGAGCCGGGCAGCGTCCTCGATGACCTCGACCAGGTCACGGTCGGAGGCGAACAGGGCGTCGATCTCGGCACGGATGGCCTGGATGGGCGATACTCGACGGGTCACGAGCGTGGGGCCTTTCTTCGTGCGAACTTGGCGGTTCAACACGGAACCTACGCTCGTGATCTATTTACACCGCATCTCGGGCTCTGTCGCAGAAACGGTGGTGACTGATCGTCTGTGGATGTCACAGTGAGCGATGATCGATGCCACGGTACTGGTGAGCACGGTGTTTGCAGGACTGTCGCCGCTGATCGTCCAGGATGTAACCGATGAGGACCGTGCGATACGGCTACGCATGCGAACCCCAGATCATCCAGGTGCATGCCCGGACTGTGGCACCACGACGAGCAGAGTGCACGGCTATCACCAGCGCATCGTTGCCGACGTCGCTGTTGACGCCCGCCCCGTCGTTCTTGAGGTGCGCGTGCGTCGCCTGGTGTGCGCCACCGCAGGCTGCAGGAGAACCTTTCGCGAGCAGATTCCCGGACTGCTGCGGCGCTACCAACGCCGAACCGTCCGCTTGGCCACGCAGGTCGCCGCGGTGGTCAAGGAGTTAGCCGGGCGGGCCGCCGCGCGCACGCTGCAGGTGATGGCCATCCCGGTCACACGGTTCACGGCGCTGCGCATGCTGCTGGCGTTGCCTCTGCCGCTGGCCGCCGCACCGCGGGTCCTGGGCGTTGACGACTTCGCCCTGCGTAAGGGCGACGTCTACGCAACAATCTTGATCGACGTTGAGACGAATCAGCGGATCGACGTGCTGCCCGGCCGCAAGGCCGAGACCTTGACCGACTGGCTGCGTGCCCATCCCGGGGTCGAGGTCGTGTGCCGGGACGGCTCGACGACCTACGCCCAGGCCATCCGTGACGCGCTCCCGGACGCGGTGCAGGTCAGTGATCGCTGGCATCTGTGGAACGGCCTGGGCGAAACGGTCCGCAAGGAGGTCGGTGCTCACAGCTCCTGCTGGGCCCAACACGGGCCGCCGCTGCAGGACGGCAAGCGCGCGGCCACCACGCTGGAGCGGTGGAGGCAGGTCCATGAGCTGATCGATGCCGGCGTCGGCCTGCTGGAGACCGCCCGCCGCCTGCAACTGGCGCTGAACACGGTCAAACGCTACGCCCGAGCCAGCGAACCCGAGCGCATGCGGCGCGCCCCGCAATACCGCCCCACCCTGGTCGACCCCTCCCGCGACCACCTACGCGCTCGGCGTGCCGAGGAACCGGCCATCCCGGTGCAGACGCTCCTGACCGAGATCAAGAAACTCGGGTATACCGGCAGCCAGAACCTCCTCTACCGCTACATCAACCAGGGCCGAGTAGAGGCCGACCGGCCCACGATCTCCGCCAAGCGGGTCACCCGGCTGCTGCTCAGCAACCCCGACAAGCTCACCGACGCCGACCGTGAGCTGGCCGAACGGCTCAGCTCCAGCTGCGTGGAGATGACCGTCCTCGTCACCGCTATCCGCGACTTCGCCGCCCAGCTCAAACCCGACCCCAAGAACGACGAACGCCTCGACACCTGGATCCTCATGGTCCGCGCCGCGGACCTGCCGCACCTGCACAGCTTCTGCACCGGCCTCGACCAGGACCGGGCCGCCGTCGAGGCCGGACTCACCCTCCCGCATCACAACGGCGGCACCGAAGGCGTCAACAACAAGACCAAGATGATCAAGCGCCAGATGTACGGTCGGGCCGGCTTCCGGCTGCTACGCCATCGGATCCTGCTCGGGTGACATCACGATCAGTCACCACCGTTTCCGCGACAGAGCCGCATCTCGGACGCGACCCCTTTGGAGGGGCCCCATGCTGACCTTTGAAGACCTGGCCGGATGGGCCGGCGCCGAACGCATCAGCCGAGCTGATCCGGGCATCGTGGCCGGATGGAGGATCCCCGAGGGACAAAAGTCGCTGCTTGTGAACGTCGGCGTTCCTGTCGTCGATCAACTTATCGAGTACGTCGACTTCCAGGCGGCCCCTGACCCAGTGCTTCAGACCACCTCAGGGATTACGCTTTACCGGCTCACCGGCAACCACCACGGTGACATCGTGTCTGGCTTGCGGTGGGCCTTCGGCGCCGAGCCGCACACCGGGAGGGTCCGCTACGTCCTACCGGGTGGGGAGGCGTGGTTCGCCAATTCGACGATCGGCCACTGGCTGCGCACGCTGCATCACTACGGACTCCACGTTAGTCAGTCCCCCATCCTCAACGACGCGGACGACCACGAAGACGAAGCGCTGGCCGAGCTTGCCGAACTCGCGCAGAAGCTCAAGGAGATCGACCCACCGGCCTTCGAAGGCTACCGCGGGTTCATCTGGGCCGAGTTCCTCGATCGATGGCTGTGGTAACTGCCTATTTTCCAGTCTGTCCTCAAGCTGGCTAGCACCGTCCAAGGACCGCTCACGAGCGGGCATTCAGACAGTTCCAATATCCGACTATGCCGTTAGTCTCCCTCAAGCGGAAGCGGGAGGCGGTCGAGGTGGTCAGCCGCCACAGCTTCGATCGGACCGGCCGGGCCCGGCCGGCCTGTTCCGGCGTCGCCTATGAGGAGCGGTCGGTGGCGGTGCCGTTCGGCCTTTGCACCGAGCCGGCCAACATCAGAGCCGGGGGGAAGGCCTGCGCGGTCCGCTATCAGTGCGCCGCCTGCAAGTTCTTCGTCCCCGACCCCTCACACCTGCCGGCCATGGACGAGCAGATCGCGGCGATGCGGGCCGACCGGGAGACGGCGATCGCCTGGGAGGTCGACGAGTGCGTGATCCGCAACTTCGACGACAACATCCAGGCCATGGAGAAGATCGCCGGCATCGCCCGGGACAAGCTGGCGAGGCCGAGGCGTCCATGCACGTCTTCAACGCCATGGCCGAGATCCGCATGGCCGCCTCGCGGGCGCTGGCGCTGCTGCACAAGCAGCAGATCCACTTCACCGCCGACCGCGCTCAGGCCATCGCCGAGCTCTGCGACGGCGCCGAGGCGGCCATCACCGCCGTCCGGGACCTGGCCACCGGCTCGGCGCTGGACGACGCCGCGCTGGCGAAGTTCCTCGACGACCCGGCGGGCTGCTATGAGCCCGCGGCGGGACGCGATGGGCTGGACGCAGGCCGAGAACGACGTCGCGGAGGTGATGATCTGGCTGCGCGGCAACCACGGACGCGAACTCAGCTACGCCGACATCGCCGCCGGCGTCGGCCTTCCGAACGGTGCCCGGCTGCGGCGGGCCGTCCGGGTCGTCCGCGTGATCGTGGCCAACCGCGGCGATCGCCTGGAGCGGTTCATGCCGTCGACCGACCCTGCCCGGCGCGATGCTGGCCGGCGCCGGGTCTTCGTCACCCGCTACATGCGCTCCGGCCACGGCGACGAGTTCAGCGCACGCGCGGCGATGACCTCGGTCAAGGACATGCAACGCGCCACCACCTTCGAGGCCGCCAACCCGCACTCCATCGCCCGCAAGGAGTTCGCCACCATGGCCCAGGCCGCCGACGAGTGCATCACCAAGGTCGCCGGCCTCGAGGTGGTCGGCCCCCAGGCGGTCCGGCACGAGAACACCAGCCTGCTCACCCAGATGATCACCGAGCTGGAAGCCCGGCTCACCGAACCGGCAGCAGACTGACCAGGGCCGCCTTCACGCCATACGCAGCCGTCCCCGGACACGCCACACGCCCAGCAACCAGCCCAGGAGCCCCGTCATGACCCAACTCGAACACACCCTCGCCAAAGCTCTCACCGAGGTCGTCATCAGACTGGACCTCAGCAACGACGACGCCATCACGCCGCAGCCACGATGCAGGTGATCGAACCGGTGGCCGTCCTGCTGCAGGACCTGTCCGAGCAAGACCGGCAAGCCCTCGCCGACCTGATTCACCAGTTCTCGCAACAGGAAAGCGACCCTGAGCGGCAGCTCACCGCCTGGGAAGCGCCCGAGACCCCTCGGACTTCTGACCGACGACCGATCCTGACGCATAGGCGTCCCGGAACGCCACGCCTACCCCTCGCAGGGTCAACTCCCCGAGAGCAGACCGCCTGGGCGGGGAAGCCCATACCGGTCGGTCACCCACTCAGCGGCCAGGGTGAGCAGATCATCTCCGACGCGTTCCGTGACATGTTCCGTGGCGTCATTGGCCGGGCGCAGCCGCCAGCCTCGCCCGTTGGGGACGATCGTTGCCCGCGGACATTCCTCTTCCAGCGGGACCAGCAGGAAGAATGGAGACGGGTCGGGGTCTCGCTTCAGCGTGAACAGGGTGCGGACGCCGTCCTTATCCTCGGGGTTCCCCGTCATGATCACGATGTGATCAGCGTTCATCAGCGGGTGCATGCCCTCGATCCTGACACCGGGCTGACCTGGCCGCGGCCGTTTCTCCACGTTGACCAGTCGCTCAAGGCTCAAAGCGACACCTGAGTGCCATAACCCGCCGGTCCATCCGGCGGGGTTTTGACACGGCTCATGGACCGCTCAACGGCACCAACCCACCGGCACCCACAGGATGACTACTTGCCTGACGTGCCTGACACGCACTCAACCATCTGACCAGCAGGTTCGCTTGACATGGCTAGATAACCATCGTCGTCGCCGAACTGGCCCCACACGTCCTCGACGAACCAGCGTAGTGTCGCCGCGGCGTTGTTGATCAGCGGCACCATTCGCTCGCGCGGTCCGGATCCGCGGGCGCCCTTGCCGTGACGGACATGCAGTTTGCCGAAGCGGCCCAGGTCCCACTTGATGTCGGCCAGGTCCAGCTTGCACGCCTCGTTCACGCGCAGCCCGACCTCGGATATCAGGCGGCAGGCGGTGTAGTTGCGGGCGGTCGGGGCGAACTTCCGGCAACTCGCCAGCTCCTGCCGCCACCCAGTGAACAACCGGCTCACCTGCTCGACGGTGGGCGGGATACGCAGCTTGCCCAGCGGACCGCCGCGCGGCCGGTTCATCTCATCGATCGGGCACTCGACCACGCGGCCGGTCATCTGGTGAATCTCGACCTTGTGACGAAGCTCCAGGAACAGGAAGAACGTCTTGATCGCCTGGGCCCGAGCCAGCCGGGTGCCCTTCGCAGCGGAGCGCAGCACCTTGCCGAAGTACGCGTCGGTGTCGGCCGGGTCCATCTCCCACAGCGACCGGCCGAACCAGGCCCGTGCCTGTTCCAGGTGCACCACGTCGGAGGAGATCGTCCCGTCCGACAGTCCCGCCGCGGCCCGGGCCAGCACGAACCCGGCCAGCACGTCGGTCTCCAGCGCCTCCAGGTCCTCCACAGTGGCCGGGGCCCGCGCCACTCGGAGATCCTTCACTACCGCCAGCGCCAACTCTGGCCACCTCGCCTTCACCATCGCAGCAAGACGAACGACCAGGACGATAGACCTTCAGAATCCCCGAAATCTCATCAACAACCGAAGAGCCGGAGTACCAGCAGATAGCCCCAGGTTCTGGGGCTAGAGAGACCGAAGAACGCCGAAGGAACTCAAGGGTTATTAGGTAAACCGGCGCAGTCCCCTGGCGCTCCGGCCCGGTGCCCGCGCCCCGGATGCCATGCCTGTCGTGTACACGAACGAGCACCGTTCTTGATCGTCCGGTGCCTAGAGACTCCGTCACAGTTCAGGTCGTTGCCTCGCGACCCACCAATGCTCCGGAAGCGATGCGCTGTCTACGGAGAGTGATATTCCGGGTGGGTGGGTGCTGTTCGCTGCGCCGGCCCGGGTCGGCCATGCGCCGGACTGCCCGCCCAACAGGTGCCTTGTGGCTCGCGTCCTTCCCGGATGAATATGTCGGCGGCGGCACGCACTGAACTGGGGTTCGACAAGTACGGGTGCACGGTTCGGTCCCGGTTGTTCACCTCGACCTGGCGGATTGCGCGGCCCGCGAGGCGATGAGGCGCTGGTCAGCCCTACCGTCGCCGGAGGATGACGTCCTTGCCGTAGTCGGCCTTATGGTTGGCGGCCCCCACCACCCACAGCTCCGATGTGCCGGGAATCGCCGTCACCGCCACGCGGCCCAACGGGTAGTCGTAGATGCGCTCACGGGTCCAGGTCCGGCCGTCGAAGTGCAGGGCCACCGTGGTGTCGCCACTGCCGTACCCGACCGCCCACACGTCGTCCGGCCCGAACGCGGTGACGCTCTCCAGCGGCCCGTCACCGCTGGGCACGGCCATCCGCTGCCATGAGGACCCGTCCCAGTGCATGATGAGCGTCTCCGACGGCCCGGAACCCTCGATCTTGGTCTGGCAGGCGAACGACGGCGCATGCTCGCCCCCGATCCCGCCGACGGCCCACACGTCGTCCGGCGAGATCTCCCACACCTGCTTGAGGTAGCCTCCCGGCACGTCAGGGAGGGGCATCTCGGTGTACGTCCCGCCCTGGGCAGCGTGCCAGACCGTAGGCCTGATGCCGGAGCAGCCGTCGCGGAGCGCGGTGCCGACCACCCACACCTGATCGTGCCGGGCCGTCACCGCGGCGAACACGCCCTGGACGGCGGCCCGCTTCTCAAACTTCCGGCCAGTCCACTCAAGGGCAAGGGAGGTGTCCCTGGTCAGGTCTGTACCCACCAGCACCGCCCGCCCCTTGTCGATCGACACGTCGGTGAACCAGGACGCTCCCAGCCCGGACGGGCGCGGGTACGACCAGCGCCGCCCGTCCCAGTGGATGGCGACGCCATCCCCCACGATCCAGATGTCGCCGGGTCCGCCCACGTCGAACCCGCTCACGTAGAGCTCGCGATCGAGAGCAGTCTTCTTCCACGCCGCGCCGTTCCACCGCTCGACGACCACGGTCCCTTCGCGGTCCTCGGCGCCGTCCTCGAAGCCCACCGCCCACGCCCGCCGAGGCCCATCGGCGACCACGTCGACGAGCTCCGCTCTCGCCCGGAGCCGCGGACCCGCGACCTCCTTCCACCGCTTGGAGCGGGGCTCCACCATCCAGGTCCCGGCGCCCGCGGTCGCCGAAGGCGTGACGGTCGCGGGGCTCGACAGCACAGTCCCCTGTCTTGAGCACCCGGCCGCCGTGCCGAGACACAGCACGACGGACGCCGCAAGCCACGCGATCTTCATAAGAGCCCAGTATGACCGAGCGGCCGTCCCCAAACCGGACATCTACACCGCACTCAACATCGCGCTCTTTCCGCTGACAGACCTGCGCTTCGACAACCCCACCCGGACACCGACACAGGTGCCGACAGGTCCAGATGAACACCGACAGGTGTTGCGTGACAGTCGGATGTCAGCGGCTTTGAATGGCCCTGCAACAGGTAGCCGTTCGACCAGTGTGGCGACCTGCTCGTGTGCGCCGGCCTCCCGCAGGCTGTTCAGTCGGTGAGCTGTCGGAATCGGGCCAGGTTTCTCGAACAGGCCACGCCTTCCTGAGAGAGCTCGCCGTTCGCCCCCTCTGGGGGGCAGGTAGCCCTTCCCGGACGAGAGCCGCCGCCGACTTCTTGCCCTGCGTGGAGTCCCACACCTCGTACAAGACCCTGCTGGGCATCCACCACGTCCGCACCGGACCGTACCAGCTCTGGTGGGACCTCGGTTTCCTGCTGGGACGATCTCGTCATCGGCGGCTGGGCGTTGCAGCGCACCGGCGGGCGGCTCGGCCTGTGCCGGGACGAGGAGCCGGCCGCATGACGCACCACGGCGGCACGGCACCGGCCTTGCTGGTGGTCGCCGTGGCCGCGGCCGGCTACCTGACGGTGGCGACGCACGGCAAGCCCGGACGGTGGCGACGCACGGCAAGCCCGGACGGTGGCGACGCACGGCAAGCCCGGACGGTGGCGCGCGGCGGCGTTCCTGACCGGCGTGGCGCTGCTGGCCGCCGCCACGACCGGGCCGATCGCCGTGCTGGCCGCGACCGACTTCCGCGGCCACACGCTGCAGCACCTGCTCATCGGCATGCCGGCGCCTCTGCGCCTTGATGCACGCCGGCCATGATGCTGATCGCGGTCGGCATGGCGGGGAACCGGCAGCGGCCACCGTACGGGCACGATTCCGGAGATTGATCTCGCCTGTGACGGGTAGCGACCTGGTCATGCGATTAGCCGTGCTCGACATCGGTTCCAACGCCGCTCATCTGCGCATCACCGATGTCACGGCGGGCCACCCGCCACTGCCGGTGGCGACGCTGAAGCGCCAGATCCGGCTGGCCGAGGAGATCAGCCGGGAGGGCGTCATCGGGCGGGCGGCGATCGACCGGCTGACCGAGGCCGTCGGCGAGGCCGTCGCGGTCGCGGCGCATCATCGGGTGCACCGGCTGCTGCCGTTCGCCACCTCCGCCGTCCGCGACGCCGCCAACCGCGAACCGATCCTGGCGGAGATCCAAGCCGCCACCGGTGTCCGCGTCGGCTACCTGGACGCGGTGCAGGAGGCCCGGCTGACGTTCCTGGCCGTACGGCACTGGTACGGCTGGTCCGCCGGCCCGATCCTGCTGGCCGACATCGGCGGCGGATCCATGGAGCTCGCCTACGGCACCGGCGAAACCCCCGAACTGGCGCTGTCCCTCCCCCTGGGAGCCGGACGGCTGACCCGCCACCGCCTGCCGGACCCCGACCGGGTGAAGAAGAAGCATCGCCGGCGGCTGCGCGAGCACGTGGAATCCGTGCTCGCCAGGAGTGTGGGCGACATGTCCGCCAGGCACCGCATCGGCCAGGCCACCGCGGTCGCCACGTCCAGGACGTTCTACCAGCTCGCCCGCCTGTGCGGGGCGCCGAAGGCCAAGGCCGGGCCCCACGCCACCCGCGAGCTCCGCCGCGACGACCTGCGCGAAGCCATCGAACTCCTCGCCGGCCGGACACCCGCGCAACGCGCACAGCTTCCCGGCGTCTCCGCCCCCCGCGCCCGGCAGATCCTCGCCGGGGCCATCGTCGCCGACGCCACCCTGGCCGCTCTCAACCTGCCGCGCGTACGCATCTGCCCCTGGGCGCTGCGCGAGGGCATCCTGCTGGACCAGCTCCACCACTCGGCCCGACGCACCCGGCATCTGGCCGCGATTCAGAGCCAGAGCGCCTGAGCAGGACGACCGCCGGCTTTCAGGCTCCCTGCGGATGACGGCGATGGAGCAGGCAGAACTCGTTGCCCTCGGGATCGGCCAGCACGACGAACCCCTCGTCGCCCCGCTGGCCGACGTCCACGCGGGTGGCGCCCAGCCCCACCAGCCGCTCGACCTCGGCCTCGACATCGCCGCCGTCGGGAACGTACAGGTCGGGGTGGTTGCGGTTCTTGCCACGCTTGGGCGCGTCGGCCGGCTGGAGCCAGACCGTCAGGGAGTTGCGCGGCGCGTCCGGCGGCGGCCACAGGTGCGGCGCCTCGCCGTCGTGCTCGACCTCGTAACCGAGTGCCGCCGACCAGAACGCCGCCATCTTCCGGGTGTCGTGCACGTCCAGGGTCCACTGTGCGAACCGGCTCGTCACGGAAGCCGCCCTCCATCGCTGTTCGTCCTTCGCCCACGCGTACCCACATCCCCGCCACGCACGCGTACCGCAGACGGACGGCCCTTTCCGCACCACGGCTCCTGCTGCTCCGGCTCCCGCCGCGCGCATCAGAGGGGCTGACCGGCTCGCCGGTCCCCGGCCCACGTGGCGCAGGCCGCGGACAGTGGCAGCGCGCGGAACGGGCGCCCGGGGTTCGGCGGCGATCCGGTCGGCTGGTCAGTGGTGGTAGGCGTGGACCACCGCGTGGCCCTTGCCGCGGCCGATGATCCACTTGTTGATCGGCCAGGTCACCAGGAACGCGACCAGCAGCGCGAACGCCAGCGCACCCCAGAAGAGCACCGAGGCCAGACCGGCGTCCATGGCCCCCGGGATGATCAGCATGATGCCGTTGTCCACGATCTCCATGACCAGGATCGACAGCGTGTCGGCGGCCAGCGCGAGCCGCAGCGCCGTACGCCAGTTGAGGCCCGCGCGGAACAGGCCGCGCAACGTGAGCGCGTAGCCGAAGATGAACGCCAGGACGACGGCCAGCAGGATGCTGGGCAGGTCGTGCCAGCCCAGCGCGGTGGCGATCACCATGCCGAGCACCTCGCCGATGGCGCACCCGGTGAGGCAGTGCAGCGTCGCCGATGCCGCCACTCCCCACGTCGCCTTCATCGGCCCATGGTGACCGTGGTCCGCGCCTTGGGCTTGCGCGTGGCCACCGTGCACGTCGGGGCCGGAAGCATGCGACCCATGGTCGTGTTCGCCGTGGTGCATCGAATCGGACATTGCCACCCTTATCTCAATAAGTCATATCGACACACCAAACGTATACCCCCTACCCGTATATCGGCAACGGCCCGTTCCGACCGCCTTCCCGGCAAGCGCCCGCACACCTACTACGGAATATAGTTGAGACGCGCCCCGGCAGTGGACGCGCGGGCGTGGTGCCGGTGATCGCCGACGCGGTCCACCACGCCACCGCGTACGCATCCGATGCCCCATCGCACCGGGCAGGCTCTTCGTCCGGAGGTGTGAACGCGCGGCCGAGCGGTGACCCGTCCGAGCGCGCCGGCCGCGCTCGGACGGGTCATCGGCTCAGAGCCGGTCGCGGAGCTTCCGCAGCTGCTCCACCTCGGCCCGCTGGGTGGTTTCTATGGTCCTGGCGAGCTCCTTGGCCTGCGGGCTCGCTCCGTCGGCCTGCTCGGTGCGGGCCATCTCGATCGCGCCTTCGTGATGGGCGATCATCTGCTGCGCGAAGAGCTTGTCGAACTCCGCACCCTTGGCCGCCCTGAGCTTCGCCATGTCCTCCTCGGACATGACGCCGGGCATGTCGTGCCCCATCCCGGCCTCGGGCGCGGACTTGCCCCACCCGGTCAGCCAGCCCTTCATGGTCTGGATCTCCGGGGCCTGCGCCGCCTTGATCTTCGCGGCGAGCTCCTTGACCTCCGGGTCCGCCGCGCGGGCCGGCGCGAGGTCGGCCATCTCGACCGCCTGCTCGTGGTGCGGGATCATCATCTGCGCGAACATGACGTCCGCGTCGTTGACCACGCTCGACGGCTGGGCGGTGGCGCTGGTGGCGGCGGGCGCGCTGCTGCCGCCCATGGCCCCGTGTGTGGCCATGGAGTCACCGTTTCCACCACATGCGGCGGCCAGAGCGAGGGCTCCTGCGGTCACGGCGATGGACGTCTTGCGGTTGATACGCATTGCTGTCTGTTCTCTCGATCGTGTGGGAACCGTCGGCCTGTTCGCGGACGGGCTCGAAGCCCGGCCCGCATGAGCCGTCGGCCTATATGCGCAACATCGAGAGAATCGCCAGGCGCCGGGACGTGAGCTCCGGTGGCGGCCGGGCGACCTGGCGGACGGACGAGAGTGCCCCACCTCCGGCACCAGTCCGCCGGCCCGCTCTGATCCGGGCAGCGCCCAGCAGCAGGACGATGATCGACATCAGGACGGCCAGGCAGACGTCGGTCGGGTCGAACCCGGGCATCCCGCGATCGGGACCGTATGCCGGAAGTTCCGCCTGATGGGCCGCCGGGGCGAAGCCCTCCATGGCGTGCGCGCCGGGGGACGGACCACCGTGCCGGCCGTCCAGATGTCCCAGCGTGTGCATGCCGCACACGCCCAGGGCGAGGGCCACGAGCAGGACGGCGCGCGCGACCCGAACTGCACGAAATCTCCGCATAGGTCGCACCGCCTTCCTCACCTACGTGCACGTCACGGCCTTGGCAGTCTACTAACTCGGCTCGTAGAATCTCTCGCGAATGCCGCCACAAGCAGGTGCACGACGCCCGGCTCCCAATCCCGCGTGGCTACGATCGCCGGTAGCGTTGAGCCGACCGCAGGCGAAGGGGGAGTCAATGGCGCGTGGCCTTGGAGAGCTCGAGTCCACGATCATGGATCGCATGTGGGCCATCAAGCAACCGGCCTCGGTGCGGGACGTTCTGGAGCACCTGCGCAAGGAACGCACCCTCGCCTACACCACGGTCATGACCGTGATGGACAAGCTCCACACCAAGGGGCTGCTCAAGCGCGAGCCGGTCGGCCGGGCCTACATCTACGAGGCGGTGTCGTCGAAGGAGGCCTACACCGCCGACGTGATGCGCGAGTCCCTGGCCGGCAGCGGCAACCGGGCGGCGACGCTGGTCCACTTCCTCGAGCGGCTGACCCCCGAGGAGGCCAGCGCCCTCGAGGCGGCCCTCCAGGTCTACCCGCCAGGGGGACGCGACTCGTGATCGTGGCGATCGTCCTCGCTCTGTACGGCGTCTTCGCGGCCCTGGTGCTGCCGGGCCTGCTGAGGCGAGCGCCCTGGGCCGACCGGGCGCCCCGGCTGGCCATCGCCCTGTGGCAGGCGGCCGCCGCATCGGTGGTCATCTCCGCGTTGCTGTCGGCGTTCGCGGTCGCCGTGCCGGCCTCCGTGGTGGGACACGGGCTGGCCGAGCTGTTCGAGGCCTGCGCCGCTCTGTTCCACGACGTGGTCACCATGAGCTCGGCCACCACCTGGGCCGGCCTCATCGTCGGCGGGCTCGTCCTCGCCCGCGTCGCGTACACGGGGTCGGCGGTCGTGCTGCGGGCGCGCCGCGAACGCCACCGGCACGCCGAGGCCCTCGCTCTCCTGGGCAGGCACGACCACGACCTCGACGCGCTCGTGGTCGACTACGACGAGCGCCTGGCGTACTGCCTGCCCGGCCGGAAGGGGCACGCGGTCATCACCACCGGGGCGCTGCGCTCGCTCGCCCCGGAGCAGGTGGCCGCCGTGCTCGCTCACGAGCGGGCGCATCTGCGCGGGCGCCACCACCTGGTGCTCGCCGGCGCCGAGGCCCTGGCGCGCGCGTTCCCGCGCGTTCCCCTGTTCGAGCAGGCCCGCGTCGAGGTCACCCGCCTGGTCGAGATGCTGGCCGACGATGTGGCGGCACGCCGCCACCAGCGCATCCACATCGCAGCGGCGCTGGTCGGCCTGGCGACGGGCCGGGTTCCGGCCTTCGCGCTGGGCGCGGGCGGCGAGACGGCGCTGACCCGCGTCCGCCGGATGCTGCACCCGCAGGCCCCGCTCGCGCGCCGAGAGCGCGTCGCCGGGCGGCTCGCGGTGACGGCGCTGCTGGCCGGTCCCGCCACCTTGGCTCTGGCGCCGGGCGTGGCGGCGTTCCTGGTGCACCACTGCCACTCCCTGCTCTCCTTCTGACGTTCTACTAAGGGTGATGGTAGAGAGCGGCTGCCGCCGGCTCGATGCCCGGGGTGCGGCACGCCACCAAAGAGGGATGGCTCCACGCCGTTCGGTGTGGAGCCATCCCGGTGGTGCTACTTGAAGCGGCGTAGCCGCAGGCTGTTGCTGACCACGAAGACGCTGGAGAACGCCATCGCCGCGCCCGCGATCATCGGGTTGAGCAGGCCCATCGCGGCCAGCGGCAGGGCGGCCACGTTGTAGGCGAAGGCCCAGAACAGGTTGCCCTTGATCGTGCCGAGCGTCCTGCGGGACAGCCGGATGGCATCGGCGGCGACCCGCAGGTCGCCGCGGACCAGGGTCAGGTCGCTCGCCTCGATGGCGGCGTCGGTGCCGGTGCCCATGGCCAGCCCCAGGTCGGCCTGGGCCAGCGCGGCGGCGTCGTTGACGCCGTCGCCCACCATGGCCACGACCTTGCCCTCGGCCTGCAGCTTCTTGACCACCTCCACCTTGTCGGCGGGCAACACCTCGGCGATGACCTCGTCGATGCCCACCTCCGCGGCGACGGTCCTGGCCACGGCCTCGTTGTCGCCGGTCAGCAGCACCGGCGTCAGGCCGAGGGCGCGCAGCTGCGCGATGGCCTCCTTGCTGGTCGGCTTGACCGCGTCGGCCACGACCAGCACCGCCCGCGCCCGGCCGTCCCAGCCGACCGCGACTGCGGTACGGCCGGCCGCCTGGGCCTCGTGCAGGTCCCGCTCCAGGTCCGCCGGGAGGTGCTGCGACCACTCCGCCAGCAGCCGGGGACGGCCGACCAGCACGGCGTGGCCGTCCACGATGCCCTGCACGCCCAGGCCCTCGACGTTGGCGAAGTCCTCCACGACGGCATCGGATGCGGCCGCGCGGGCGATGGCCTGAGCGATCGGATGCTCCGAGGCGTGCTCCAGCGCGCCCGCCAGGCGCAGCACCTCTTCCTCGCTCTCCCCCTCCGCCACGTGCACGGCCGCCAGCGCCATCCGGCCCTCGGTGACCGTGCCGGTCTTGTCCAGCACCACCGTGTCGATCCGGCGGGTGGACTCCAGCACCTCGGGACCCTTGATCAGGATGCCGAGCTGGGCGCCCCGCCCGGTGCCCACCAGCAGCGCGGTCGGAGTGGCCAGCCCCAGCGCGCACGGGCAGGCGATGATCAGCACCGCCACCGCCGCGGTGAAGGCCGCACCCACCCCGTCACCCGTACCGAGCCAGAAACCCAGCGTGCCCAGCGCCAGCGCGATCACGATCGGCACGAAAATCCCGGAGATACGGTCGGCCAGCCGCTGCGCCTGCGCCTTACCGGTCTGCGCCTCCTCCACCAGCTTGGCCATCTGGGCGAGCTGGGTGTCGGCGCCGACCCGGGTCGCCCGGACGATCAGCCGGCCTCCGGCGTTCACGGTGGCGCCGGTGACCGCGTCGCCCGCGCCGACCTCGACCGGCACCGACTCGCCGGTGAGCATCGAGGCGTCCACCGCCGAGGAGCCCTCCTCCACCACACCGTCCGTGGCGATCTTCTCCCCCGGCCGGACCACGAACCGGTCCCCCGCCGTGAGCTGATCGACCGGCACCCGCCGGCCGTCGGCCAGCTCCACATCCTTGGCGCCCAGCTCCAGCAGCGCCCGCAGCGCGGCACCGGCGCGCCGCTTGGAACGCGCCTCGAAGTAACGCCCGGCCAGGATGAACGCGGTGACGCCCGCCGCCGCCTCCAGGTAGATGTTGCCGGAGCCGTCGCTGCGCTCGATGGTGAACGCGAACGGATGCGTCATGCCGGGCGTGCCGGCCGTGCCGAAGAACAGCGCCCACAACGACCAGCCCAGAGCGGCGATGGTGCCGATCGAGATCAGCGTGTCCATCGTCGCGGCGCCGTGCCGCAGGTTCGTCCAGGCGGCCCTGTGGAACGGCCAGCCCGCGTACACCACCACCGGAGCCGCCAGCACCAGCGACAACCACTGCCAGTTGGCGAACTGCAACGGCGGGATCATCGCCATCGCGATCACCGGCACCGACAGCACCACGGACGTGATGAGACGCTGGCGCAGCGGCTGGAGCGCGTCCTCCGGCTCCCGCTCGACGGGATCGGTCTCGGTCTTGGGCGGGGCGGGCAGCGCGGCCGTGTAGCCGGCCTTCTCGACCTCGGCGATCAGCTGCTGCGGGTCGACGCCTTCGGGGAAGGTGACCTTCGCCTTCTCGGTGGCGTAGTTGACCGTGGCGCTCACGCCGTCCATCTTGTTCAGCTTGCGCTCGATGCGGTTGGCGCACGAGGCGCAGGTCATGCCGCCGATCGAGAGCTCGACCGCGTTCTGCCGGTCATCGGTGACCTGGGACATCACCGTTCTCCTTTCTCTCGCTCAGTGGCCGCTCAGTGGCCGTGGCCGTCGTCGGCGTGCCCGCTCGACGTCGGCGCGGGTGTGGGCGTGGCCTCGGGGATGGCCGGTCGCTCGCCCGCGCCCAGGGTGAAGTCCGCGGTGCGGACCTTCCCCTCGTGCTGGAAGTCGAGGAACAGCCGGTAGTCGCCGGTGCTGGGCACCTCGGCGTAGAAGACGATCTCGGGGCCCGCCTCGGTCTTGCCGTCGCCCGGCTCCCCGTCCGGATGCACGTGCAGGTAGGCCAGGTCACGGGCACGCAGGGCCACCAGGTGGCCGTAGGCGCCGAGGTAGGGCTGCAGGTCGGTGACCGGCTCGCCGTCCTTGCTCACCTTCAGGGTGAGCTTACTGGACCGCCCCGGCGTCAGCTCGCCGTCCAGATTGACGGTGTATCCGTCGACCTTCGCGGTGCGGCTCTGCTCGGGCAGCGCCTCGGGCCGGTAGTCGCCGGTCGCGACCAGGTCCGCGCCCAGCGTGAGAGCGCTGCCGCCGGTGGGCGCGAAGTCGGCGAAGACACGGTACGCACCCGCGCTGGGCAAGGTCAGCTTGACCGACCAGACACCGTCGGGCGCCATCTCGGGGTGCACGTGCCGGAACGTCCCAAGGTCGCGGGAGGCGACGATGAGGTGCAGCTTCTTGTCATGCTCAACCTGATAGTCGGTGACCGGCTCGCCGTTTGGCCCCGTCACTGCGAAGCGGAAGTCGGTGGGCTCATCCGGCTTGAGCGTCGTGGTGAGTGGATTGAAGGTGTAGCCGTTCTCGGACACCTGGAGCCCCCCGGGGGTATCGTTCTCCGCCGGCTGGACACCGTGCTCGTCACCGTGCGCCGCGCTCGCGACGGGCGCCGCCATGGCGGCGTGGTCCTCCGCCGGGGGCGACCCGACCGGCCCCACCACCTTACCCACGCCCAGCGCGCCGCCGAACACGACGGCCAGCCCCAGGACGTAAGAACCAAGCTTGGTCGCGGTGTTCACTGGTTCGCCACCTCATAACCGGCCTCCTCCACCGCGGCGACGATCTTCGCCGCGTCAACGGGGCCGTCGCTGTCCACGGTCAGCAACCCGCTCGCCAGGTCCACCTCGACGCTGGTGACACCGGCCACCTCGCTGACCTCTTCCTTGACCGAACTGACGCAGTGGCCGCAGGTCATGCCCTTGACGGTGTAGGTGACAGTGCTCATGGCGATCTCTCCTTCAATCAAGAACGGACAAGTCTGGCGATGGCGTCGGAGGCTTCCTTGACCTTGGCCTCCGCCTCCGGCCCGCCCTTCCGGGTGGCCTCGGCGACGCAGTGGGCCAGGTGCTCCTCGAGCAACGACAGGGAGAACGACTTCAGCGCGCTGGTCGCCGCCGACACCTGCGTGAGGATGTCGATGCAGTACTTGTCGTCTTCGACCATCCGCTGCAACCCGCGGACCTGCCCTTCGATACGGCGCAGCCGCATCGCGTGGTCCTGCTTGGTGCCGCTGTATCCGGCCATGTCCACCCCTCTCCTTGTCGGTCGCTCAGAACAACACCATACCCCCCTATGGTATTTCTGCCAACCGGGAGAGGACCTGTTTCGGCGCTGAAGCAGTCACCGCGATGCGGGCGCGACCGCTGCAAGCGAGGAGGGGGGCCGTCCCTCAGCCTGGTCGGCGTCGCGCCCGCCCTGGCGGTGGTGAGCACCCCCGCCCAGCCCGTGGGGGTGGCGTCATGGCCTCCTGGCGCGGACGTAGTACAGCAGGTACGGCAGGTCCCCCTCGGCTTCGACCGTGAAACCGGCATCCGGGATCATGGTGCCGAGCAGATCGCGGGGGTCATGACGCATGGCCGGGCCGGACAGTACGCCGATGACGTGCCGGGCCAGGTGGTTGGCCGGCGGGCGAAACTCGGCGATGAGCAGCCGTCCGCCAGGTCGCAGCACGCGCAGCATCTGCCGAAGGGCCTCCGGGCGCGCGTCGACGGGCATGTGGTGCACCGCCAGGCTGGAGACCACCAGGTCGAACGAGCTGTCCGGGAAGGGCAGATTCTGTCCCTCGCCTCGGACGTAGGTGCAGTTGTCCGGAGCACGCCGGGTGGCGTAGTCGACCATCTCCGGCGCGGGATCGAGGCCGGTGACGTGACCGCTGGACGTGACCACCGGGGCCAGGATGCGGCTCAGGTAGCCGGTGCCGCAGCCGACGTCCAGGACCCGGTCCCCGGCGCGCGGCCGGGCCGCCGTGGCCACGCGCAGGAAGGCGGCCCGGCGGGCGCCCAGAAAGGCGATCGAGCCGAAGACTTCGTAGGCTCGCGGCCGATCGATGGTGCCACCGGCCTCGCCGTGCTCGGCGTGGCGGTGCAGGAGTTTTCCCAAGCTCATGACGCTACCTCCGTTGTCGAACAAGGTGTTCAGTTACGAATGATGCGTTCATACTTGGGACGGGTCAACGAGCAGATCGGCCGCGCTGTGCCGTACTGAACAGGGGGCGGGAAAGTGTCCGGAGACCGGCGGGTGCGCCGTACGCGAAGGCTGATCCAGGAGGCGCTGGTGGCGCTGATCCTGGACAAGGGCTACGACGCGGTCACTGTCACCGACATCATCGAGCGCGCGGACGTGGGGCGCTCCACGTTCTACTCACACTTCACCGACAAGCAGGACGTGCTGCTCAGCAATCTCGACGAGCTCACCGCCCTGCACCGCCCGCCGGCCGACGGCCGGCCGGCCCGGCTGCTGGCGTTCAGCCTGCCGATGTTCGAGCATGTGCGCGAGCAGGAGCGGCTGGTACGGGCGCTGCTGGGGCGGCGCGGCGGCGGGCCGGTGTATGCGCGCGGGGAGCAGTTGCTCGCCGCCGTCGTCAGGGACGAGTTGCTGGGCGCGGGCGCCCGGCCGTCGGCCGGGCTCGACCTGCTGGTGGTGTGCGTGGTGGGCGCGTTCATGGGGTTGCTACGGGCGTGGCTGGACGGAGAGACGCCGGCCACGCCCGCCGAGCTGGACGCCGCTTTCCGCGCCGCCGTCGAGCCCGGCGTGTGTGCCGTGCTGGGCGAGAGCCGCCGGCAGCAGGCGTCGCGCTCGCCCCTGTAGTCCTGGGCGTGGCCGGGCTCCGCGAACGCCTCGCCTGCCGGCTGCGCGGCGGGCAGGCCGGCGCAGGATCACTGCGAGGTCTCCTGAGCGGCGGCCCCGATCCGCCCCCGGCCACGGCGGGTCCCGGAATCCGGCGCCGGCACGCGGGCTTTGTTCAACGCGATCGTGACGGTGACCAACAGGACGCAGCTCGCCGCGATCGCCGCGACCACACCGTGCACGCCGATCCAGGGCGTCGCGAGCGGCAGCGCCAGGACGACGGCGGCGCAGACCGACAACAGAACGGCATGGAGCACGGACTCCCCCACGATCCGCGCGTGCACCATCCAGAGCAGCATGAGGAACACGCCGACGGGGATCGCGACGGCGTACCCGACGGTGAGCGGTGCGGCCGTGACGGCGTGCCCGCTCTGCTCGACCGCGACTTCGAGGCCGGCACCGAGGGCGGCCAGGGCCGCGAAGATGCCGTAGTGGCCGTACCCCCACACATATGAACGATCTCGGCGGTCGCGGAGCCCTTCACCGGCCTCCACCAGGAAGTACAACCACCACAGAGCGAACAGCACCACGAGGCCCGAGACGGCGATCATGACGAAGGGGCTGCTGATCTCGCTCGTCTCGAGCGCTCCCGTGACGCCTCTGGACGCGGCGAGCACGCTCTCGCCGAGCAGGATGATCGTGAACAGGCCGTAACGCTCGGCGATGTGGTGCGGGTGCCAGGTGGTGGGTTCGACCCGCTCCGCCCACCGGGGCACGGCCAGCTCGAGGACCGCCAAAATGACGAAGAGCGGCAGCTCGGCGGTCACGGGCGCCGCCATCGAGTGGTACATCCAGCCCACCGTGATGACGGAGATGCCGACGGCGTAGCGCAGCGCGGTACGGCGGCGCGCCCGATCCTCCAGACCGGCCCGCAGCCACAGGAGGACGAGTCCGATCCGCATGATGACGTAGCCCAGCGTGACGACGCTGTAGTCGGCGTGCTCGATCGCGGCCGGCACACCGGCGGCCAGGACCAGCACGCCGGCCATCTGCACCATGGTCAGCACCCGGTAGACGACGTCGTCGGTGTCGTAGGACGACGCGAACCAGGTGAAGTTCATCCACGCCCACCAGATCGCGAAGAAGACCTGCAAGAACGGCACGATCCCGGCCAGGGCGTGCCCTGCGGCGATCTCGTGGGCCAACTGGGCGGTGACGGCCGCGACCGCGACCACGAAGGTGAGGTCGAACAGCAGCTCCAGTTGGCTGGCAGCGCGGTTCGGCTCATCGATGGGACGCGCGCTCATCCGGATCCGGATCCGGATGCTGGCTGGTGGCAAGGTCTCGCTCCTGTCGCTCCATGGGGCCGCTTTGCCAGGTAAGACAAGGCAGCGTTCCGGCGCGTGACAGGTCGGCACCGGAATCCTCGGACGACTGGTCCAGCGGAGGTCGCACACCGTCGAGCGCGCTCCGAGGGCGTGGTCCGGACGGTGCTCAGCTCAGGCGGGTTCGCAGGAGGCAGAATTCGTTGCCCTCGGGGTCGGCCAGGACGTGCCAGGGCTCCTCGCCGGTCTGGCCGGCGTCGGCCGGGCGCGCCCCGAGCCGCAGGAGGCGTTCGAGTTCGGCGTCCTGATCGCGGTCGGTGGCGTTGACGTCGAAGTGCAGCCGCAGCTTGCCCGCCTTGGGCTCGGTGGTGGGACTGAAGACCAGAGTCGGCTGCAGTCCGCCGAACCCTTCCCGCGGCCCGATCTCCACCGCGCCGTCATCCTCGGTGTCGAGCACGACGAAGCCCAGCACCTCGCACCAGAACTCCGCCAGCCGTTGCGGATCCCGGCAATCGATCACCAGCTCGGAAATTCGGCATGCCATGATCGGCACCCTACCGGGCGCGCCTGGGGCCCACCCTGCAGCCCCCATCATGCGCGATGGCGGGCCCCTCCCCGCCGCGCGGAAACGTCGGCGTGGCGGGGTCCCCGCGGTGCCGCTCGCCGTTTTTAGGCGGCTTTGCGTTAGCTCTACGCCTTTCGAGGCACATGACGGTAGCCAGCGCACGAATGGGGGCTTGCGATGGCTGTCACGAACGTTTCCGCCGGAAACCCGACCCGCAGGAGCTGGACCCAGCGGCGGTCCGCCAAGCGAGAGCGGCTGGAGGCGGTCCGGCCGTTCGTCTCCGACCGGATGGTGGAAGCCGGGAGCATGCGCGAGGCCCTGCAGGCGCTGCTGCGTCCGGGAGACCGGGTGGCGCTGGAGGGCGACAACCAGAAACAGGCCGACTTCCTGGCCGAAGCGCTGGCCGGGTGCGATCCGGCCGCCGTGCACGACCTGCACCTGCTGATCTCCTCGATCAGCCTGCGAGAGCACCTCGACGTGTTCGAGCGGGGCGTGGCCCGCCGGCTCGACTTCGCCTACGCCGGGCCGCAGAGCGTCCGCATGGCGCAGTTGCTGGCCGACGGCAAGGTGGAGGTCGGGGCCATCCACACCTACGTCGAGCTGTACGCCAGGATGTTCGTCGACCTCATCCCCGACGTCGCGCTGCTCTGCGCGGAGCAGGCCGATCACGACGGCAACCTGTACACCGGGGCGGACACCGAGGACACACCGACCATCGCCGAGGCCACGGCCTTCTCCGACGGCATCACCCTGGTCCAGGTGAACGAGATCGTCGACAAGCTGCCCAGGGTGGACATCCCGGGCGACTGGGTGGACCTGATCGTGCGGAGCCCGCGGCCGTTCATCCTGGAGCCGCTGTTCACCCGCGACCCTCGCCGCATCGGCCAGGTGGAGATCCTGATGGCCATGCTGGCCCTGCGCGGGATCTACGAGCGGCACACGGTGACCACGCTCAATCACGGAATCGGCTACGACACCGCGGCGATCGAGCTGCTCCTGCCCACGTACGGCGAGGAGCTCGGCCTGCGCGGGAAGATCTGCCGGCACTGGGCGCTCAACCCGCACCCGACGCTCATCCCCGCCATCGAGAGCGGCTGGGTCGAGTCGGTGCACTGCTTCGGCGGCGAACCGGGCACGGAGCGCTACGTCGCCGCCCGGCCGGACGTGTTCTTCACCGGCCGGGACGGCTCGCTCCGGTCGAACCGCGTGCTGTGCCAGCTCGCGGGTCAGTACGCCGTGGACCTGTTCATCGGGTCGTCGCTGCAGATCGACGCCGACGCGAACTCCTCGACGGTCACCGAGGGCCGGCTGAGCGGCTTCGGCGGGGCGCCCAACATGGGGCACGATCCTCATGGCCGCAGGCACGCCTCCCCCGCGTGGCTGGGCCTGCTCACCGGCGAGGCGCCGGCGCTGCGCGGGCGCAAGCTCGTCGCGCAGATCACCCAGACCTTCCGCTCCGGCGGCGCTCCGGCGTTCGTGGAGACCCTGGACGCGGTCCCCGTGGGCAAGGACGCCGGCATGCCCATCCCACCGATCATGATCTATGGCGACGACGTCACCCACGTGGTGACCGAGGAGGGGGTCGCCTACCTCTACAAGGCTTCTGGCCCTGCCGAGCGGCGCGAGGCGGTGGCGGCGATCGCCGGCGCCACGCCGATCGGGCGTTCCATCGACGAGCGCCACGTCGAAGCGCTGCGCCGGGACGGTCTCGTCGCGCTGCCGGAAGACCTCAAGGTCGACGTCCGCAGGGCGAAGCGCTCCTTGCTGGCCGCCCGCAGCATCGAAGATCTCGTGGCCTGGTCAGGGGGGCTGTACGATCCGCCCGCCCAGTTCCGGACCTGGTGATCGCGTGGTGACCGCTGACCGGTTCGAGGTGCGCGCGCCCGCGCCCGCGCCCGCCGCGCCCGCCGCGCCCGCCGCGCTCGCCGACACGGCGGTGCGGGCGCTGCGCGCCGAGGCCCGGCTGAGCCCCAAACCCGGCCTGGTCGACCGCCGCGGAGGCGGCGCGCACGACGACATGGACCTGCCGCTCCTGCTGGCCTCCGCGGAGGCGCTGCGCCCGGCGTTTGCGGAGATCGCCTGCGCGGCCGGGCGCACGGCACCCGGCGTGGGCCTCCGGGAGGAGCTGGGCCTGCTCGGCCGCGAGGCGGAGCGGGCGATGTCGCGGGCCACCGGCGGCGTCAACACCCATCGGGGCGCGCTGTGGGCGCTGGGGCTGCTGGTCGCCGCCGTCGCCGGCGGAGCGCGTGACGCGCCGGCCGCCGCCCGCGCCGCGGGCCGGTTGGCCGCGACGCCCGACCGCCGGGCGCCGGCGCAGGCGCCCTCCCACGGAGAGCGGGTCCGGCGGCGCTACGGCTCGCCCGGCGCGGTGGGCGAGGCACGAGCAGCCTTTCCGCACGTCATCTACGTGGCACTGCCGCGGTTGCGCCGCTGCAGGGCCGCCGGGCTCCCCGAGGAGGTGGCCCGGCTGAACGCGTTGCTGGACGTGATGAGCCTCCTGGACGACACCTGTGTCCTGCACCGTGGCGGCCGCGACGGTCTCCGGCTCGTCCAGGCGGGGGCCGAGCGGGTGCTGGCCGAGGGAGGCGCCGGCACCGAGCACGGCCGCGCGGCGCTCTTGACGCTGGACGGGCTGCTGCGCCGGCGGCGGCTGTCCCCGGGCGGGAGCGGCGACCTGCTGGCCGCCGCGCTGTTTCTCGACATGATCCGGTGGCCGGACCGCCCTGCCGGCGCCGAGCAGGAGGTGCTCACATGCAGACGCTGACGTACGAGTTTCCCGCGCATCTCCCGGCCGCCCGGCGGACGCACGTCGGCGTCGTGGGCTCGGGAGACCTGGAGATCCTCATGACGCCCACCGACGGTGCCCGCGTGCGGGTGAGCGTGCGCACCAGCGTGGACGGGTTCGACACGGTGTGGCGAACCGTGCTGGAGCGCTTCTTCGCCCGCCACCCCGTCGCCGCGAGCTTCGAGCTCAACGATTCCGGAGCCACGCCCGGCGTCGTCCATCTGCGCCTGCGGCAGGCCATCGAGGAGGGCAACGTATGACGCTGACCGACTGGCCGGCGATGCTCGGTCGTACGAGCTTCATCGAACTGGCTGCCAGGGAGCGGGCCAGGGCGCTGCTCGACGACGGCACCGCCCGCGAACTGTGCGGCCCCTTCGACCGTATCGAGTCACCGTGGCTGGAGCCCCAGGGCGTCGTCCCGCAGTGCGACGACGGCGTCATCGTGGTCAAGGGCGGGCTCGACGGACGGCCCGCGGTCGTGATCGCCATCGAGCAGGCCTTCCAGGGCGGCGGCATCGGCGAGGTCTCCGGCGTGAAGATGGCGGCGGCGCTGTCCCTGGCCGCCCGCGACAGCCGCGACGGCACCCCGACTCCCGCGGTGCTGCTGCTGGAGACCGGAGGCGTACGGCTGCAGGAGGCCAACCTGGGCCTGGCCACGGTGGCCGAGGTGTGCTCGGCGGTGCTGGAACTGCGCGCCCTCCAGCCCGTCGTCGGCGTCATCGCCGGGGCGCTGGGCTGTTTCGGCGGCATGAGCATCGCCGCCGGGCTGTGCACCAGGCTCATCATGACCGAGGAGGGCCGGCTCGGGCTCGACGGCCCCGAAGTGATCGAGTCGGAGGCCGGCGTCGCCGAGTTCGACGCCGGTGACCACGCGCTCATCTGGTCGATCGACGGCGGAAGGCAGCGCGTCAGAACCGGCCTGGCGGACGCGCTCGTCC
Organism: Nonomuraea sp. NPDC049709; assembly: GCF_040674815.1. Lineage (NCBI taxonomy): Bacteria > Bacillati > Actinomycetota > Actinomycetes > Streptosporangiales > Streptosporangiaceae > Nonomuraea > Nonomuraea sp. NPDC049709. The sequence goes on from NZ_JBFANM010000074.1 coordinate 25,567, forward strand.
TCGACGACGTCACCGCACTGCGGTCGGCCGTGATCGAGGCCGTGCGGCAGGGCGTCCCCGCCGAGCACCGCTCACAGGGGATCGCCGAGCTGCGTGCCCGCCTCGAAGCGCTCGACCCGGCCCGCCCGCCCGAGCCCGCCGATCTCGCGGACGTCTGGGCCGGGGCCACGCCGCGGAAGGGAGCCGTACGATGAGCCGTGGCCTGAACTGGACGCGCGCGCTGGCCGACGGGCCCGTGGACGCCGCCGTACCGTCCGTGATCACGGCGGAGAGCAGGCTGGGTGACGACACCGCCCGTCTGGTCACCGTCGTCCCGGACCCCGGCAGCCCCTACCACCGCGCCAGAAAGGGCGAGGTCGGCCTGCGTGAAGGACTCGCCCTCGCCGAGGCGGTGACCGCGGTCGTCGCCGAGGACTCGCCGCTGCCCGACGACCGCCGCCGCCCTGTCGTCGCCGTGGTCGACCTGCCCAGCCAGGCGTACGGGCGTGTCGAGGAGCTGGCCGGGCTCCACCACGCGCTGGCGGCCGCCGTGGACGCCTACGCCCGCGCCCGCACCACCGGCCACCCCGTGATCACTCTCGTCGTCGGAACCGCGCTCTCCGGCGGCCTGCTCGCGCACGGCCTGCAGGCCAGTCAGATCCTGGCGCTCGACGACCCGGGCGTGGTGATCCACGCGATGCACAAGCAGGCCGCGGCCAAGGTGACCCTGCGGTCCGTGGCGGAGCTGGACGAGCTGGCCAAGCGGGTCCCCCCGTTGTCGTACGACGTGGCCGACTGGGCGAAGCTCGGCCTGTGCGACGACCTGCTGAAAGTGGACGACGCCGACGATCCGACCGAGAGGGACGTCCGGCGGGCGAAAGACGCGCTCACCGCGGCCGTCCAGCGTGCCCGCCGCGGTCCCCGCGACCTGAGCAACCGGCTCACCTCGCCCGGCGCCCAGCAGACGAGGACGGCTTCGCGCCGCATCCGCGAAGCGCTGGCCGCCCAATGGGACTGACGCCGCGCCCGCATGATCTGCTACGGCTCAGGGCAGGCGCGGTACCCGACGCCGCGCTCCCCGGCTGGGCCTCCGCGTCGCTCGCCGCCTGTCCCTGGGCGGTCGTACGGCGGGCGCCGCATCCGCCCGGCCTGATCCCGGTCGGCGTGCGCGGGGCCCGGCGTTGCCAGCGCCACGCCGCGCTGGTCCCCGAGGCGGCGGTGCTCCGCCGGGTGCCGCCCGAGCAGCTGAACCGGCGGGGCCCGCCCCGGCTGTCCGACGCTCTCGCCGCCACGCTGTCCGCCGCCGAGCTGCGCCTGTCCGCCGACGTGGGCGACGGGGCCACCTGGGGACCGATCGGCGGTGTCGGCTTCGAACTCGCCACCGGGCACCCGGTCACCCACCGCGACAGCGATGTGGACCTGCTGATCCGGGCCCCGCACCGGATGCCGCCCGATCTGGCCGCCCGGCTCCTGGCCGCGTTCGGCACCCTTCCCCGTCCGGTCGACTGCCAGCTGGAGACGCCGAGCGGCGGGGTCAGCCTCGCCGAGTGGGCCCGCACCGGCGGCCCCGTCATGGCCCGCACCTGGCACGGCCCCGAACTGGTGGACGATCCGTGGACACCGGCCTGAAGGTCGCCTTCCTCTACCCGGGCCAGGGCACCCAGCGCCCCGGGATGCTGCATGACCTGCCCGGCCGCCCCGCCGTCACCGCGACCCTCGCCGAGGCCGAACATCTCCTGCCCGGCTCCTCCCGGCAGGACGGCGCGCGGGCGCTGCGGTCGACGGTCACCACGCAGACCGCCCTCTGCATCGCGGGGGTCGCCGCCACCAGGGCGCTCGCCGACGAGGGTGGCACTCCTGACGCCGTGGCGGGACACTCCGTCGGGGCGTTCCCCGCGGCGGTCGCCGCCGGGGCGCTGACGTTCGGCGAGGCCCTCGAGGCCGTGCGGCTGCGCGGTGAGCTGATGCTCGACGCCTACCCCTCGGGGTACGGCATGGCCGCTGTCCTGGGGCTGGGCGTCCCGCAGGTCAGGCGCGTGGTCGAAATGATCACTACGGTGAACGATCCCGCCTACGTCGCCGTCGTCGACACCGATCAGCAGGTCGTGGTCTCCGGCAGCCTGCGCGCGCTGGAGCGCCTCACGTCCGCGTCCGAGCGGGCCGGCGCCCGGCGCGTGCAGCGCCTCGACATCGGCGTGCCGTCGCACTGCCCGCTGCTCGCCGGCGTCGCCGACGCCCTGGCCGCCCACCTCGGGACCGTGCCCCGGCGCCGCCTCGCCGTGCCGTACCTCAGCGGCGCCACCGGCCGCCTCCTCCACGACGCCGACGCCGTCCTCGACGACCTGGCCCGCAGCATCGCGGGCACCCTGCGATGGCGCGACGCGATCGCCCTGCTCGGCGAACTCGGCACCACCCTGTTCGTCCAGGCGCCCCCGGGGCACGTCCTCGCCCGCATGGCGCGTGCGGCACACCCCCGGGCCCGCGTCCTCGCTCTGGCCGACACGGACGTCGCCGAGACGGCGACCTACATCCGCCGCGACCGTGGACGCGGCGGGTCGGACGGGGATCGCTGACCAGCACTTGACGACGATAAAACCGTTCGAACCCGAAACTTGAGACGGGACAGGGGCGCTGCACGCCGCTCTGTCCCTAACCTAAGAAAAATGGCAAGGTCGACCTGGATCGCCGGGGCCGTCGTGGCCGCCGCCATCGTCATCGCGGCCGCAGTCGCCATGGCGAGCGTGGCCTTGTTGCTCAACACCGACAAGAAGCGGAGCAGCGCGCCGATCGTCGCCTCGATCCGCGGCTCCGGATCGACGACGCAAATGGGCGCGATGGACGCCTGGCGTGCCGAGTTCCAGCGCGTCCATCCCGGGCTGCGGGTGGCCTACGACGCCAACGGCTCGGGGGCCGGCATCCGCGACTTCATCACCGGCCGCAGCGCGTTCGCCGGCTCCGACGTACCGATGAGCCCCCAGGAACAGGTGCAGGCCGACCGGCGCTGTCGCGGCCGCGCCATGCACCTGCCCATGGTCGTGGGCCCGATCGCGCTGGCCTACAACCTGCCGTCCGTACCGGATCTGAAACTCTCACCGACCACGGTGACCGGCATCTTCAGCGGACGCATCACCAGGTGGGACGCGCCGCAGATCGCCGCGGACAACCGTGGCAGCCGCCTGCCGCGCACCGGCATCCATGTCTTCCACCGCTCCGACGACTCCGGCACCACCCACAACTTCCTCTCCTTCCTGAAGGCGGCCGGCCGATGGCCGCACCCGCCGTCCATGACATGGACCGGTTCCGGGCAGGGTGTGGTGGGCACCAGCGGCATCACGCAGGCGGTCCAGCACACCCGGGGGGCGATCGGGTACGTGGAATACGGTTCCGCGAGCAATGCCCGGCTGAAGGTCGCGAAGATCCGTAACGCCGCCGGGCAGTTCGTCGCGCTCTCGCAGGAGAGCGCCAGCAAGGCGGTGGAAGGCGCCCGGAGCGTGGGGAGCAAGGATGATCTCATCGTGCGGCTGGACCATCTGAGCACGGCCCCCGGTTCCTACCCGCTCATCCTGGTCACGTACGAGATCGTCTGCGCGAACAACTCCGACCCGCTGGTCTTCAGCTTCCTGAACTACACCGCGAGCGACGCCGGTCAGTCCTACCTCCCCCTGTACGGCTACGCCCCGCTCCCCCACGACCTCCTCGCCAAGGTACGCACGCAGCTCGGCGCCATGACCTGACGTTCCTTGAACGTTCACAGTTTGATCACGGCACCGCCGCGCTGCGGGTCGGCCGGAAATCTACGCTCCGGAAGGTCGTTTTCTACCTCACTGAGTGGATTTTCCGTTGAACCTCCGCCATGTCCTGGCAGGCTTGGCCATCGTGCCCGCGCTCGCCGTGCCGTCAGCCGCTCACGCGTCGGCGACCACAGATCCCGGCGTGCTGCCCCAGAAGACCCATTTCGACCTGCAGGCCCACCGCGGTGGCCTCGGTATGACGACCGAGGAGTCGCTCGAGGGTTTCGCCAAGGCCCTGCGTCTCGGGGTCAGCACCCTGGAGCTGGACACCCACGTCACCAAGGACGAGAAGGTCGTCGTCAACCACGATCGGCAGATCAGCAGCCAGAAATGTCGTGACACGGCGCCCGTCACGCCCGGCGACCCGATGTACCCGTACGTCGGCAAGTACATCAAGGACCTGACCCTGGCCCAGCTCAAGACCATGGACTGCGGATACCAGCAGCTACCCGGCTTCCCCGAGCAGGAGGTGGTCCGCGGCTTCCGGATGGTCGAGCTCAAGGACGTGTTCGATCTCGTCAAGAGCTACAAGGCCAAGCAGGTCAAGCTGAACATCGAGACCAAGGTCGAAGCGGGGGCGCCGGAGCAGACCGCGCCGCGTGCGCTGTTCGTCCGCCGGGTGTACGAGGAGATCCGTTCCTCGGGCATCGAGAAGCAGGTCACCATCCAGTCCTTCGACTGGGGCGCCTTGCAGGAGATGCACCGGCTCGCGCCGAGCTGGCCGCTGGTCGCGCTGACCAACTACGACTTCCTCCAGGTGGGCAAGCCGGGCGCCTCCCCGTGGCTCGGCGGGATCGACGCCGACGACTTCGGCGGCGACTTCGTCAGGGCGGCCGCCGCCGTCCCGGGTGTCACGGCGCTCTCTCCGGTCTACGGCTTCCCGCAGAACGGGAAGATCGGCGACCCGGGCTTCCGCTTCTACGTCGATCCCGCGATGGTGTCGAGCGCGCACGCGCGTGGCCTGAAGGTCATCCCGTGGACCTGCGACGACCCCGCCACCATCGCGGCGCTCATGGACATGGGCGTCGACGGCATCATCACCGACTACCCGAACCGCGTCCGGGAGCTCATGGCCGAGCGCGGCATGCGGCTGCCGAAGGCCTACGCGCCGCGTTGATGGTGGTTCCGAAACGCGCCGGCGGCTGCCCACTCTCAGGATGACTCTCCGTAGCGGGTGGCGATCGCGGCGGCGCGGTCGCGCAGGGAGGTGCGCAGCCACTGCGGGGCCAGGGCCTCCGCGTTCGTGGTGAGCTGCCACAGCGCCCATTCGGCGTGTCTCGGATCCTGGAAGGTCACCTCCAGCCGCAGCCAGCCGTCCGCGTCGGCTTCTTCGGTGCGGACGGCCAGCGCGGTGCCCACCAGGTCCTCCCGCCGCGCCGGGTGCACCCGTACCAGCACGGTGACCTGGTCGCCCCCGGTCCGGAACCGCGTGCTGCGTTCCTGCCAGGCCCGGTCCAGATCGACCCGGTCCGGCCGCTGTGCGGGCTCGGCGAGTTCCTCGGCGGCCAGGATCCGGGACAGCCGGTAGGTGCGGTCCGCGCCGGACCTCGTGGCCAGCAGGTAACCCCGGTCGCGCACGGTGACCAGGCCGATCGGGTCCACCGTGCGCCACTTCGGGGTCCGGTCCAGGGCCGCGTAGTGGATGCGCAGCTTGTGCCCGGCGAACACCGCGCGCAGGACCTCGGCCACGACGGCGTCCGGCACCTCCTCATCGACCAGGCGGCGCGAGAGGAGGTCGGTCTCCGGGTCGATGAGCAATCGCTCGGACGCGCCGGCCGCGGTGTCCCGATAGCTCTCGGGCAGCGCGTCAACCACTTTGAGCATCGCCGAGGCGAGCGCCGAGCCGAGGCCGAATGCCTGCGCGCCGCGCCGCGATCCGGCGACCAGGAGCGCAAGGGCCTCATCGTGGTTCAGTCCGGTGAGCTCGGTCCGGAAGCCGGGCAACAACGCGAACCCGCCGTGCCGGCCGCGTTCGGCGTAGACCGGGACTCCGGCCGCGGACAGCGCCTCGATGTCGCGCAGCACGGTGCGGGTGGACACCTCCAGCTCGCGGGCCAGCGCGGCCGCGGACAGCCGGCCGTGCTGCCGCAGCAGCAGCACCAGCGAGACCAGCCGGTCGGCGCGCATGCGAGAACGTTACCGGAATATACGACACAGGATGTCGTGGTTTGCTGGGAGGCTCATCACCACGACCAGGGGCGCCGGCGCGCCGATGGGCGTACGCAATGTCGAACGAACCGAATGGAGCTGATGTGGCGATGGAGCGAACGGCGGTCAACCCGTGGGCGTGGTCGGTGGAGATGGGGTACAACCAGGGCGAGATCGTCTCCGGGCACACCCGGACCCTCTACTGCGCCGGGCAGACCGCGATGAGCGGCGACGGCAAGCCCCAGCATCCCGGTGACATGGCGGCGCAGCTGGCGCTGAGCCTCGACAACCTGGAGGCCGTGCTCGGCGAGGCCGGCATGTCCCTCGCGGACCTCGTCCGGCTCAACGTCTACACGACCGACGTCGATCGGCTCTTCGAGCACTACGGCGTGCTGGCGTCGCGGTTGGGCGCTGCCGGGGTGGCACCGTCCACCACGATGCTCGGGGTGGCACGGCTGGCGATCCCCGATCTGATGGTCGAGCTTGAGGGGACCGCCGTCGCGTGATGCGACCTCGCCGCCTCCGGCAGGGCTGCCGGAGGCGGCACGAGCGGACGACGGGTGGGTGATTTCCGGTGCTCAGAATGGTGACGATCGGCGTCTACGGCTTCGGCGGCGAGTCCTTCCTGCAACGCCTGCGGCACGCGGACGTCCGCCTGCTGCTCGACGTACGCCAGCGCCGCGGTGTCCGCGGACCCGAGTACGCCTGGGCGAACTCACGCCGGCTGCAGGCCGCCCTGGCCCAGGCTCGGATCGCCTACGAGCACCACCCCGAGCTCGCCCCGACCACCGAGTTACGCCGGCTCCAGTACGCCGAGGACGACCGCCAAGGGGTCGGCAAGCGCTCGCGCCGCGAACTCGCCACCGAGTACACCCGCCGCTACACCACCGAGATCCTCGACCGCGCCGACCTCACGGTGATCGTGTCGGAGCTGCCGGGCAGCGGGATCGCAGCGCTGCTCTGTGTCGAGCGTGACCCCGAGGCCTGCCACCGCTCGTTGATCGCCCAGCGGCTGACCGAGCGGCACCACGTCACGATCGAGCACCTGCGCCCGTTGTGACACGTCACTTCCCAGGGTTCGCGGCAGCGGTGCCGGCCGCCGCCGCTCCGACCGGCGTCGACTACTCAACGTCAGGAGTTCGCCACGCTCAGAACATGACACTCGTTGTCGGCTTTTCTCGTTAGCTTCGCACCATGAACACCACCATCCCGGATCTGCGGGGCAAGATCGCCCTCGTGGCCGGCGCGACCCGGGGCGCCGGCCGCGGCACCGCCGTCGAGCTGGGTGCGGCCGGCGCCACCGTCTACGTGACCGGCCGCACCACCCACCGGAGCCGATCCGAGTACGACCGGCCGGAGACCATCGAGGAGACCGCGGACCTGGTGAACCGGGCGGGCGGCGAGGGCATCGCCGTCCAGGTCGACCACCTGGAGCACGACCAGGTGAAGTCCCTCGTCGAGCGCATCGAACGTGACCACGGGCGCCTCGACGTCCTCGTGAACGACATCTGGGGCGGCGAGCTCCTGGCCCAATGGGACACACCCCTGTGGGAACACGACCTGAACGGCGGCCTCCGCCTCCTCCGACTGGCCGTGGACACCCACATCATCACCAGCCACTACGCCCTCCCCCTGCTGATCAAGCGGCCGGGCGGCCTGGTGGTGGAGATGACCGACGGCACCAAGGACTACAACGACCACAACTACCGCGTCTCGTTCTTCTACGACCACGCGAAGAGCGCCGTGATCAGGCTCGGATTCGCGCAGGCGCACGAGCTGCGTCCGTACAAGTGCGCGGCCGTGACGCTGACACCCGGGTGGCTCAGGTCGGAGCTCATGCTGGACCACTTCCAGGTCAGGGAGGACAACTGGCGCGACGCCACCGCCCGCGAGCCGCACTTCGCCATCTCCGAGTCACCCCGGTACGTCGGCCGCGCCGTGGCCGCGCTGGCGGGCGACCCGGACGCCATGCGCTGGACCGGCCAGTCGCTGTCCAGCGGCGGGCTGGCCCGCGAGTACGGCTTCACTGACGTGGACGGCTCACAACCGGACTGCTGGCGCTACCTGGTGGAGGTCCAGGACCCGGGCAGACCGGCGGACACCACCGGCTACCGCTGACCTCGGCGTAGCTCTCTCCGGTGACCCTCTCCACGAGCTTCCGGCTCGACCAGCCGGCACCGGTGAGGGGTGACGCCGTGCACTACCGGTGGTCAGTCGGCCGCGAGGGCACGCCGGACGCATTCGCGGAGCAGGGTGCGGCGCTGTTCGTGCGTCTCGGCGGGCTCCTCGGCAGTCGCCGCGTAGACGTTGCTGACCGGTGACCAGGCCATGGACATGGCGATGACCAGGGCCATCACGTCGAAGGGGTCTCCCTGGCGCACTCGCCCGGCGGCTTGGGCCTCGGCGATGGCACGCAGCTTGTGATCCTCGAGGCGGTCGTGGTCCTCCACGAGGTGGCCGGTCGGCCGGCGCTCCAGGCGCGCCCAGGTGGCCAGCCGGATGAGGTCGGGGCGGCGGAGGTATTCGTCGTAGAGGCGTACGGCCCAGTCCGCGAGGTCGGCGGCGTCGATGGGGACGACGTTCACGATCCGCTCCAGCGAGCCGAAGAAGATGGTGTCGAAGAGCTTTTCCTTGTTGCCGAAGTAGGCGTAGAGCTGGGCCTTGTTGGTGCGCGCAGCGGCCACGATCCGTTCGATGCGCGCACCGGCGATGCCGTGCTGGGCGAACTCCTGGGTTGCCACATCAAGAATGCGCTGGTAAGTCGCGGCTCCACGCGAGGTCAGAGGCTGGTCCGCCATGCCCACGACGCTACCAGACAGAACAGTTGGTTTGTTTACTCGAGGGAGTGTGCGTACGATCCAATAGACCGAACAGTCTGTTTAAGGAGTGATGTCATGCGGACGACAACCGGCTGGCAGGTGGACGGCCCGACGGCGACGCTGCGGCGCACGCTGCTGGAGCGCCGCGACCTGCGCCCCGACGATCTCGCGGTCCAGATCGACTACTGCGGCGTCTGCCACACCGACGTGCATGCGCTCCGGGACCACGACGGCGCGGCGGGTCCCTTGGTGCCGGGGCACGAGTTCACGGGCGTGGTGACCGAGACCGGGCCCGCGGTCACCGGCTTCTCCGTCGGCGACCGGGTCGCGGTCGGCAACATCGTCGACTCATGCGGCGAGTGCCCCATGTGCCGGGCCGGTCAGGAGAACTTCTGTCACTCCTTCCCGACCCTGACCTACGGCGGCACCGACCGGCAGGACGGATCGACCACTCTGGGCGGGTACTCCCGCGAGTACGTCGTCCGCGACCGGTTCGTCTACCCGCTTCCCCCTGGCCTGGACCCGGCCGCCGCGGCTCCTCTGCTCTGCGCCGGCGTCACCGTCTGGGAACCACTGCACGCTCTGGGAGTGGGTCCCGGCAGCCGCGTCGCCGTGGCAGGGCTGGGCGGCCTGGGGCATCTCGCGGTCAAGATGGCCGTGGCCCTCGGCGCCACCACATCGGTCATCAGCCGCTCACCCGACAAGGCCGACGACGCACGCCGTCTCGGCGCCCACTCGTTCGTCGTGTCCACGGACCCGGAACAGATGGCCGCGGCCCGAGACGGGTTCGACGTCGTCATCGACACCATCGCCACCCCGCACGACCTCGGCCCGTATCTGCGCCTGGTCGCCATGGACGGCACGCTCAGCAGCCTCGGATATCTCGGACCGGTCTCCGTGGAGACCATGGACCTGCTCCTGGGCCGCAAGAAACTCAGCTCCGCAGGCAGCGGGGGCCGTCCTGCGACCGCCGCCATGCTGGAGTTCTGCGCCGCCAAGGGCATCACCGCCGAGATCGAACTGCTCCCCTCGGCCCAGGTGAACGAGGCCCTCGACCGCCTCCGTCGCAACGACGTCCGCTACCGCTTCGTACTCGACCTGTCCGACCTGAATTGAGCGGGCCGGGCGCGAAGGCTCCTGCGGCGAGCGCGGGACCTCGTCCGGCGACGTTGGCGCGGGCCGGTCCTGCCGGAGGACCCGAGGCCCTTCATGTCGCGCTTCGACCAGACCGTGCTTTCCTTGTGCCGGCCGGGCCGTCGTGGTGGCAGCGAACGGGGCCGGCCGCGCCTCATGCGTCGCGCACCGTGATCACCGGGAGCCTCCGAAGCCCACGCTGAAGGCCCGCTTGAGGTATTCCCAGGCCGCTGTCGTGAGCAGACCCTTCGTCGCGGCCTCCGCCCCCTGCCGATCGATCTTGGAGTAGAGCGCGGACAGCACGCTCCTGTCGTCCCCGGTCATCTCGGTGACCGCCGTGAACCACTCCCCCGCCAGGTCCTGAACCTCTGGATCGGCCGGGTCCGTGCCGCGCTCGGCATATTCGGCCGCCCGCGCGGCCAGCTCCGCCATGCGATCGCGCCAGCGGGCGAACCCCGCGTCGCCGACCTCCACGTGCCGCCGCCTGAGGCTGGCGAAGTGTTCGGGAGATAGGTGCTTGGCCTGCATCATCGCCTCCATTGCCTGGATGAGCTGGTCGATCGATGGCTCACGGGCCTCGCGCAGAGCCTGGACGAGACCTTGGAGCTGCCGGTGCAGCCTGCGGTGCAGCTCAATCTGCCGTTCGGCCTGGGCGAGTTGCCGCTCGATGGCCGCCGGCAGATCGGCGCCGTCGCCGTCCAAATGGTTCGCGATCTCACCCAGCGGCATGTTCAGCTCGCGCAGCGCCAGGATCCGGTAGAGGCGGCGTACGTCATCGCCGGTGTAGAGGCGATGACCGGCCGGCGAGCGGCCGGCCGGACACAGCAGCCCGATCTGGTGGAAATGGCGCAAGGTCCGCACTGTCAGCCCGGTCGCGGTGGCGAGCTCCCCGATCTTCCAGCACTGTTCGGTCACAGCAGGGACGCTATGACCTGACGTCGCGTCAGCCGCAACTCCAGAACGGCGGCACCCCGAGGTGCGTTCAGCATCGCGGTACGGTCACAGGGCTCCACCTGCCACAACGCTCGCCGCCCCTTCCCTGCTCGGGCCCGCCGAGCTCGATTCCGGCGCGTCCGGCGAAGTCGAGGGAGCCGCCGGTGTCGAAGGTGACGTCCCGGGGCCCGACGTCGTTGAACGAGCCGAGCGTGCAGTCCATGGTGGGATCAGGGAACGGCCGGCGGCTTGCCGAGCCCGGCCAGCCGGGTCAGGACGGTGAAGCCGTCGTCGGTGCCGGGCCAGTGCCGGCGTACGGCCTGCAGCCCGGCGCGGCGCACCACCGAGCGCAGCACGGCGACCACGATGATGGCGTCGTCCGCATAGCCCAGGACCGGGATGAAGTCGGGCACCACGTCGATCGGGAAGGCCAGATAGGCCAGCAGCAGGACGAGCCGGACGCGGACACCGCGGGGCAGGTCGGGGTCGGCGGCCAGGCGCCGCACCAGGCGCAGCACGTCCGGCAGCAGCCGAAGCGCCTCACGCAGCAGCCCGCCGCGCGGCCGGACGATCGCCAGCATCGCGATCAGCGCCAGCCACGCGACCAGCAACGCGACGGCGAGCCCGATCAGCAGATCCCATCCCCACGCTCCGGTCACCGCCGGCCGCCTTCCTGCTCGCCGGTCTCGATCGCCTCGGCGGGGTCTTCGGCCGTGAGCGCGGCCTGCTCGAAGGCGGCCAGATCGGCGGCCGCGTCCTCGACCGCGGCCCGCGCCACGGCACCGGCCGGGGCGGCGAAGTAGTCACGGGCCGCGATCTTGGCCATCCAGGAGCGAAAGCGCTCCAGGTCGGCCTCGGACTCCTCGACCTCGGCATACGTCGCCCGGCCCCGGGCCCGCTCCGCGGCCAGCTCTTGCCGGAAGGCAGGCAGCCGCTCCAGCACCTCGGCGTATTCGGCATCGCGGGCAGCGTTGAACTCGCCGACGATCTGCCGCTCTTCGCCCACATCCGTGAGCGCCACATGGAGCATCCGGCCGGAGCCGCCCTGCTGGTGCACCCGGTCCAGCAGCCGGCGCATCTGCCGCACGGTCTGCTCGCGCTCGGGCAGCAGGCAGACCGACTGCTGCAGATACAGCGCGCCCAGCGAGCGCAACTTGCGCCACACCTGCACGCGCAGGGTCGGGGCGGCCCCGGCGGTGGACACGCTGACCAGCAACCAGCCCGACACATCCGGCTTGTCCGCCACACTCCCATGTTACATCCGTAACAACGACGCGCAACGGAGGGTCGTTCTGGTTGGAACACGGTCCGCCGCCGGTGACGACGACGGCCCCAAGGGAAACGGCGGGCACGAACATGCTGGAACTTGACGAGACCGACCGGATGATGACTTCGCAATTGCGTACCGGGCCGACGGGGAAGGCGATTTTGACGGGCGCTTGGCAGCGCCGTCCAGCCCCTCGCGCCGAGACTTAGAGGAACGACGAAAGCGTCGGCGAGGACGCGCGGCCGCGCGGGTGACATCCGTGAGGCCGAACGCCTCTCGATGCCCGCATGCCGGCTCCCGAACCCGAGCCCAGAGGAACGAGCGCCACCATGTCCCATCACCTCGACTCTCCGATCGCCCACCAGGACCCACGTCTGGACATCACCGGTTTGTACGTCTTCCGCAAGGAACGCGGCACCGTCCTGGTCAGCGACCACAGCCGGTCCGCCGCCGGCGAGGGCTCCCCGCGCGGCCTGCACCCCGAGGGCAGGTACGGGTTCAAGATCGACGCTAACGGCGACGCGCTGGAACTCGACGACGCCGAACTGCTTCCGGCCGCCGGGCAGGACCGCCGGATCGGGGTGTGGGCGCCGGCGAGCCTGGCCACCGACGCGGGCGGCCGGCGACCGATCGACCGCGCCGGGCTGTCGGTGATCCACCCGCTGTTGGAACGGCCGTGCCCGGACCGACAACGCGCCCGACGTCATGTTCTCCTTCGCCGCCAACACACCCGTCACGCTGGGGATCGACCAGGAATCGGTCACCAGCCGCCCGACCACGACCTTCCCGTACGTTCCACCCAGGCCGTGACGCTCGCCGGGGCGTACGGACTCGCTCACCCGCTCGAATCGCTTGGAGGTGCCCCGTGTCGACCTACTGGGAGCTCAAACACCGATTTTGCGACGCCGTCAACGCGCACGACCTGCAGGGCGTGCTCGACTGCTACAGCCCGGACGCCGTCCTCGTCACGCCGGCGGGCGTCGCGCAGGGACACGACGAGATCAGCTGGTTGTACCAGCAGCTCTTCCAGGGGTTCCCGGACTTTCAGATGGCAGCGTGGTTCGAGCTGGGCGACTGCGACAACCCGGCCGTCACCGAATGGACCTACACCGGCACCCATACCGGCCCGCTCCTGCTGCCCGACGGGCGCACGATAGCGGGAACGGGCCGCCGCATCGCCATCAGAGCCACCTGCAGCGCCCATGTCTCCGACGGCAAGATCGACTCGCACCGTGAGTACTACGACCAGCTCGAGCTGTACAGCCAGCTGGGCTTCGGCCTGGTGGAACTCGACCGGATCCCGACCAGATAACGCAGGCGCACGAAACGCCCTGCCATCACGACGGACACCCAGCGCCCCAGCGCGCGTCGCGATCGCCGCGTCGACGTCCCGCTGCGGGGTCCGGTGGGACGGTTCAGTCGAGGATCTGGACGTACCCGTCGGTGCCGTGGACGCGGATCCGCTGCCCGTCCCGGATCAGCCGGGTGGCGTGCTGCACACTCACCACGGCCGGCAAGCCGTACTCACGCGCGATCACCGCCCCGTGCGTCATGAGGCCGCCTACCTCCGTCACCAGTCCGGCGACGGTGACGAACAGCGGGGTCCAGCTGGGGTCGGTGTAGGCGGTGACCAGGATGTCGCCCGCCTCGAGGTCGGCCCGGGCGATGTCGGTGACGACACGGGCCCGGCCCTCGACGGTCCCGGCCGAGACCGGGAGGCCGGCCAGCGCGCCGGGCGGGGCGTCCTCGCGCCGATACTGGCCGGTGATGGCCTCGCCGTCCGACGTGAGGACCCGGGGCGGTGTGAGCGCCTCGTACGACCGGAACGCCTCCCGCCTCGCCCGAACCAGTTCGGCGTCCACGTCGTCGGTGCGCACGACTTCCTGCAACTCCTCGAACCGGAGGAAGAAGATGTCCTCCTTCTCGCGCAGGATGCCGGACCGGACGAGGCGATCGGCTTCCCGCAGCAACGCCTGCTTGTAGACGAAATAGCGGCTGACCATGCCGTACTTGGGGTACTCCCGGTATCCGGCGAAGGTGCGGACGCGGTCGATCATCCGCTTGGTCTCCTCGGCCTTCTGCTCCCCGTCGGGCAGGGCGCGCAATCGCGTCAGCAGTTCCTGCTCTTTCCGTCGTGACTCCTGGAGTCCTTGTTCGAAGTGTCGCTTGCCGGCGCCCGGCTCGAAGTTCTTGACGTTGCCGAGGATGGTGGGCACGAGTGTGACGGGATCCTCGCTCCAGCGCGTCCTGGTGATGTCGATCTCGCCGGTGCAGCGCATGCCGTACTCGTCGAGGTAGCCCCGGATGGCCTCACGTGCCTCCCGTCCGCCGGCCAGCCCGGCCAGCTCGTCCAGGAAGCCGTCGCCCTCGCGGCCTTCGTCCACGACGCGGTGCAAGAACGCCACGACGTCCGCGTGCGGTCGGATCGTGTCCGCGACGTCGAGGAGCGCCAGCCCCATCTCCGACGTGACGTTGTGCGGGACGGACTGCGTGAGCGCGTCGGCCGCGTTCTTCTCGCCCAGCCACGCCTCGAGGTGGTCATTGAGCCACCAGGTCGCCTCCATCCCCGCCATGATCGCCTGGAAGCTCCGGCGATCGAACAGGATGCGCCTCAGCTCCTCGATGTCGGCCAGGATGAAGCCGAGCAGCGCCGGCCCGGACAGACCCTGGATCTCGCGCCGCAGGGTGGCGACCGACGCCTGGTTGTGTCGGATCAGCTCGGTGACGACGGCCGGATCGGTCTCGATCGGGGCGGGTGAGTCACCGGAGGGAGCGGCGCCGGCGGGTGCGGGGGCGGCGGGTGCGGCGCCGGCGGGTGCGGGGGCGGCGCCGGAATCTTCGTCCGGAAGCGAGCGGATGAAGTCGCCGCGGTCGAGGACGGTCTGCAGCGCGTCCAGGATCAGCGGGTCGGACTTCCCCAGGGCCCCGAGGATGTTCGCGCGGCCCGCAGGCGTCGCCAGGGTGGGGGCCACGTCCACGAACAACCGTCCGCCCGCCTCGTGCATCGGCCGTGGAGTCGTCAGCTGCCACAGGGAGAGTCCCAGCGGCTTCATCGCGTCGGTCATCATCTGCTGGTGACCGACGGAGATGTAGACGTGGTTCTCCTGGTCATCGGTCGTGGGGAGGGGGAACAGGGTGGTGATCGGCCGGCTCTGGACGACGTGGAAGTCGTCGCCGACCAGGCACCATTCGATGTCCTGGGGCCGGCCGAAGTGCGCTTCGATACGCCGGCCCAGCCGCACCAGGCGCACGACCTGGGCATCCGTCAGAGCCGGCCGCGCCTGCCGCCGCGGCTCGACCGGTACGTCCTGGGTGCCGCCTCCCGGCGACGCCTGGACGAACCGCTGCTTGGTGGCGACCGCTGCGGTGACGACCCGATCGTCGCGCACCGTGTAGACGTCCCCGGTGACCAGACCGGAGACCAGCGCCTCGCCGAACCCCCAACCGGCTTCCACGGTGGCGATCTTCCGGTTCGAGGTCACGGGATCCGCGGTGAACAGGATCCCGGCCGCGTCCGGGAACACCATCCGCTGTACGACCACGGCCATCCGTACCTTCCGGTGGTCGAAGCCATTACGGAGCCGGTAGGTCACTGCCCGCTCGGTGAACAGCGAGGCCCAGCACCGCCGGACGTGCCGAAGGATCGCCGCCGGCCCCACGATGTTCAGGTACGAATCCTGCTGGCCGGCGAAGGACGCCGTCGGCAGGTCCTCGGCCGTCGCGCTGGAACGCACCGCGTAGGAGGCCTGCTCCCCGAGCCGGGCGAGCGATTCGCTGATCGCGGCGACGAGATCGTCGGGCACCGCGGCACCTTCGACGGCGCGGCGGACATCGGCGCTCAGGGTGCGGATCGCCGCGTGGTCGTCCGGTTCCACGCGCGACAGCAGATCAAGCTGAGCGTCGATCGACGGCACCTCTGCCAGGACCCGCTGGAAGGCGTCCGTCGTGACGCAGAAGCCGTCCGGCACGCGGATGCCATCGATTCGGGAGAGCTCGCCCAGATGCGCTCCCTTTCCGCCGACGTCTGCGACATTCGTCGAGTCGATCTGCTCGAAACCCAGCACGTAGCCCAATTCCGTTGCTCCATCGTTCGTTGGGGTCGTTCGCAACGGGCAAGTATGAAGCACTTTCTGGCGCCTCATGAGGCGCGCGAATCTGCTATACAGTGAAAATGGTGAGGAAAGGTGCGCGCCGCTTGCGCAGCCTGACCCCCTTCCCCCGGCACCATGGCCGAACTCCAGGCGTCGACCGGTGCGAACACTCCGCTGGGCCGGCAACTGGACGGGCGCCGTCTGCTGGCGGCCGGTGCGACAGGCGATTCGCGGCGATCGCGTCCAGGCTGTCCACCCAGAACGTGCGCAGCCCGTGGGCGACGCGAATGGCCAGTGCCTCGTGGTGCAGGTCGGGGTCGCCGGTGAGGTGGGCCTGTTGCTGCCGCACGTCCGCGAGGACACGTGGCATACCGAGCTCGCGAGCGACGGCCGCCGCACGGTCGGGCTCGCCGCTCGCCACCTGTGCCTGTGCGAGGCAGGTGTCCTGAAGCTCGCCGAGCTCGGTCAACGGCGCACTATGCGAATTCTGAAGGTGGATGTTCTACCGTCAAGGCTCATGTGGGCAGCATCGGAGAGATCCATCATGACGAGAACATGGCTCTTGACACCATTGCTGGTCCTGGTGATGGCCGCGTGTGGCGTTGGTACGACCGGTGGGGGCGGGGAGGAGCGTCAGACACCGGCGAACGCGAGCTCGCAAAGTGCCACCACGACGACCGATCCGCCGACGAGCCCGACCTCGCCGGCGCCCACACCGACCGGAGCCGAGCCGGCAAGCTGCCCGAACGGGAAGCTCATCCCGGCGGTGGACAGCCCAGCGGTGCATGCCGACCCGGTGGTCATCCCGGAGGCGAAGGTCGGCGGCACGGTCATTCCCGCCGTCACCATCCCCGGCGTCGACATCCCCGCCCTGCACATTCCCGCCCAGTGCACCGAGATCGCCTCGGCCCCTGGAGGCTGCCTCGGCGCGGCGTCGATCCCACCGGTGTCGATTCCCGCCGTGGAGATTCCGCCGGTCGAAATTCCCGGCGTCAACGCGGGTGGGATCAAGCTCGACCCGGTTCGGGCCGACGGGAGACGGGCCGAGGAGCAGCACGCCGAAGGCGTGTCGACGCCCGAGGTGTGCCAGGTCGAACCGAAGGCCGGGGGCACCGTGCCGTACGTGATCAGGCCGTTCATCATCCGCCCGGTCATCATCAGACCATTCATCATCCGGCCCTTTGTGATCCGCCCGGGCGCCTGCAACGATCGCAACGAATGCGTCCCCGCCGTCGAGGTGCCCGCGGTCGAAGTGCCCGCGGTCGAGGTGGGCGCGGTGGAGATTCCGGCGGCGGAGCTGAAGTCGTACGAGGTCGGCAAGAGCGAGGTCCTGCAGGGGGACGACTCGATCGCCTTCAGCATCAAGGCCGACGTGCTGTTCGACTTCGACGAGGCAACCATCAAGCCGGCGGCCGCCGCCGAGCTCAGGCGCATCGCCCAGGAGATCGAGGAGAAGGCAGAGGCAGGCGCGCCGATTGCCGTCGACGGGCACACCGACGCCAAGGGCGAGGACTCCTACAATCAGCCGCTGTCCGAACGACGAGCCCAGGCGGTCGTCGAGTGGCTGGCTGCTGAGGGCGGCTTGGCGCGGTCACGGCTCAAGGCGCGAGGATACGGTGAGGCCAAGCCGGTCGCGCCGAACACCAAGTCGAACGGCTCGGACGATCCGGCAGGACGCGCCAAGAACCGCCGGGTGGTCGTTTCCACGACAATCTGAGCCGTGCCGACCGATCATCCGGGCTGGGTCAGCGCTGGGATCGGGAGGCGGTCGGAGTGGCCGGCCGGTGGAGAGCCCGGCGACGCTGTTCATCCCGGCCGGCCGGTGAGCCGACCGGCCGGGCCCGCCCTTCCTGCGTCCAGATGGTGATCAAGGTAGTGCGGTGGCCTTGCACGCGTGACGGGAGAGCACGGCGTCAGCGGGTTCTGGCCACCTCGGCGGCCACGGCGCGGAAGGCGGTCAGGGCCTCTTCCTGGTCGGGGCGAATCGCGGCGGTGGTCGATTTGACGATGACCACGCCGTGTCGGGGAGAGACGTAGATGTACTGGCCGCCGAACCCGGCGGCGGTGAAGTCCCCGCCTTCGCCGAGCCACCAGTGCAGGCCGTACCGGGGGTTGGCAGGGGACGGCCTGGTGGACGCCTTGACCCAGGAGGCCGGCACGACCTGGCGGCCGTTGGCTTTGCCGCCGCGCAGGTAGAGCAGGCCGAAGCGGGCGAAGTCGCGGTCGGTGGCGTGGTAGCAGCAGTAGCCGAGACCGTCGCCGTGCGAGTCGTTGCCCACGGTGGCTGTGTACTCCATGCCGGCGGGCTGCCAGAGCTTCCGTTCCACGTAGTCGTGGTACGCAACCCCCGTGGCCTTGCTGACGAGCCGGGCCAGGACGAAGGAGTTCATGCTCGTGTACTCGAACCTCTCGCCCCAGTCCCACCCGCGCTCCTGCCGGGCGGCCATCTTCTTGATCGGGTAACCCTTGTTGGCGGCGACCTGCAGGCGCGGCGCGTCTCGTGCCTCGTCCCAGTCGATGCCCGAGGACATGCGCAGCAACGCGCGGATGGGCACTCCGGCGTAGCCGGAGCCGGCCAGCTCGGGCAGATATCTGTCCACGGGATCGTCGATCGAGCGGATGCGCCCCTCGCCGAGCGCGATGCCGACGGCGGCCGAGGTGAACGACTTGGCCACGGACCAGGACTGGAACCGGGTGACCCGGCTGGCACCGGTGTAGCGTTCGACGACGATGTCCTGGCCGTCGAGCACGAGGAAGCCGTTGGTCTTCGTCCGGCTGAGGAAGTCGTCCAAGGTTCGTTCCTGCCCCTTGTAGGTGTAGGTCACCGCGATTTCTCTCGGGGCGGTACGCAGCTCCACCGGATGTGCCGACGGTCTCAGCACGTCGGCGGTCCTGGCCGAGGCCGCGTTCACACCCGGCGCCGCCAGCATGAGCGCCAGCGCGGCCGCGTAATGGATGATGCGCATGTCATCTCCTCCGAAGGATCGCTCCGGCGGATCGTGACGCACCTTTCTGGCATCTCTCTGGCAAACGAGCTACTCCAGCCAGGACCGTGCGGCGGATCGCGCGGGTTCCTGGCCGGTCATGGGCAGGCGTACCTCAGCGCGTGTCCCCGGGCCTTCGAGGCAGGCGCTCAGCGTGGCGATGCCGCCGTGGAGGGCCGCCTGCTGCCTGACCAGCGTGAGCCCGAGCCCGGATCCTGGGCTGCCGGAGCGGCGGCGGAAGCGGGTGAACATCGCGTCGCGGTGCTCCGGCGCGATGCCGGAGCCCGTGTCCTGGACGGCGAGGGCGATCTCCTCCCCCACATCCAGGGTCACGGTGATCGCGGCGCGGCCGGAGGCGTCGGCGCCGTGGACCGCGGCGTTGTCGAGGAGGTTGTCGACGATCAGGCGCAGCCCCTCCGCCCAGCCGTGTACCCGGGCGCCCTCAGCCGTGCGGGCGCTGATCGTGGCGTGGGGGTGGCGGCGCCGGGCGTCCTCGGCCGCCTCGTCGACGATCGCCGCCAGGTCGGTCTCGGCGAAGGAGGTGGCGTCGAGCAGCTCGCCACGCGCGAGGCGGCTCAGCATCGTGATCAGGCGCTGGATGCGCCCGTGCTCGGCGACCAGGTCAGCGACGATCTCGGCGCGGTCGGCGGGGCCGAGATCGGGGTGGTCCAGGAGGGTGAGGTTGGTGCCCATGCTGGTGAGCGGCGTGCGCAGCTCGTGCGCGGCGGTGGCCGCGAAGGCGCGCGAGGTCTCCAGGGCCTCGCCCGTGCGGGTCACGGCCGCGTCGCGCCGGTCGAGGAGGTCGTTGAGGAGGCGGGCCAGCTCGTCGATCTCGGCGACGCCGGCCGTGGTCGCCAGGCGCGTCTCCGTACGGGCGGGTGTGTCGATCGCCCGAGCCTGACCGCCCAGCCGCGACAGCGGCCGTACGGCGAACCTGCCGAGGGCCAGCCCCGTGACCACGCCCACGACGGCGGCGGCCAGCGTGACGGACACCAGCCGGTGGGCCAGCAGCGCGATCTGGTCGCTGAGGCGCTCGTGCGGCTCGAACAGGATCAGCCGCGCCTCCCCCTGCCGCCCCAGTTCGACGGCCGCGAACCGCCAATGCCGCGCCCCTTCGGCGTGGTCGCCGGGACCGGCACCGGACGGCAGGCTGTCCGGTACGTCCCCGATGACCAGGAGTTTCTCGCCGCCCGCCGCGACGCACACCCCTCCAGCGCCGGCAGCCGCGGCCAGCCGCTGCTGGAGGAAGCCGGGTGGTACGGCAGGCAGCACGCGGGCCCGCCACGCGAACGACCCCGCCATGGGGCTCAGCGCCTTCAGCTGCGACGTGAGCTGTTCGTCACGCTGGTCGCGCAGGTCCCGCGCGACCAACCCCAGCACGACCAGGCCGGCCAACGCGACCAGCAGCGGCATGGCGACCGCCAGGCAGAGCGCGAAACGCGTGGACAGCTTCATGGCTCTCGCAGCACGAACCCCACGCCGCGCACTGTGTGCAGCATGCGCGGCTCGCCGCCCGTCTCCAGCTTGCGCCGCAGATAGCCGACGAACGTGTCCACCGCGTTGTCGGTCACCTCGAAGTCGTAGCCCCAGACGCGCTCCAGCAGCACGGGCCGGGTCAGCACGACGCCGGCGTTCCTGGTCAGCACCTCCAGCAGGTCGAACTCCCGCCGCGTCACCTCCACCTCACGGCCTCGCAACGTGACCCGGCGCGCGTCCGGCTCGACGACGAGCGGCCCGACCCGTACCGCCGTGCCCGGGGCGCGTCCGGCGCGGCGCAACAGGGCGCGCAGGCGCAGGACCAGTTCTCCCAGGTCGAAGGGCTTGACGACGTAGTCGTCGGCCCCCGCCGCCAGCCCGGCCCTGCGGTCGGCCACCTCCTCCATGGCCGACAGCATCAGGACCGGCACCTGCGACCCTGACTCACGTAATCGGCTGCACACCTCGATGCCCGACATTTCCGGCATGGACACGTCGAGGATGATCGCGTCGGGCCGCCCGGCCGCCCGCTCGAGCGCCTGCCGCCCCGATTCCGCGGTGTCCACGGCGAAGCCCTCCAGCCGCAGGCCACGGCGGAGCGAGCGCAGGATGGCCGGATCGTCGTCCACGGCCAGGATCCGATACGCCGTCATCGCCGCAGTTTAAACGGGTCAGACCCGCCGCGATGCCGATCGCCCTGCCGTGGCTGCGGCGCCGAGCCCCAGATGGTCATCGTCACCGCGATCCTGGGCCCCTGGGCCGGACGAGTCACCCAGGGCGGCGATGAAGGGTTCGCGGACGCGGGGGTCGCAGTGGGCCTCCTCCAAGGCTCGCTTGTCCGCGTCGGGGTCGGACCCAGCCGCGTGGTCGGTGCCACGCCCGCACGCGACCTGCATCGAGCCGGCTCCGTCCCAGCCCGGACCGGACGGAAAGGTGACGTCGATGACGACCCGGTTCCCGTTCAGGTTGATGGTCAGGTAGCGGTGCACGTCCCACAAGCCTTCCTCCGGCACCGCGGCGGCTGCGGCCGGGCCGAAGCGGCGGGCGGCGTCCTCGGGCGTGCACCGATAGACGCGATGGACCAGCCGCGGTTCCGTGTGCGGCCAGTGTTCCGCCAGGACGGCTGCCAGCAGCGCGTGCTTCGTCGAGCACGTTCCTCGCCATTCGGCGAGCGCCCCTTGCGCGCTTCGTTTCGTGGGACGCCCGTAGGGCATCGAGCGCACCGCCTCCACGACCTCCGCCAGGGAAGCGTTCTCCGGTAGACCCGCCCTCGCTGTCAGCGATCGCGACATGGGGTCATCGCCGGTCAGCATCTTCCGGCCCTGGCCAGGGCCTCCTCGGCCTGCGTGGCCAAGGTGGTGACCAGGTCTCCTGCTGAGGGCAGGTCGGTGATGAGGTCGATGGCCTCGCCGGCCCAGACCGGTAGCGCAGGTATGGCGCCTCGCGCCACGTCGTTCTGGTACTCCTGTCTGGCCTGGGAGTCGTCGGCGAGCTCCGCCTCGCGGCCGCGCCATCGGTCGAGGTAGGGGTGGCCGAGGGTGCGGGCGGGGTACTTCGATGGCCATCGGGAGCCGCGCGCGATGTCCAGCACGGTGCTGCGCTCGGTGTCCTCCCCCTGTCCTTCGACGATCGCCCTGGCGATCGCGGGGTCGACCAGAGCCTCGACGGTGGCCTGGAAACGGCTGCCGATCAGGGCTCCGGCCGCACCCAGGGCCAGGGCCGCGGCCAGGCCGCGACCGTCGGCGATCCCGCCGGCCGCCAGCACCGGCACCGGATCCGCGAGATCCACCACGACGGGTACGAACGGCAACGTGGACCGCCCGCGCCCGGCGCCATGGCCACCCGCTTCGGTGCCCTGCGCCACGATGACATCGGCGCCCAGGTCCACGGCCCGCCGCGCCTCCTCCATGTCGGTGACCTGAATGATCAACGCGGCCCCCGCTTGACGGATGGGCTCCACGAACGGGCTCGGGTCGCCGAAGGACAACATGACCGCCCGGGGGGCGTACTCCAGCGCGTGCTTCACCGCATCGACATCGATCGCCCATGTCAGGAAACCGACACCCCACGGTTGATCGGTACTCGACGCGACGATCGACACCTCACGGTCCAGCCACGCCCGATCCCCGTTCCCGGCACCCAGCATCCCGAGCCCGCCGCCCCGCGAGACGGCCGCCGCCAGCGCACCGCCGGCCGAGCCGCCCATCGGCGCCAGCGCGATCGGCTGCCGCACCCCGAACAACCTCGTGAACTGCGTCGACAACACCTGAACCACTCATCTCCGAACTCCGATGGACAGGACATCAGGCAGCGCCGGCCGGCCCACCGCGACCGGCCATGCCCCGCCCGCCGAACCGGCCACCACCGAACCGGCCCCCGTGCCCGGTTCGGCGGCCACCGTCATCGGGATGCTCGAATCCTCGCCGCGGCGTCGCGGAGCAATCCGGGGATCAGCCGCCGGTGGATGACGGACAACGGGGGCCACCAGCCATGGCCCAGGAGCCCGTCGTAGTGCAGAAAGGTCCCCAGCGACACCCGCCCGGCGGCTGTGTGTACGAGGAAGTTGCCGGTCAGGAACCAGGAAGCGGCCTCGAGCCGGATCCAACCCGCGCCACGCTCGCCGATCCGCCATCCGCCCACGGTGGCCGGCGATCGTCCCCGGCTGAGGCGGAGGCCGAGGAGGCCGCGCCAGATCAGCACTTCCGCGGCGCTGGGAGCGTCACCGAACATCGCCCGGGCCCACTCCTCCGGTGTCGCGTCCACGTCCGCGGAGAGGGTGAATCGGTCGGCGTAGTCGATGCCGGGCAACGAGGTGAGCGCGCGGACGGGTTCGGGGATGTTGTGCGTCCCCACCGCACTGACGACAAAGCCGACGGACATCCCACTGCCTCCATTCACCTATACGATGCCGTATAAAACCAGGCTAGCCCATTTATACGGTGGCGTATATAGGGGGGAGGTGGGTGAGACACATCATGGGAGCGACTCGCACGCCGCGTGACAGGTGGATCGAGGAGGGCCTGCGGGCGCTGGCCGCCGGCGGCCCGGATGCCGTCCGCGTGGAGGTGCTGGCGAAGAGGCTCGGCGTCACGAAAGGCGGGTTCTACGGGTCCTTCGCCGACCGCGACGCGCTGCTGGAGGCCATGCTGGACGCCTGGGAGCGGGAGAGCATCGACGAGGTGATCGACCGCGTCGAGCGCGAGGGCGGCGATCCGCGGACCAAGATCCGGCGCGCGGGCGTGCTCACCTTCTCCAGCGACCGCCTGCTGCCGATCGACCTCGCGATCCGGGACTGGGCCCGGCGCGACGAGGCGGTCGCCGAGCGCCTGCGGCGGGTGGACAACCGGCGCATGGCACTGCTGCGCCAAATGATCGGCACCTTCTGCTCCGACGCCGACGAGGTCGAGGCCCGCAGCCTGCTCGCGTTCTGCGTAGCGATCGGCGAGCACTTCCTCGCCGCCGACCACGGCGACCGCACCCGAGCCCAGGTCCTCGCCCGCGCCACCGACCTGCTGCTCAACCGCCTCCCGTCGGGGTTCGCCCCGGACCCTGACTGACCTCGGGATCCGCGTGGTGATCATCACCGTCGCGCGGGAACCCGTTGACGATCAGAGCGGCGTTCATGACGAACGCCCGGCGGTGGTGTGGTGGGACGGCGTAGGCGAGATCACTCTTCGCCGGGCTGCGTGGCCAGGTCGGCGAGCACGGCAGCATGGTCGGAGGGCCACACGCCGTCGACGGGGCGATCACCTGCACGGCGTACGGAGCGGACGTGGCCGAGGCCGCCGGGACCCGGCGGGCCGACGTGAATGTAGTCGATGCGCCCGGGCGGTTCACATGTGCGCCCGGCGTACGGGTTGATGGGGTCCCACGTGACCGCGGGCGCGGCGGGATCGGCGTACTCCCACACGTCCAGCAAGACCTGGCCGGGGACGGCGGGGGCGGTTCTGTACCCGGCCAGCAGCCGCATCTCGTCGGAGTCCGGCAGGGCGTTGTGGTCGCCGGTGACCACGGCGGGAAAGACCGTGTGGCCCTGCCGGGCGGCGACGAACCGGGCCAAGGCGGTGACCTGGGCGCACCGGACCGCCGATTCGTGCGGGGCGGAGTTGAGGTGGGTGGTGAAGAAGGCGACCGGATGTACGGGGGCGTTCACCAGGGCGTACAAGACCTGGTGGCCATCGTCGCGGCCGCCCGCGGTGGGCAGCCGAAGCGTTGCGCGGTCGATGATCGGCCACCTGCTGAGGATGGCGTCGCCGACGTCGGCCGTCGCATCGCCGAGCCGTTCGTGCCAGCGGCCGGGCCGGTCCGAGGCCGCCCAGGTCCAGTGCATGCCAAGCCGGTCGGCGAGCCATTCGGCCAGGTTCTCATCGGCATCCGCCCAGACTTCTTGCAGGCCGATGAGGTCGCAACCGGCATTCTCCAGGGTGGCCGCGATCGCCTGCCGCCGAGCTTGCCAGGGGCCGAATCGCCACCACACGTTCCAGGTCAGTATCCGGATCAAACTGCTCACCTGCTCGCGTTCGCTTGCTGACGTGCTCGCCGGCACGGCCTCCACTTCGAGTGCGAATCGTCGACGGCTCGCCTGCCCGTCACGGCTTGGCGTCCTCGGTCAACGCGCCCATGCCGGTGGCGAGCTCGATCATGGGCATGACAGGTCCTCCGTGGGGTTCTGGTCGTACCGCGCCAGCTCGACCGGGTCGTGGGCACAGAACACCTCAAGCCGAGGCGGGTGCGAGGCGTGAAGTTCGCGCAGAAGAGCCAGGGTCGCCGCCGCGAACAGGCCGCCCGTCCCGTTGGTCAGGCGTCGGCTGGCGGGATGCATCGTGCCGCAATTGAGATGGTTTACCCGCATGGATCCCATGGGTGCATCATGAAGCTATTAAGTACTTACTAACAACATTCTGCAGAGTGACATAGACCTCAATGAAAGGCCGATGTCGCTGCCGACGCGCATTGTTAGTAAGTGGTTACTATGTGACCATGAAAGCGCGACACAGCACCGCGAACCAACGACGCGCGGAGGCCATCGCGGCCGGCATGCGGGCCTTCGCCGACCACGGGCTGACGACCTCATCGATCCAGCAGGTCGCCGACGAGATCGGGGTGTCGCAGCCGTACGTCTTCCGGTTGTTCGGCAGCAAGCAAGCACTCTTCCTGGCCTGCCTCGACGAGCTGGAACGTCAGGTGCGGGAGGTCTTCCGGCAGGCCGCGGCGACCTCCCCGGACGACCCGCTGCCCGCGATGCGCACCGGCTTCCGGAAGATGCTCACCGACGGGGTCATCACCGGCCTGTGGTTGCAGGCATGCGCCACCGCCCGCAGGGACGAGACGGTGGCAGCGCGCTGCCGCGCCGTCATCTCCGGCGTCCTGGCAGAAGCCGCGCGGCTGACGGACGCAGGGACGGACGGCCTGGCGCGAAACCTCGCCGACGGCGCGCTCGTGGTGATGCTGCAGGCGCTCGGGGTGGACCTCACCGCCGGAAGCCGGGCCGCCATCGACACCCTGCGCGCCGAGGAGCCGATCTCGTGAACCGGCTCCTGCCGCCCGCCGGACCAGCGCGACGGGCGGCAGGTGCGCACGGATGACCGGCGATGCCGAACGCGTGGTCGTGGTGGGCGCCGGCATCGCCGGGCTGACGGCCGCCCACCGGCTCGCCGTCGCCGGGATCGAGGTGACCGTGCTCGAAGCCGAGCGCCGGCCAGGTGGTGCCGGTGTCCGGGCGAACAGCGATCCTCACCGGCGGCCGGCTGCGGAGCTTCGCCACCGACCGCCCCGCCCCGCTGCTCAGCGGCGGTGTGCTGTGAGCCCGGGACATCCCCCCGGCCGTCCGCGGTGCGATCCGGGCCGCGGCCGCCTGCCTGCCCGCCGTCCAGCCGCGGCTGTCGGCGGGGTGGAGGCATGGAGCAGAATACTCAACGCGATGTAGACTATCTCTCTCATGGAGAGTAAAGATGGTCGTGATCTTGATGTCGCAGGGCTTGCGGGGCAGTTGCGCGGCCTGGTCCTGCAACAGCAGGGCGCCTGGCTGGAACTCGACCTCACGATGCCGCAACTGCGTGCCCTGTTCGCCGTCCGGCGGCGATCCGGCTGCACGGTGTCGGAGCTGGCCGAGAGCCTCGGACAGCGGCTCGCGGCGGCCTCCGCCCTGGCGAACCGGCTGGTCCGCGCCGGGCTGCTGCGGCACGTGCCCGACCAGGAGGATCGCCGGCGGGTCCGGCTGGAACTCACCGACGACGCCGAGCAGATGCTGACCGCGGTGGACCGGAGGTCGACGGACAGGTTCGCCGCGATCCTGGGCCGGATGAGCCCGCAGGGACGCGACGCGCTGGCCACTGCCCTGATGGAACTGATCGAGCTCATGTCGTCCGGGATCCCGCAGAGCCCGGCAGCCACCGCCACTCCAGGCCGTACCGACGAGGAGCGACCATGAACACGCAGCAGTACCGCAACCCCTTCGAGGATCTGTCCGGGACGATCGGCATCCGGGCCGTCCGGGACGCCGGCTTCCACGAGCGCCGGTTCGACACCGGGACTCTGCGGATCAACTACGTCGAGGGGCCGGACACGGGTCCCCCGCTGGTCCTGGTGCCGGCGCAGACCGGGACCTGGGAAAGCTACCAACGGGTCCTGCGGCCGCTGTCACGCCGGTGGCGGGTCTACGCGGTCGACGTACGTGGCCACGGCAAGTCGAGCTGGACCCCGGGCGCATACTCGTGGCGGCACCTCGGCGCGGACATGACCGCCTTCCTGACCGAGGTCGTACGGGCCCCGGCCGTCATCTCCGGCAATTCCTCCGGCGGGCTGGTCGCACTCTGGTGCGCGGCCAACATCCCCGATCGGGTCGCCGCCGTGATCCTTGAGGATGCCCCGGTCTTCTCGGCCGAGATGCCCCGCTTCCGCGACCGCGATCGCTACGTGTACCAGGGACTGCGACACCTCGTGGAAACCCTCGGAAACCTGCACGAACGCGACCTGGCCAACTACCTTCGCGGACTGACCCTGCCGGTTTCCGAAACGCGCGAGCGGAGCGTGCCGGACTGGTTCGTATCGTTCCTGTCCCGACGCATCCGGGCCTTCCAGACCCGCCACCCCGGCCGGCCGGTGGACATCCGCTTCTTTCCCCGAAACCTGCGCCTCCTGCTCAAGTCGCTGTCCATGTTCGACCCAGACTTCGCGCGCGCCTTCGTCGACGGCCGCCTCTACGACGGGCTCGACCACGCCGACGCCCTCTCCCGCGTCTCCTGCCCGCTGTTGGTGCTTCACGCCGACTGGCGTCGCCTGCCCTCGCACGGTCTCATCGGCGCGATGGACGACGATGACGCGGCCCGGATCAAGCAGCTGGTACCGCACAGCCAGTACAAGAAGATTCACGCCAACCACGTGATCCACATGTTCCGACCACGCCAATTCGTGGACGCGGTCCAGACCTTCCTGTCGGAGACGGCCCCTGCGGGGGATGGTGCTCGACGCGCCTAGAGAAGACCAGGTCAGAGTAAGAGAAACCAGCGCTTGGCCAGTCGCGTGCCCCTTCGATCCGTCACCCCCGCCATGACCCGTCGAGAGCCTCCACCCCGGACGGGGAGAGGCTCTCGGCGTCGTCAGCACATGCCGCACTACCCGGCGAGGTGCTGGCGCAGAAGGTCCTTGCCCTGCTCGGCTCCCTTGCGGCTCTCGGCCTGAGCGCGGCGGAAGAAGTCAGCGAGCTTGTCGTCCCCGGCGCGTTCGGCGTCGGCGATGTAGTTCTCCAACCGCAGCACGTTGCTCAGGCACTGCTCGACGAACCAGATCAGGTTGTAGTCCTTGTCCTGAGTTCCGGTGACGCCGCCGGTCTCCTGTCGTGTCGGATCCATCTGCTTTTCCTCTGCCTCGACTGGTCGGGTTCGCCTCGCCGGCCGGCGCTCTCGCGCGGCCGCTCTGAGGGCTCCCCCTTTCCCAATGTCGGGGTCCTATGCCTTCGCCAGGCCACCTCCTGTGTCCGGCCCATCGGTCTTGTGCGGTCGGGCCGGTGCGCGACCTCCATGCCGAGTTCGTACGCGATGTCCGCGCCATCCCCTCCTGGAAACCGGACTCGACGGCGGTCCTCGTTCCTTCCGCGTGCGAGTCGAGGTTCTCCACGGCACCCGTCCCCCGGCGCCTTTCGTTTCGTGGACGCAGCGGTGGGCAGCGGCACCATCCATGATGCGCAACCTCCGGTGCGTTGTTCGGCCTCATGACGCGGGGGCGGCAGGCCCCCGTCGCGCTCGGAGTGGCGTACGCGCAGCCGCCCGCGATGAGTGCGCCCGCCCGGGCGGGCTGAGCGGCGGTGACCACTACTGTGTCGCGGTTGACCGCTACTGGGTCGTCGACGGGCGTGACGTTCGGCGCTGCGGTGGCGGCTCCGGTGGTGGGGTGACCGCACGCCGCGCGGCCGCCAGGACGAACCCGCTGGCGGGGCGGGTGGGCACGCGCCGCAGGGAGATGGTGAGGTCCTGTTCGGGGACGTCGTAGTCCAAGCGGGCGAGCCGTACCGCCAACGCCCGCAGCAATGAGATCGTGATGTCCTCCCCGGGGCATCGATGACCGGTGTCCGGATCGCCGCCGCCCTGCGGGATCAGGTCGAAGGCACCGAGCTCGCGTCCGGCGAACCGCCCGGGGTCGAAGGTGTAGGGCTCATCCCACAGCTGTGGGTCGTGATTCTGCCCGTAGACGTCGAGCAGCACCAGGCTGCCCGCGGGAATGCGTTCCCCGGCCCACGACAGGTCGCGGACCGCTCGGCCGCCGACGAACGGGGCGAACGGATAGAACCGCCGAAGCTCGTGCGCGAATGCCTCGGCGTGGGCGGCGTCCCCGCTGCGCAGCGCCTCGCGCTGATCGGGCCAGCGGTGCAGGGCGTGGGCGGCGAAGGTCACGTACCAGGCCACCGCCGCGGTCGGGCGGATGACGTTGAGCAGTTCCACCGCCGCCGTCCGGGCGTCGAGCGGCCTGCCGCCGGCATCGCGGTGACCGGCGACGACGTCGAACGCCGAGCCCGCCGGCGCGGTGTCGGTGCCGTCGCGCAGCTCGCCGATCAGGTCGGTCAGCCACGCCTCGCGACGCCTGCGGGCGAGCCGGCCGCGCCAATGCCGGGGCCCGCCGCTGCCGAACCCGTCCACCATGGCCGTCAGGTCGGAGGCCAGGGCCGGCACCTCGGCTTCGTCCAGCGGGATGCCCGCCCATCGGCACACGGCTCGGGTCAGAACCTTGGCGGCCTCGTCGAACAGCACGACCTGACGCCCGTCGCCCCACGTGCGGGCCGCCTCGTCCCAGGCCACGCCGGTGTGCGCCACCAAGGAGCCGACCCCCACACCGGTCAGCAGCGACATGAACATCGCCTTGCGCACCCGGTGCTCGACGCCGTCCAGATGGTGCACCGCCCCGTGCCCGACCAGCGTGCTCGTGACGGGCTCGGGCAGTGCCGTACGACGGTGAACGTTGCCTATGGCATCGCTTCCCGGAGTGCCCGAGTCGTACTGGATCGAATCGACGGCCACAACGTCGTTCCCACCGCTTGAGCAGGGCATCACCGCCGATGTCGCCGTCGTCGGCGGCGGGATCGCCGGGCTGTGCGCGGCGTGGGAGTTGACGCGGGCGGGCCGCTCGGTCGTGGTGCTGGAGGCGGATCGCATCGCCGCCGCCGTCACCGGCTGCACCACCGCCAAGCTGTCCGCTCAGCACACCCTCATCTACGCCAGGTTGCGCCACGCGCACGGGGAGCAGGCCGCCAGGCTGTACGCGACCTCGCAGCAGGACGCGATCGAGCACGCGTTCGCGACCGTGGCCGATCTGGCCATCGACTGCGACCTCGAACGCCTGCCCGCCTACACCTATGTCGAGTCCGGCGAGGAGAGCGAGCAGATCACCGCCGAGGTCGACGCGGCCCGGCAGGCCGGCCTGCCCGCGTCCCTGGTGACCGAGACGGGCCTGCCGTTCGACGTCGCGGCCGCCGTCCGGGTGGAGGACCAGGCACAGTTCCATCCCCGCAAATTCCTGCTCGCCCTGGTGCGGCAGATGATCCGCGACGGCACCCGGGTGTACGAACGTACCCGGGTGACGGGATTGGAAGAGGGACGGCCATGCCGGCTGGCGTGCGAGAACGGCACCACGGTCACCGCCGGCGACGTCGTGGTGGCCACGCACTACCCGATCTTCGACCGGGCGCTGCTGTTCTCGCGTCTGCAGCCGCGGCGTGAGCTCGTCGTCGCGTCGCCCATTCCACCCGAGCAGGACCCGGGCGGCATGTACATCACCACTGAGCACAACACCAGGTCGGTCCGCACCACCCCCTATCGGCACGGGCAGCGCCTGCTCATCATCACCGGGGAGATCGCCGAGCCCGGCTCCGGTGACGCCGGCGAACGTTTCCAGCGGCTGGCGGCCTGGACCGGCGAGCGCTTCCCCGGCACGCAGATCACCCACCGATGGGCGGCGCAGGACAACGCCACCACCGACCACCTGCCCTACGTGGGGCACCTTCACCCAGGAGCCGAGCACGTCTACGTGGCCGCGGGATTCAGCGGCTGGGGCATGAGCAACGGCATCATGTCCGGGAAACTCCTGTCCGCTCTCATCACCGGCCGCGAGCTGCCGTGGGCCGAACTGTACGATCCTCGGCGGCTTCACCCGCTTCGCGAGGCCGCCCCCATCGCCAAGCTCCAGGCCAAGGTCGCACGCCACTTCATCGGGGACCGCCTGCGCTCCTCCCACGTCGATTCGATCGACGACATCGACCCGGGATCGGGCGCCATCGTCCGTATCGGCGGCCGACGTTGCGCGGTCCACCGCGACACGGCGGGGGTCGTTCACGCGGTCTCTGCCACCTGCACGCACCTCGGCTGCATCGTGGCCTTCAACCAGGCCGAACAGACCTGGGAATGCCCCTGTCACGGATCGCGCTTCGGAACCGACGGAGCCGTCCTGCACGGTCCGGCCACCCACCCCCTGGAACCGATCGACCTGGACAACCCATGACGCCCCCTGCCGACTCGGGCGCGGAGGCCCCCGGCGGGCCATCGCCTCGGAGATCATCGCTACTCTGCGACCATGTCCCTCCATCATCGATCGCGCGGCGCGACGGCCCTCGTGGCGGCCCTCGCGCTCACCGCGAGCACCCCCTCCATCGCGCAGGCGCACGAAACGCCCGCGGCCGCGGCGGACCGAGTCCTGCGGGTCTACAACAACAACATCGAGAACCTGGTCAGGAACAACGCCGACGGCACGTGCACCCGCATCTCGGGCCCGGACCACCTGGCGTCGATGCTGGTCGACGACGACGGCCGGACGGGCACCTCCGGTGTGCGGGCCCCCGATCTGCTGATCGTGCAGCAGGTACGCGGCACCGGGCAGGCCACGGCCTACGCCGACCAGCTCTCCGCCAAGTTCGGATATCCGGCGGGCACCTACAAGGCGATCGTCGCCTGGGACGATCCCGAACCGTGGGGCAGCACGCACAAGTGCAGCCAGCAGGCGCTCGGTGACCTGAAGAAGAAGCAGACCAACGGGATCGTCTACAACACCAGGACGCTGAGCCTGGCCACGGGCGACATCTCGAAATACTGGAGCGCGGGCTGGCTGAAGCCCGGAACGGCCTACGCCGGCGGGGCCGGGTGCACGCTGTACAAGCCGCCGGACAACGACGACGGCGCCACCAACGCGTACAAGTGGAAGCGTACGAGCGCGATCGCGGCGAGGTTCACGATCAGGGAGACGGGGACGACTGTCTTCGCCGCGACCATGCACCTCCCGGAGCAGAACGGCGCCAATGCCTGCGCGGGCGCCGGCTACACCGGGATCGCGAACTCCGGCATCCATGTCGGCGCGGACGCCACGAGCCTGCTGAACGCCTCGACGATCCGCGTGATCGGGATCGACGCGAACCGCACGAACATCGCCCCCACGACACTCGGCGGCTTGGGCATGACCGGTTACGGAGCGAAGGCCACCGCCGGTTCCAGGAAGATCGACTACCTGTTCGTCAGGGGCGCCGTGCAGCCGTCGAGCATCGATCACACGGTGAGCAGCACGAAGTCGAACCATCTCGCGCTGTACGGATTCATCACGTTCTGAACCCGGCCGGGACGTCACTCTCCGCGGCCCCACGGCGTCCCGGGCCGGGCCTCGGGATGGCGAGGTAGGTTATGACGATCACCGACCAGGCAGGGCAGCGATGAGCGGATCTGCGGCCGAGCTCCACACCACCAAGGCGGACTACGCCTACCTCCGGGTCAAGGAGCTGGCGCTGGAGGTCGAGCGCGGCCAGGCGGCCCTGCGGCTGCGCAAGCACCACAGCGGCGAGGCCGGGGCGGATGCCTTATCCCTGGCATCGGCACTCCGTCCGAGCGGCTTCCCGTCGATCCGTAGAAGGGTTCCCGTCATGACCATCGTCACCGCCGACCTGTACGACGAGCGCGGCGACCAGCTCGACTCCTGCGACCTGCAACTACGCCAGTACGGCGGCCGTCACGCCTTCGCCGGCCCCATCGTCACCGTCCGCTGCCACGAGGACAACGCCCTGCTCAAGTCCGTCCTGAGCGAGCCGGGCCAGGGCCGGGTGCTGGTCGTGGACGGCGGCGGCTCGCTGCACACCGCGCTCATGGGCGACGTCATCGCCGGCATGGCGGTGGCCAACGGCTGGGCCGGCGTGGTGATCAACGGCGCCGTACGCGACGTCGCCGCCCTGCGCGAGCTGGACCTCGGCATCAAGGCGCTCGGCTCCAACCCGCGCAAGAGCGGCAAGCAGGGCACCGGGGAACGAGACGTGCCGGTCACCTTCGGCAACGTCGCCTTCCACCCCGGCGCCGAGCTGTTCAGCGACGACGACGGCATCCTCGTGACACGGATGTGACGGGCGCCGACGGCCATCGGGCCGTGCGCCGGGACGTGGCCGCCTCCGTCAGCCCTTGATGGCGCCCTGGGTGATGCCGCTGACGAAGCTGCGCTGGAAGACGAGGTACACGACCAGGATCGGGGCGATGACGATCAAACACGCCGCCGCCAGCAGCGGGATGTCCGTCGTGAACTGGCCGACGAAGAGCCCCAGCCCGCTCGGCGCGGTGCGCTGGTCCGGGTTCTGCATCATGACCAGCACCAGCATGAACTGGTTCCACGACCACATGAAGTACAGAACGGACAGCGTGGTGACCGCCGGCCACGAGATCGGCAGCAGCACCCGCGCCAGCACCACGAGGTCCCTGGCGCCGTCGATGCGCGCCGCCTCGACGAGCTCCTCGGGCACGTTCGAGAAGTGCGTCTGCATCCAGTACACCCCGAACGGCATGAACAACGCCGCCTCGGCCAGGATGACGCCGACGTAGGAGTCGGTCAGGCCGACCTCGCGCAGGTTGAAGTAGAGCGCCACCACGATGACCTCGATCGGCAGCGTGAGCCCCATCACGAACCCGAACGACAACGTCCGGCGCCCCCACACCTTGAGGATCGCCAGCCCGTAGCCGGCGAGCGTGGCCATCACCACCGCGAGCGGCACCACGCAGACCGCGATCAGCACGCTCGAGCGCATGAGGTTGGTGAAGTTGCCCTGCTCCCACGCGAGTGCGAAGGTCTCCCACGACCACCGGTCCGGGATGCTCAGCCCGTCGAGCTGCGCGCCCGAGGGATGCAGGGCGGCCAGGACGATGCCGGCGAAGGGCACCAGCACCATGACCGCCAGCAGGACGAGGACTCCGTACCGGAGACTGACACCGCCGCGCATGCTCAACTCTCATCATCCCTGGTGAAATATCGGACGGCGCTGACGACGGCGACCACGATGACGGTCAGCACGACCGCCAGCGCGCTGGCGCCGCCGATGTCGCCCTCGTTGAAGGCCAGCCGGTAGACGAGCAGGCCGGGCACGTTGGTCTGCCCCGCCGGGCCGCCGTTCGTGGTGACGAAGACGAGGTCGAAGCTGGCCAGCGCGGCGATCGTGGTGATGACTCCGGCGACCGTGATCTCCCTGCGCACCCCGGGCACGGTGACGTGCCGGAACTGCCGGAACGCTCCCGCGCCGTCGAGTTTGGCGGCCTCGTACAGGGACGGGTCGATCTTCTGCGCGCCGGCCAGGAAGAGCATCATGCAGAGACCGCTCATCGTCCAGGTGCCGATGAGGCCGAGCGCGATCAGCGCCAGCTGGTAGTCGCCCAGCCAGGCGCGGGTGATCGCCCCCAGCCCGACGAGGTCGAGGAACTGGTTGACGACGCCGGAGTCACTGTAGAGCCAGCGCCAGGTGATGCCGACGGCGACGAGGGGCAGCACCTGGGGGAGGAAGAAGACGATCCGGAAGAACGTCATTCCCCGGCGCACCTTGCCCATCAGCAGCGCTGTCATGAGCAGCCCGATGCCGATGGGGATGACCGAGAAGAAGACGATCAGCGCGAGGCTGTGCAGGATGGCTTCGTACAGCGCCGAATCACGAAAAATCTTGATGTAGTTGGAGAAGCCCGCCCAGACCGGCGGCAGGATGCCGTCCCAGGTCAGGAACGACAGGCGGAGCGTGTTCAGCGCCGGCCAGATGGCGAAGCCGAGGTACACCGCCAGCGCGGGCAGCACGTAGAGCCAGCCGCGCACCCGTCGTCCACGCCGGCGCGGCGGGCGGGCGGGCCCGCCGGCAGCCCGCGACTCGCCGCTGGCGGTAACTGCCC
>NZ_JBFANM010000075.1:0-57416 GCF_040674815.1 Nonomuraea sp. NPDC049709
GCCGGTCCGGGTTGCGGGGGCGGGCGGGGCGGGGGGGGGGGGGGGGGCGCGGCGCCGCAGCGGGTGGCCAGCAGCAGCGCCGCCACGACCAGGGTCATGCGTGTGGGCATCGCGCGCCTCCCGCTGCCGCAGGTGCCTGTCGGGCATGGGTCTGCCTGGAAGTCTCCTGCACACCGCGCCCGCGCGCGAGCCTTCCGACGAGCGGCGGCCACGTGGAGCCGGTCCTCGCGCCGGGCATGGCGGCGATCAGCAGACGTCCTGTTACCTTTTCGCGTGGGCACTCGTCATGGGTGTGACGACCGAAGACGCACGGTCGTCACACCGACGAGTGAAGCGAGAACAGGATGCTGACTACCATCATGTACGTGACGGTCTACGTCACCGATCAGGACCGTGCGCTGGAGTTCTACACCGAGGGGCTCGGCCTGGAAAAGCGGGTCGACTTCTCGGGGCCCGACGGACGGTTCCTCACCGTGGGCGTTCCCGACAGCCCGGTGCAGATCCTCCTGTGGTCGCATGCGGCGGCCGCGGGTCAGCCGGGTGAGGTGGGCCGGGATGGCGCGCCCGGTCCGCTGATCCTTGAATCCGATGATCTGCGGAAGGATTTCGAGATCCTGCGCCGGCGCGGCGTCACCTTCGAGGAGTCCGAACCGGTGGACTATCCGTTCGGGGTTCGCATCGAGGCGGTGGATCCGGACGGCAACCGGGTCTCGCTCCGCCAGCAGCGAAAGCAGCGCCGGCCGTGACGGCCGTGACCACCCAGCCGTCCGGCCTGGTGACCGAGGCGTTCGAAGCCCAGCGCGATCGGCTGCGCGCCCTCGCCTACCGCGTGCTGGGCTCGCACGCCGACGCCGAGGACGTGGTCCAGGAAGCCTGGATGCGCCTCGTCCGCCAGGACGCGGCGACCATCGGCAACCTGGCGGGCTGGCTGACCACCGTGGTGGGCCGGATCAGCCTGGACCTCCTGAGATCCCGGCAAGCCCACCCCGAGACCGCTTACGGGCACGCGTTCGCGGACCTCGTGGTGACGCCCGCCGACGACCCCGCGCCGGACGAGCAGGTGGCGCTGGCCGATTCGGTCGGCCTCGCCCTGCTCATCGTGCTCGACTCGCTCACCCCGAGCGAGCGCCTGGCGTTCGTCCTGCACGACATGTTCGCGGTCCCGTTCCACGAGATCGGCCACATCCTCGGCAAATCCACCGACGCCACCAAGATGATCGCCAGCCGCGCCCGCCGCAAGGTCCGAACCACGGACCGGCCGGCGGGCCCGGGCCGCGAGCACCAGAAGGTCGTCCAGGCGTTCAGCGCCGCCGCGCTCGGCGGCGACTTCGAAGCGCTCCTGCGTGTCCTCGACCCGAACGTGAAGCTGACCGTCGACACCCCCGACGGCATGGTCGTCACCCTCGGCGCCACTGCGGTCGCCGCCGGCGCCCGCATGTTCTCCGGCGAGGTCGCCCGCCAGCGACCCGTGCTGGTCAACGGCATCCCCGGCCACATGTCCTGGCGCCCCGACGGAACCCCTCTGTCCGTCATCGCCTTCACCGTCACCGAAGGCCGGATCACCGGCATCCACATCGTCGTCGACCCGGCCAAACTCGCCTCGATCCATCTGCCCGCCCCGGCCTGAGCCGGTGTCGTCAGGGTGGGGGTTGGGGGTGGTGGCCGGCCGTGAGCTCGGCGACGTACCTGTCGATCGTCGCCGAGCTCACGCCGAGCGCCGGGACGCATCGAAGCGCTCGAACCGGCCGGTCATCCGCCGGGTGGCGGCCACATGGCCGGCGCGGCGAATGCCCGGTCCGGCGAGGCACTGGTGACTCGGACGGCGGTGTCAGTCCGACTCACCGCGGGCGCGCCGGTAGCACTCGTAGATCACGCGCGAGCCGAGCGTCCTGGTCTCGACCAGGTCCAGCCGAACCTCCTCGGCGCCCGGCGGCAGGTAGGGCGTGCCGCCACCGACGACGACCGGATAGCGGAACATCCCCAGCTCGTCGACCAGTCCGAGCTCGATCGCCGCCCTCCCGGTCCGTGATGAAGCCGTCCACCGAGACGATCATCGAGAAGATCAGCATGACTTCGACCCTTCTGAAGGCAGCTCTGCCACGGCTGGTGACCGATCGCGAGCCGAAGACTCACCGTCGTGGCGGTGCAAGCGATCGTACGGCCGTTGATCGACGCCGCCGCGCAGTCCCGCGCAGTCCCGCGACCGTCCTGGGGCCGGACAGCACACCCCCGCCGAAGCGGGAGACGCGGACTTTCCGCTTACTTCTTGATCTCGTAGCGCAGACGCACCACGCCGTTGTCGAACGAGGTGCCCTCTGCCAGCTTCAGCTCTTGCCTATCCGCGAAGATGCGCGTTCCCCTGCCGCGTGACGCCGGGCAGACGAGCAGGATGATCTCGTCGACGACACCGACATCCATCAGGAAGTGCATGAGTTTCAAGCTCCCCCACAGCCAGATGTCCTTGCCGCTCTGCTCCTTCAGCTCCCGGAGGGTGGCGACCGGGTCGCGCGTCACGGTCGCGGCGGGAAAATCTCCCCAGGGGGCGTCATCCAGCTTCGACGAGGCGACGACCTTGGTGAGGTTGTTGAGCTTCTCGCCGTACTCGCCCTGCTCGTCGGCGTACGGCCAGTAGTCCTTGGACTGGGCGTAGGTGTTCGCGCCGAGAATCAACGTGTCGACCGAGTCGATGAACCCCATCATGCTGGCCTCGAACGCCTTGTTGGTGGTCTCGGAAAAGGGCTCCCCGGACACGAAACTGAGCCCGCCGTCCTCCTCCGCGGCGATGTTGTCGACGGTGACCCACTGCTGGACGATGAGTTTGCGCATCATGTTCTCCTCTGTATTGGTCGGGACCGTGTTCACGCGCGCTCACGCTCGGCCCGTTGCCGGACCAGCTCCTCGACCGCGCTCGGCAGGGTCGTCTCGAAGTCGATCAGCTTCGCCCACGTCGGGGTCACCACGATCCGGACCATGCCGTCGTAGAGCGAGCGGACCTCGGCCTCCCACTCGACCCGCTGCTCGGGCGTCATCTTGTACGAGCCGTTGATCTGGAGGTATTCGTCCGGGATGCCGTCGACGACGTCCAGCTCGACCCGGCCGCGGATCAGCAGGATCTTGGGCGGGTGCGCCTCGGTGTCGATCGTCAGGGCGACCATCGGGTTCTCGCGCAGAGCCGGGAGCTTCGGGGCGTTCTTCGTGGTGCACATGACGATCTCCGAGCCGTTCCAGGTGAACGCGATCGGGACGTTCCGGGGCATGCCGTCCTTGGCCACGTACGCCAGCCGGGTCACGTCGCGTGCCAGCAGCTCTTGGCTGATCGGCCGGTCCAGGATCTCGGTGATCTCGTTCGCTCGCATGGCCGTCCCTCCAGGGTCGTTGTCGTGATTCGCCCCAGGGACGGAGCCGCCGGAGCATTCTCGACATCCGCCGGCCCCGAGTTCCGAAATTTTTTCCGGCTGCCACCGCCATGGCGGCCATCCACTCTGTGGCCGGCACCACGGGCACCGGCGGCTTGGCGGGCGCGATCCAAGACGGCCGGTCGCGATCGCCGCTCACGCCTGTTCACAGGGCCTCGGGCGCCCGGCGAGTCACCCGAAGTAACAGTTCCGTCGAAAGGCTTACATTCGGTACCCAGCTCCAGATCAAATGGGGCTGTGACATCACGGCAAGCGCGTCGGCGGCGGGCCCTGATCTGGTCGATCAGCGTGGTCGTCATCACCGCCATCGCCACCGTGACCTTCCACCTGCTCACCGGCGCACCCGGCACCGCCTGGCTGGCGCCGGTGCTGGACCGGCTGCCCCGTTACCTGACGCCGCCGTACACCACGGCGGATCTCCCTCCGCTGGTGCTCACCATCCTCGCGGCCGTCAGCCTCCTGATCGGCGCCGGATTCTGGGCCGCGGGCGAGCTGCGTCGCCGCCGCGAGCTGCGGCCGCTCACCCCGGAGGAGACCGAGGCCCGCCCGCCTGAGAAAGCTTTCGGCACGCTCGCCGCCGACCGAGGGGCGCTTCTTGAGCGGATGAGCACCTGGGGCATCGTCCTCGGGTTGCTGCTGGCCGCGGGCAGCCTGGTCTACACCGACGCCAGGTCCATGCAGACCCCGCTGGAAGGGCAGAGCCTCGACAGGTACGGCCAAGCCGTGGCGCAGCTCGCTTCCGAGCGGATCGAGGTCCGCCTGGACGCGATCGACACGCTGCAGCGCCTGGCGCAGGATTCTCCACGTGATCGGGTGATGACCGTCGACGTCATGTCCGCGTACGTGCGCGAGCACGATTCCATGTCCCCAGCCCGGCAACTCGGGCAACCGGCCACCGACGTGCAGATGGCCCTGACCGTGCTCGGCAGCGTCTACGACGCGCCGAACACCGAGCTCGGGCACGACTGGGTCTGCGGCTGCAACCTGGCGCGCATCCGCGTGCCGGGCGCGGATCTGAGCGGCCTGAACCTCGGCACCGCCGTCCTGACCCGGGCGGACCTGAGCGGGGCCCACCTGAGCGGGGCCAACCTGGCCCACACCGACCTGTCCGGCAGCGACCTGCACAAGGCGTACCTGGACAGTGCGGACCTGGGGCACGCGATCCTGTTCATGGCGGACCTCAGCGAGGCGGACCTGAACGGCGCGGACCTGAGCGGGGTGGACCTGTTCGAGGCGGACCTGAGGAAGGCGGACCTGAGCTGGGCCGACCTGAGCGGGGTGGACCTGTTCAACGCGGACCTGCGCGGGGCGGACCTGCGCGAGGCGAACCTGAACGGGGCGAGCCTGCGCGGGGCGGACCTGCGTAGAGCGGATCTGCGCAAGGCGAGCCTGCTCGGCGCTGACCTGAAGGGGACGAACCTCAAGGGCGCCGACCTGACAGGTGCCGACCTGACGGGCGCCGACCTGACCGGGGCGAACCTGAACGCGGCCAGGACCGACGACGACACCAAGCTCCCCGCAGGAGCCCCTGGGACGTGAGCGGGCGGCGTCCCCGGCGGCCCGGGCACGCCCGCGATGCCCTGGACCACGCGCTCCTGCCGGTACCGGACGAGATGCCCCCGGCCACCCGCCGGGCGGCCGGTCCGAGGGACCGGAGCGCGGCGCGGTCAGGGGGAGTCCGGCGTCGAGCAGGAGCCCGATGTCGGCCAGGGGCACCCCTGCGGCGGCCAGCGTGCGGACCTGCACCAGGCGCAACAGCTCGGCCGATCCGTAGCGCCGGTAGCCGGAGCTGTCGCGTTCCGGCTCCTTCACCAGGCCGAGCTTGTGGTAGTGCCGGACCGTCTTCACTGTGACGCCGACGAATGCCGCCGCCTGCCCGATCGTGACCCCGTTCCTCATCTGCTCAGCCTGCCCTGTGCTCGAGCCCGGCGACCACGCACACCGCGGCCGGGCGTATGGACGGGCCACGCCGGGCCCGTGGAGCTCGGCGTGGCCCTGGTTCGGGGTTCTCCCTGATGCACGCCGGTGCTCAGTCCGCCGGCTGGGCCGGATCGGCCTGTCCACCGCCGAACACCTCGTTGAGGAGCCGTTGCTGGGCGTACCGGAATGCCGCCGCGATGGACAGGTCGGCGTCGTCCACGCAGTTCAGCGCGGCGGTCAGGGTCCTGCTGCCGCCGGGTGTGCCGCACATCAGCGCCGCGTGGCCCACGGTGCCGCCGTTGTGCGAGATGACGGTGCCGCCGCCGTCCGTGGTCACCACGAACACGCCCAGGCCGTAGTCCATGTTCGGGATGCCCGTCGGGTGCGGGGTGCACATCTCGGCCAGCAACTCGGCCGGCAGGAGCTTGCCGCCCAGCAGCGCGGAGATGAAGGTGTGCAGGTCTTGGGTGGTGGAGATCATGTCGCCGCCGGTGGAGCTCCAGGAGATGTTCTGGCGG
This sequence comes from Nonomuraea sp. NPDC049709, assembly GCF_040674815.1. Taxonomy (NCBI): domain Bacteria; kingdom Bacillati; phylum Actinomycetota; class Actinomycetes; order Streptosporangiales; family Streptosporangiaceae; genus Nonomuraea; species Nonomuraea sp. NPDC049709. Next base: position 5,855 of record NZ_JBFANM010000075.1, read on the forward strand.
GTGACGTCGATCGTCTTCTGCTCGCCCGCGTCCTCGTAGCGGTAGTAGGCGTGGGCGTGCGGCTCGGGGATCTCCGGCGAGGCGTCCGGCACCACCGTGCCCGACAGCCCGAGCGGCCCCAGGATCCGCCACTGCATCTCCTCGGCCAGCGAGCGGCCGGTGACCTTCTCGATCAGCAACCTGGCCAGCACGTAGTTGGTGTTGGAATAGCTCCAGCCGGTCCCCGGCTCGAACCGGGCCGGCCTGGACAGCGCCAGCTCCACCAGCTCCTGCGGCCGGTAGGTCTTGAACCGGTTGTCCACCCACTCCCTGCCCGCGGGGCCGTAAGGGATGGTGATCCCCGGCGCGAACGTCCCGTCGTCGTAGACCTCGCCGAGGAAGTCGAACAGCCCGCTGGTGTGCTGCAGCAGCATCCGCACCGTGACCCGCCGGTCCAGCCCGAACTCGGGCAGGTAGTCCGCCGCCGGGATGTCCAGCCCGATCTTGCCCTCGGCCACCAGCTGCAGCACCAGGGTCGCGGTGAAGGTCTTGGTGTTGCTGCCGATCCGCACGTGCCCGTTGACCGGCGGCTTCGCGGCCCCGCCCAGCTCGGCCACCCCGGCGCTGCCGGCCCACGCGCCCCGCTCATCGTGCACGCGCAGCGACACCCCGAGGAAACCGGAATCGACGATCTCCTCGATCGCCTGCTGCAGCTCCGGCCGGTCGTGCCCGGAAGCGGCCGCCGGCGCCGCCCCGCCGCCCGCAGCGGCCGCCCCGGCGGCGTCGAGGGCGGCTGCGTCGAGGGCGGCGGTGATCTTGCGGGCCATCGCGGCCGTGGTGGTGCCGGCCTGGTCCGGGCGAGCCTGGGCGGCTTCGATGGCGAGGAGGATGGTGCCGCGGAAGTTGCCGGCCTCTGCCGGTGCTTGCCCGCCGAGCAGGTTCATGGCTGCGGTCAGGGCCGGCAGCACCTGGTCGGCGAGTTCTGCGACGGTCTTGCCCTGCAGTTCGATGTCCTCGGCGTTCGCGGCGAGCACGTGCCCGACCAGACCGGTCGCCGACGTCAGGGCGATGGTGGCCTTCGTGGTGGCCTTCGTGGCGGCCTTGCGGGGCGAGCCGGTGGCGGCGGCCATCAGCGACACGGCGCCGTACGCGGCGGTCCGCAGGGTGCTTTTGTCCTGGTCGGACAGGGGGATGGACATGGTGGACCGCTCCTTGAGATCTGTTGTTCCCGGTCGGCGTCGTGCCGCTGCGGCGAGCTTCCACCCTGACCTCAGGTCAACCTCAACAGTGATCTAGCCCACAGCTGCTTGTTTCGGTGGTTCGGGACGGCTCGCGCACGGATCCGGTGGTGTCCCGCAGCGCCAGCGTCGCGGTGGGATGTCGAGAACCCGCGCGGTTTCGTCCCGCACGGACCACCGGCCACAATGGGCCGTACACACCAAGGAGAACATGATGGCCAAGTACCTGCTGCTCAAGCACTACCGGGGCGCGCCGGCAGCGGTCAACGACGTGCCGATGGACCAGTGGACGCCGGAGGAGGTCTCGGCCCACGTGCAGTACATGCGGGACTTCGCCGCCCGGCTCGAGGGCACCGGCGAGTTCGTCGACCATCGGGCGCTCTCCCCGGAGGGCACGTTCGTCCGCTACGACGGCGAGGGACGGCCGCCGGTCACCGACGGCCCGTTCGCGGAGACCAAGGACCTGATCGCCGGCTGGATGGTGATCGACGTCGAGACCTATGAGCGGGCGCTGGAGCTGGCCGGCGAGCTGTCGGCGGCTCCGGGCGCGGGTGGCAAGCCGATCCACGAGTGGCTCGAGGTGCGCCCCCTCCTGGGCGAGCGGCTCACGGTGACCGAGTGAACGAGCCGCTGCTGCGGGAGCTGGTGCCCGCGGTGATCGGTGTCCTTGTCCGTCGCGGAGCCGACTTCGCGGCGGCCGAGGACGCCGTGCAGGAAGCCCTGGTCGAGGCCCTGCGCACGTGGCCGGACGACCAGCCGCGCGACCCCAAGGGCTGGCTGGTCACCGTGGCCTGGCGCAAGTTCCTCGACGCCGCCCGCGCCGACACCTCCCGCCGGCACCGCGAGGTACGCGTCGAGACCGAGCCCGTGCCCGGCCCGGGGGAGGCGGTGGACGACACGCTCCAGCTGTACTTCCTGTGCGCGCACCCGTCCCTGACCCCGGCCTCGGCCGTCGCGCTCACGCTGCGCGCGGTCGCCGGCCTGACCACGCGTCAGATCGCGCAGGCCTACCTCGTGCCGGAGGCGACCATGGCCCAGCGCATCAGCCGGGCCAAGCGGACCGTCTCCTCCGTCCGGTTCAACCAGCCCGGCGACGTCCCCACGGTGCTGCGCGTGCTCTACCTGGTCTTCAACGAGGGCTACTCCGGCGACGTCGACCTCGCCGGCGAGGCGATCCGGCTCACCCGCCAACTGGCGGTCAAGACCCACCATGAGGAGGTCGCGGGCCTGCTCGCGCTCATGCTGCTCCACCACGCGCGGCGCCCGGCCCGGACCGGCCCCGACGGCCGGCTCATCCCCCTGGCCGAGCAGGACCGCAGCCTGTGGAACACCCGCCTGATCGCCGAGGGCGTCGACGTGCTGCAGGCCGCCCTGGCCCGCGACCGCCTGGGGGAGTTCCAGGCCCAGGCCGCCATCGCCGCGCTGCACGCCGACGCCCGCACGGCCGAGGAGACCGACTGGGTGCAGATCGTCGAGTGGTACGACGAACTGGTACGCCTCACCGACAGCCCGGTGGCCCGCCTCAACCGGGCCGTCGCGGTCGGCGAGGCCGACGGCCCGCGGGCCGGCCTGGCCGCCCTGGCGGAGCTCGACCCCGCCCTGCCCCGCCACATCGCCGTCGCGGCGTACCTGCATGAGCGCGACGGTGACCCCGTGACCGCGGCACGGCTCTACGCCGAAGCCGCCCGATCGGCCTCCAGCCTCCCCGAACGCGACCACCTCACGCGACAGGCCGCACGGCTCAACGCGCAGCTGCGCGGCTGAGCGGCCGCGCGGCGGGCTCTACCCGAGGCCGTGGTCGCGGGCCCACTCCGCGAGCACGGCTTCGAAGGCGTCACGTTCCTCCAGGTACGGGAAGTGACCGCTGCGCTCGAACACCGCCAGGCGGGCCCGGGGGAGGCGTCCGGCGATCTCCCGGCTGTGGGCGGGCGGGCACTGCGGGTCATGCCGTCCGACCATCACGAGTGTGGGGCAGGCGATGCCCTCCAGCCGGGGCCCCAGGTCGAACCCGCTCAGCTCCTCGGAGAACGCCATCATGCGCGGCATGGAGACCTCCGGCTCGGCCCAGCCGGGCGGCACAGGCGTCGCCTCCGGGTCGGCCACGCTGAGCCTGAACACGATGTCGGCGAACCTGGCCTGGTCGGCGGCGTCCCCGAGAGCGAGCGGGCGGGCCCGGGCGAGCTCGGCGGCTCGCGGGTGGCCCGGGGCGTACAGGCTGTCCTGGAGGAACCGATGGCTGGGCGCGGTGCCGATGAGGACCAGGGCGCTGATCGCCGAGGGATCCTGCAGGGCGTGCAGCAGGGCGACCATCCCGCCGGTCGAGGCGCCGGCCACCACCCACGAGGCGATCCCGAGGGCATCGCGGGCCTCGTGCAGCTGCTCGGCGAAGGCGGCCATCGACAGGTCCCGCCGATCGCGGACAGGACCGGACCCGGCCAGTCCGCGCGGGTTGATCGCGTGCACGCGGAACAGGGGAGTGAGGGTACGCGCCAGCAGGTCGCCCGCGGAGACCGCCGTGTACTGGTGGATCATGGCCAGCGCGACTCCCTGACCTGCGATCTCGCAGGTCAGCTCGCCGCCGGGAATGGCGATCGTCTCCATGCGGCCTCCCCGCTGTTTACAACGTAGTTGACAATGTACGCTGGAAGGATGGGGACGGCTAGACCAACCCGGCTGACCGCGCAGCAGATCACCGACACCGCGCTACAGCTGATCGACGCCCACGGCCTGACAGGGCTGACCATGCGCCGCCTGGGCGCCGAGCTGGGCGTCGAAGCGATGGCGATCTACCGCCATTTCTCCGGCAAGGAGGTGCTGCTGCAGGCCGTGGCCGCCCGATTCGGCGCCACGTTGCGGAGCCGGATGCCCACCGGTGTGCGCGGCTGGGACAAGGTCCGCCACCTGGCCAGGACGCTCCGGCAAGGGCTGCTCGACCACCCCAACCTCGTCCCGCTGCTGTTCGACCGTCCCGCGCTGTTCACCGCGGAATGGCTCGAGAGCCTGGACGTCCAGTTGTCTGCCTACCGCGAAGCCGGGCTTGGCGCCGCGGCGAGCGTGCAGGCCTACCGGACGCTCGGGGCGTACGTCTTGGGCTATGTCACCGTGGAGCTGCAGTTCCGGCGGAACCCCTACCACCCCGAGGACGCCGGGCCCGTCCTGGCGCTCCTGGCCTCCGGCCGCTTCGCCACCCTTCAGGATGCGCTCCCGCACCTGGCCGCCGACTGGGACGAGGTGTTCGAGCTCGGCCTGGACACGGTCATCACCGGCATCCAGGCACAACTCACCTAAAGGTACGCCCGCCCTTGGCGGGACGGTACTGGCAGACGAATTCCAGCCACGGCGGGGCCACCATCATGAAGTGCTCCCAGCTCCCCGGCACCGCGTCGCCACGGCCGCCCTGCACTTCGCGGACGGACGTCAGCAGGAAGCCCTCCCCGACGAGCCCGTTGACGATCTGATGCGCACTTTGCGCGCAGTTGTTGGTCTAATTGTTGGTCGTCGTATTGTTTGTCACCCTTGACAGAATCGGCGCGCTTGCGAGCCGGTGCCGCCGATAATCGCGGCACCAGCCAAGAAGGTCAGCACGGCGGTGAATTGCGTCACCTTGTTCACACCTATCTCCTGGTGGAGACGTGGCCTTGTGACAGTGAAAGATACCGCCACGTGATCGACGCGGCCGAAGCAGACACGTTTGCCGAGACAATTGACAGCCTTTTTGCCGCTTGACCAGGGTCCCATGTCCGGGAAAAAGCGGGCGATCAACAGGTCTGGAGGTCTCGTGCACCGCCTGTCACGCGCTCGCTCCCACCGGCTCCTGCACCCGCGCCGCCTCGACGCAGTCCGCCGGCAAAGGGGCCGCCACCTTTCATCGCGAGACGCAAGTGCGAGACATCCGGAAAGATACGGGACCGAACAATAAACACTGCGGACGGCCAGATTCTCCCAACAGGCGTATTGGGCAGGCATTGATCAGGCTTGACTCGATCCCGGAAGATCCTCGATAGACTGACATTGTTGCTTCCCGCATCCCGTGTCCGCGCTCCTCAGAAAGAGCAGCGAGGGGGAATCGCAATGCCTGATCCTAGAGCCTTCCTGAACGCCGTCAGCGCGTCATTCCTGGTTTTCGCCGGGCTTCCGCCCGCGTTCGCGGACGGCACCCGCGATCGGGGTCCCGACACCTGGATCACCAACAGGATCACAGGCGGGCAACTCTACGTCGACATACCTGCAGGATGCCGCTACAACATCGAGAATCCTGAATGCGTCCTCGGCAAACGCATCCGGCTGGGCGCACGAATCGGCGGCAACTACCACGCCTTCTTCTTCGAGTCCGACCCCGGCCGCGTAGGGCACCTGATCAAATGGACCGGCCTGAACGGTACGAAATGCCTGGATGTTGCGTGGGGCGGCAAGGCCAACGGCACCCCCGTGATCCTGTGGGGCTGCCATGGAGGCGCCAACCAGCAGTGGCAGCCGGAGGTGTTCTACAAGGGACCCCACAACGGCTTCAAAACGCTCAAGAACGTCAGCAGCGGCAAGTGCCTCGACGTCGACAACCCGGCCTACCCCAACTGGCCGCGCCCCGACGCGCCCCTGCAGATCTGGGACTGCTTCCATCCCACCGAGCTCCGCAAGGCTGCGAACCGCGTCAATCAAGTCTGGGAGTACCGATGGGGCCACTGACGAGGGCCGTCCGCGCCCAGACGCACGGTCAGCGGCGCAGGCAGGAAGGGCAACTGCGGGAGACGTGACACCACTGGGGCCGGCGGTGCAGAACCCACTGTTCTGAGTCCGTCACGCGCGCTCCACGTCCTTCCGCGTCCGTCTCCTGGCGTCCTGCTTGATGGCGCCCTTGGCCACCCGTCGTCCTGGCGGCCCATCCCGCCGTGCAACCCCCGCACGCCGCCCTTCCTTTACCCTGACCAGGAGACGATCACGCGAAAGGGATGCAACGGTGAGCGAAGGCGCGGCCAAGATCGCACCCTCCGAGCTTTCAGCCGTACTCGAACGCATCACCTACGCCAACGAGGAGACCGGCTACACCATCGCCCGCGTCGCCACCGAACGCACCGGCGCCGACCTGCTCACCGTCGTCGGCCCGCTGCTCGGCGCCCAGGTCGGCGAGTCGCTGCGGCTGCTGGGCCGCTGGACCTCCCACCCCCGCTACGGCCGCCAGTTCGAGGTGTGGTCCTACACCACCGTGCTGCCGGCCACCGTCCAGGGCATCCGCCGCTACCTCGGCTCCGGCCTCATCAAGGGCATCGGCCCCAAGATGGCCGAGCGCATCGTCGACCACTTCGGCACCGACACCCTCGACATCATCGAGCAGCACCCCGGACGCCTCACCGAAGTGCCCGGCCTCGGCCCCAAACGCACCAAGATGATCGCCGCCGCCTGGGACGAACAGAAGATCATCAAAGAGGTGATGATCTTCCTGCAGGGCGTCGGCGTGTCCACCTCCATCGCCGTACGCATCTTCAAGCAGTACGGCGACACCTCCATCTCCGTCGTCAGGACCCAGCCCTACAAGCTCGCCGACGACGTGTGGGGGATCGGCTTCAAGACCGCCGACACCATCGCCCAGGCCGTCGGCATTCCCCACGACAGCCCCGAACGCGTCAAGGCCGGCCTGCGCTACACCCTGTCCCAGGCCGCCGACGACGGCCACTGCTACCTGCCCGCCCCCAACCTCGTCGCCGACGCCGTCAAGATCCTCGACGTGCCCGCCGAGCTCGCCACCGCCTGCCTGGAACAGCTCGTCGCCGACGAAGGCGTCGTCCGCGAGAGCGTCCCCGCCGGCGACAACCACGTACCCGCCGTCTACCTGCCGCCCTTCCACCGCGCCGAGATCTCCCTGGCCTCCGGCCTGCTGTCCCTGCTCAACGGCGGCCACGACCGCCTGAAGACCTTCGCCGACGTCGACTGGGAACGCGCCGAGACCTGGCTGCACGCCCAGACCGGCGCCGAACTGGCCACCGAGCAGCGCCAGGCCGTCCGCCTGGCCCTCACCGAGAAGGTCGCCGTCCTGACCGGCGGCCCCGGCTGCGGCAAGAGCTTCACCGTACGCTCCATCGTGCTGCTGGCCCGCGCCAAACGCGCCAAGGTCATCCTGGCCGCCCCCACCGGCCGCGCCGCCAAACGCCTGGCCGAGCTGACCGGCCACGAGGCCACCACCGTGCACCGCCTGCTGCAGCTGCGCCCCGGCGGCGAGGCCACCTTCGACCGCGACAACCCCCTCGACGCCGACCTCGTCGTCGTCGACGAGGCCTCCATGCTCGACCTGCTGCTGGCCAACAAACTCGTCAAAGCCGTCGCCCCCGGCGCCCACCTGCTGTTCGTCGGCGACGTCGACCAGCTGCCCTCCGTCGGCGCCGGCGAGGTCCTCAAAGACCTCCTGGCCGCCGACGACATCCCCCGCGTACGGCTGACCCAGATCTTCCGCCAGGCCCAGGAATCCGGCGTCGTCGTCAACGCCCACCGCGTCAACACCGGCCGCCACCCCGTCCTGGAGGGCATGAAGGACTTCTTCCTGTTCCCCTGCGAGGAACCCGAGGAGATCGCCGCCCTCACCGTCGACGTCGTCGCCCGCCGCATCCCGCGCCGCTTCCGCCTCGACCCCCGCCGCGACGTCCAGGTCCTGGCCCCCATGCACCGCGGCGCCGCCGGCGCCGGCGCCCTCAACACCGCCCTGCAGGAAGCCCTCACCCCCGCCCGCGAGGGCATGCCCGAACGCCGCTACGGCGGCCGCGTCTTCCGCGTCGGCGACAAGGTCACCCAGCTGCGCAACAACTACGACAAGGGCGCCGCCGGCGTCTTCAACGGCACCGTCGGCATCGTCACCGACATCCGGCCCGACGAGCACAAGCTCACCGTCCTGACCGACGAGGACGAATCCGTCGAATACGCCTTCGACGAACTCGACGAGCTCGCCCACGCCTACGCCGTCTCCATCCACCGCTCCCAGGGCAGCGAATACCCCGCCGTCGTCATCCCCCTGGCCACCAGCGCCTGGATGATGCTGCAGCGCAACCTGCTCTACACCGCCATCACCCGGGCCAAGAAACTCGTCGTGATCGTCGGCTCGCGCCGGGCGCTGGCCCAGGCCGTACGCACCAGGGGAGCGGGCCGCCGCCACACCGGCCTGACCCACCGCCTGACCCGGCACTGACCTGCCCCCACCCCCATAAGTAATAGAAATGTGATCGAACTCTCCCAAAGGATTCCGCGTCATACATGTGGGAGCATTAAGGTTTTTGGGGTGCCTTTTGGTGCCCATGGGGAGAGGACGATCTTGAACGTTGCGCCCGCCTGGAGGACACCCGCCACCGCACTCGCGCTGCTCACGGCGGCTGCCCTGACGGCCTCATGCTCGAACGGCGGCACCGCGGCCCCCCGCACCGGCACCCCCGAAGGCACCACCGTGGCCACCCCCCAGGCCCCCACCGTCAAGATCACCCCCGGCGAAGGCACCACCAAGGTCAGCCCCGAGAAGAAAGTCGTCGTCGAAGCCGCCGGCGCCGCCCTCGACAACGTCACCGTCCAAGCCGACGGCGAACAACTCGACGGCAAATACAACACCGACAAGACCCGCTGGGTCTCCAAGACGCCGCTGAAGCCCTCCACCAGCTACGACGTCTCCGCCACCGCCGGCGCCACCACCGCCACCAGCACCTTCACCACCGCCAAACCCCAGCGCGCCCTGCAGATCGCCGACGTCACCCCCAACGCCAAGGGCGAGACCCTCGGCGTCGGCGCCCCCATCATCGTCACCTTCAACCAGCCCGTCACCAGCAAGGCCACCATCGAACGGGCCCTGGAGGTCGAGGCGGAAAAGCCCGTCGAAGGCGCCTGGCGCTGGATCAACGACACCGTCGTCATCTACCGCACCGCCAAATACTGGCCCGCCCACCAGAAAGTCACCTTCAACGCCAACATCACCGGCATCAAAGGCGGCAAAGGCCTCTACGGCGTCAAGGACTACACCGCCAACCTCAAGATCGGCGCCAAACAGATCAGCAAGGTCGACGTCGCCAAACACATGATGTACGTCTACAAAGACGGCAAACGCGTCCAAACCATGCGCATCAGCGCCGGCATGGCCACCACCCGCGAATACACCACCACCTCCGGCGTCCACCTCACCATGGAACGCGGCAACCCCGTCCGCATGATCTCCCCAGGCCGCAAAAAAGGCGACCCCGGCTACTACGACGTCATGATCAACCACGCCGTACGCATCTCCAACTCCGGCGAATACGTCCACGCCAAGGACAACGTCTGGGCCCAAGGCGTCCGCAACGTCAGCCACGGCTGCATCAACTCCCGCCCCGACCAGGCCAAATGGTTCTACGACAACTTCCAGCGCGGCGACGTCGTCGACATCAAGGGCACCAACCGCGAACTCGAATGGAACAACGGCTGGGGCTACTGGCAAATGTCGTTCTCCCAGTGGAAAAAGGGCAGCGCCCTGAAGAACGACAACCGATGACCCCGCACATCCGCCCAGGACAAACCAGCGACATCCCCCTCGTCCTGGCCATGTTCGACAGCGCCGTCACCTGGCTCACCACCCAAGGCCGCACCGGCCAATGGGGCAGCCGCCCCTTCACCGGCGACCCCCACCGCACCCAGCAGGTCACCACCTGGCTCCACGGCGGCGGCATGCGCATCGCCGAACTCGACGGCCACCCCGCCGGCTGCATCTCCGTCGGCCCCGCCCACGACTACGTCACCCCCGCCACCGAACCCGAGCTCTACGTCCAGGCCCTGGTCACCCACCGCCGCCACGCCGGCCACGGCGTCGGCCGCGCCCTGCTCGACTGGGCCGCCGACGAAGCCCGCACCCGCGGCGCCACCCTCCTGCGCGTCGACTGCTACGCCGGCGACGACGGCCGCCTGGTCGCCTACTACGAAAGCTGCGGCTTCACCCGCGCCACACCCTTCACCGTGGGGGAGTGGCCCGGCATGCTCCTGCACCGCCACCCCTGACCCTCACCACCGCCACCCCACCGTCACACCAGCGCCAGCTGCGCCGCCTCCGGCTCACCCCGCACCGCCACCGGCGCCCCGCACTCCATCCCGTACACCCGGCACAACGCCGCGATCTGCCCCGTGATCCGCCCCTCATACCCCGCCGCCGGCAACCCCGCACGGTCGTACAACTCCTCATACCGCTCCACCAGCCGCGGATGCGCCTGCTCCAACCACTCCAGATACCACGCCCGCGTCCCCACCGGCAGCCGCAACACCACCGGCTCCACCACCCGAGCCCCCGCCGCCGCGATCCGCCGCACCGTCGCCCCCAGCTGATCAGCCGCGTCACTGAGCAACGGCAACACCGGCGCCATCAGCACCCGGCAATCCACCCCCGCCTCCACCAGCGCCGACACCAGCTCCAGCCGCGCCTGCGCCGTCGGCGCCCCCGGCTCCACCACCCGCCGGATCCGCTCGTCCACGAACGCGATCGACACCGCCACCCGCGCACCCGCCCGCGCCAGCAACCCCGCATCCCGCAACACCAACGCACTCTTGGTGTACACCGTGAACGGCACCCCCGACCCCGCCAGCGCCCCGACCACCCCCGGCATCAGCCGATACGTCTCCTCAGCCGCCTGGTAACAGTCACCGCTCACCCCCACCGCCAGCTCCTCGCCCTCCCAGCGCGCCAGCTCCACCCGCAACCGCTCCACCACGTTCGGCCGCACCACGATCCGCGTGTCGAAATCACGCCCCGCATCCAGCCCCAGCCGCCGATGCCCGGCACGGGCACCGCAGCCGCGGCAGGCATGGGCGCAGCCACGGTAGGGGGACACGGCCCACCGCTGGGCGATGCCCGCGGTCTGCGGCACCCGCTCGATCACCGTACGGGCCTGCATCTCGTAGAAGTCCCCGCGCACCACCGCCCGCCGCTCGATCAGCGGACGCTCATCGGCGGCGTCGTCGACCAGCGAAAGCGCGTCCCAACCCACGCCCACCAGTGGAACACGTATTCGACTCCCTTTTCAAGCGATTCCACCAACACAAGACCCCCACGCCCTGACACCAGGCCCGGGGGAGTGGGGGACAGGCACCCCGATAAAATTGGCACACCCGTACCACTTCATGTCAGGGGAACCCCACCATGGCCTGGCTCCTGCTCGCCCTCGCCATCGCCTCAGAAGTCCTCGCCACCTCCGCACTCAAACTCAGCAACGGCTTCACCCACCTCGGCTGGACCATCGTCGTCGCCGCCGGCTACATCACCTCCTTCGCCCTCCTGGCCCGCGTCCTCAAACTCCACCTCGACATGGGCACCGCCTACGCCGTCTGGTCCGGAGCCGGCACCGCCGCCATCGCCCTCATCGGCGCCGCTTTCATGGGCGAAACCCTCACCCCCCTCAAGATCAGCGGCATCCTCCTCATCATCGGCGGCGTCGTCGTCCTCAACCTCGCAGGTGCCCATTGACCCCCCACCCGGCACCCGAGAACCCTGCCACCCCAGACACCGGACCACCCAACCCAGCCACCCCCACAACCACGGCCACCACCACCCCCGCCCAAGCACGCGGCAAACGCCGCCGCGCCACCCTCCTCACCGCCGCCGTCACCCTCCTCACCGAAGGCGGATTCGCCGCCGTCACCCACCGGGCCGTCGCCCAGCGCGCCAACCTCCCCCTCGCCGCCACCACCTACTACTTCACCTCACGCGACCAGCTCCTCGCCGAAGCCTTCGCCCAGCTCGTCGAAACCGAACTCGCCACCACCCGCACCTGGATCACCCACCACGGACTCACCACCCTCACCGACCAGATCGCCACCGCCGACCGCACCCGCCAGCTCGGCCTGTGGGAGCTCTACGTCCACGCCGGCCGCGACCCCGCACTCCAGCACATCGCCCGCCGCTGGACCGACGGCTGCGTCCACCTCATCGCCACCGCCCTCGACCTCCCCGAAACCAACCCCCGCGCACGCCTCCTCTACACCACCATCTCCGCCCTCTGGCTCGAACAGCTCGTCGAACAACGCCCCCTCGACGAAGCCCGCACCCTCCTCACCCTCGCCCTCGAAAACGCGTTGCCACCCCCACCACCCCTCCCTACACTGCCCCAATGATCAAACCCGACTACCCCATCACCACCCCCCGCCTCCACCTGCGCCCCTTCACCCCCGACGACCTCGACGCCGTCAACACCTACGAATCCCTGCCCCACGTCACCCGCTACCTCTACTGGGACGCCCGCGACCGCGACACCACCCGCACCCACCTCGACAAAAGAATCACCCGCACCGCCATCCACCACGAAGGCGACGCCATCGACCTGGCCATCACCCTGCCCACCACCGACCAAGTGATCGGCAACGCCCTGCTCATCTGGACCAGCGAACAACACCGCCAAGGCGAAATCGGCTACATCCTCCACCCCAACCACCACGGCCACGGCTACGCCACCGAAGCCGCCCACGCCATGCTCCATCTCGGCTTCACCGAACTCGGCCTCCACCGCATCACCGGCCGCATCGACACCCGCAACACCGCCTCCGCCCGCGTCCTGGAAAAACTCCACATGCGCCGCGAAGCCACCCTCATCGACAACGAAATCGTCAAAGGCGAATGGACCAGCGAAACCATCTACGCCATCCTCGAAACCGAATGGACCCCATGACCATCCACCACCTCGCCCTGCACACCGACTGGCAAGCCGCCCAGAAAACAGGGGAGTACCGCATCTCCACCCTCGGCCGCACCCTCGACCAAGAAGGCTTCATCCACTGCAGCCGAGACCTCACCCAGCTCCACGGCGTCCACCAAGCCTTCTACAGCCACCTCACCCAACCCCTCGTCATCCTCGACATCGACCCCACCGGCCTCGACATCCGCATCGAGAACGGCTACCCCCACCTGTACGGCCCCCTGCCCATCACCGCCGTCACCGCCACCCACCCCTACACACCCCACCACTGACCCCACCGAACCGGGGGAGAGGCACCCCACCACACCACCACAATGGTCACCATGAACCCCCGAACCGCCGCCCAACGCTTCGCCGACACCTGGCAACACGGCTGGACCCACCACGACACCGCCGCCATCACCGCCCTGTACCACGACGACGCCGTCCACACCAGCATGCCCTTCCGCCCCCCGCACCACGGCAAGCAAGCCATCGCCGACTACATCACCTGGTCCTTCACCGGCGAAAGCAACCCCCACGTCACCTTCACCACCCCCATCGTCGACGGCGACCAGGCCGCCATCGAATTCCGGGTCCACACCCACGACAACGGCCGCCCCATCACCCTCGCCGGCTGCGTCTTCGCCCGCTTCGACCCCGACGGCCTCGCCACCCAGACCCGCGACTACTGGCACACCACCGACGGCCACCAATAACCCACCGCCGGCAAACCCCGAAAACCGGCCCGCACGCCGGGCCAGACACAGGCACCACGAAAAACCAGGCGCCCGGAAAAACCCGGGCACCACCAAAGATCAGCGCACCACCCGCAACGGCGCATGCCCCGCACCCACCGCCGGAGCCACCGGAACCGGAGCCGCAACCGCAGGAGCAGCGGGGGAGGACTGCGGACGCGCCATCTGCTGCGTCTGCTCCTGCGCCTGCCGCTCAGCCTGCCGCCGGCCCTGATCCGCCATCCCGGCGCACCCACCCGCGCAGTACCCGTTCGTCACGATCAACCGCCCCCGCAGCGGCGTGTACGACTCCTTACCGGAAGCGGGCAGGACCCCCTGACACACCGGGCATAACACCGAGTTCCCCACGTGCTGCTCCTCTCGCGGCGCGTATAGCAGGAGCTCCACCCTAAAACCACAGATCCCGCCAAGGACAGCGAATCAACGAAGCGTCAAACCCGCCGTCAACGCACGCGAAGACCCCGCCGAAGCACCGTACGAGAGCACGAAACCCCCGCTCAGCACCCCCGCACCACGGGTACCGCCACCCCCGCAGGGCGCCATGGGACACGCAAAAAATCTTCCCGGACAACACACTCGCCCCACCCGTCCAGGAGAGCGCCCACCCCTTCCCAGAAGCGCTACTTGACATAATGTTCATTATCAAGCAACCACCGAAGCGCTGAATAAACCACCCGAACCCGGGCAGACGCCCCACCATGGCCGCCCTCGAGACCACCCCCAGCCTCATCGCGCTCACCGCCGTCATCACCGCCGCCGCCATCTGGCTGATCATCCTCGCGGCCCGGCTGACCCGCCGCCCGCGCAACCGGCCCAGCGTCAGCGTCGACCTTGTCGATCAAGCACGCGAGCTCAAGGCACTCGGCCAGATCCGCGACGCCGTCTTCCTCGTCCGCGGCGAGACCGGCATGAGCCAGCGCGCCGCCGCCCGCTTCGTCAACCGCCTATGACCCCCTACCGGACCCAAAAGCGACAGATAATGCCAAACCAGACAGAAGGTGGGTTCTGTCTGGTTTAGCTCATTGTCGCAACGACGGCCATGAACCCGACGAAGAAGGCTTCAACGCCAACGTCAACCAAGCCCGACTCCCCGAGTTCCTCACGCCGGGCTCCTGACGCCGGCGGAGGATCTTGCGGAAGTCAGCAAGGACAGCGGCGCCGGTTAGCAGCTCGCGTTCGGCGGTGATGCGGGCGGGGGTCTCCTCCCCCAGGCGGCTGTAGCGCCCGCGCTGCAGGCCAGTCGATGTCGTGGAGTCCGTCGAACATGTGTGGCACTATGCCGGGCCCTGCTGACGTTCCCCCTGGGTTACAGGTCGGCTTCGGGTGGGGGGAATTCCCGGAGGAGTCGGGTGCTGTTGCGGTGCGGTTACTGTTCGTGGTTCTGGGGTGTCCGGGTGGGTGCCTCTCCCCCGGTTGGGTCGGCCAGGGTGGTGTGAAGGCGGGGTCAAGGGGTCTTGGGGTGGTGGGCGGGGTGCGGGAAGACGGGGTGGGGGCGGGGGTTTGGATCGCCGTTGCGGGGGGTTGGTCAAAGGGGCTGTCGGGCAGTCCTGTCCTGGGCGTGACCTCGGGGTGTGGCGTGCTGGGTGATGCTGGGGCTGTGTGGCGGCCTGGGCCGGGGTGTGGGCCGGGTCGTCGCTGAGGGGCTCGGGCCGCCTCCCTCGCCCGGGCCCCCCTTTTTTTCGCTCTGGGGCTGGGCTGTGGAGGGGTGGGGGGTTTCGGGCGGGTGCCGGTGGGGTGGGGGGTGGCGCCCGCACAGGGGAAGGTGGCGCCCGCACAGGGGATCTTTTCGGGCAAAGCGGGTCAATTGGGGCTGGTCAGGGCGGGTTTTTGCGGGGAATCGTCACCACGAGTCGAAGTTTCATGTCAACATCAATGGCATGTTTGGGCCATATGGGACTGCCGTAAACGTCTGCGACGGGTGTGTTCATCCCCTGTCCGCCCGGTAGTCCGCCGCGCCCTGGTGCCGTACTCTCCCCCGCCCGGAAAGAAGTCCCGCGTTGCGTATCTTGCTGCTCTGCTCCTCCTTCAACGGCCTGACCCAGCGTGCCTGGCTGGAGTTGCGCCGGGCCGGTCACGACGTGAGCGTCGAGCTGGCCGTCTCATCGGAGGCGATGGTGGAGGCGGCCGAGCTGGCCAAGCCGGATCTCGTCATCTGCCCGTTCCTGAAGGAGCGGGTGCCGTCGGCGTTGTGGCGCGCCCACCGTACGGTGATCATCCATCCGGGGCCGCCCGGGGACCGGGGGCCGTCCTCGCTGGACTGGGCGATCTCCGAGGCCGAGCCGGAATGGGGCGTGACGGCGTTGCAGGCGGTCGAGGAGATGGACGCGGGCCCCATCTGGGGCTATCGGACCTTCGCGGTGCCGGCCCCGATCGACGGGGAGCCGCCGCGCAAGTCGGCGCTGTACAACGGGCCGGTGGCCGACGCGGCGGTGGAGCTGGTGGCGGAGGTGGCGGCCAAGGCGGGCGACGCGTCGTTCGTGCCGGCTCCGCTGGACTACCGCTCCCCCGAGGTGCGGGGGCGGTTGCGGCGGGCGATGCGGCACGGTGACCGGGAGTTCTCCTGGCTGGAGCCGACGGCCGACATCGTCCGGCGGGTGCGCGCGGCCGACGGGGCGCCGGGCGGGCGGGCGCGGTTGTGCGACCTGCCGGTGCGGGTGTTCGACGTCTACCGGGGGCCGGAGCTCGCGGGCCCGGCCGGGCAGGTGGTCGCGCGGCGGGAGGGCGCGGTGCTGGTGCACACCGGTGACGGCACGGTGTGGGTGGGGCACCTGCGGCTGGAGCAGGAGGGCGCGATCAAGCTGCCGGCCGCGATGGCGCTGGGCGAGCTGGTGGCCGGCGTGCCGGAGCGGCCGGGCTACAGCGAGATCACCTACGACCGCAGCGAAGCGGTGGGGGTGGTGAGTTTCGACTTCTACAACGGGGCGATGTCGACCGAGCAGTGCCGGCGGCTGGCCTCGGCGCTGCGGTACGCGGTGGCGCAGGACACCCGGGTGCTGGTGGTGCGTGGCGGGGAGGTGTTCTCCAACGGCATCCACCTGAACGTGATCGAGGCGGCCCGCCATCCGGAGCTGGAGGCGTGGATGAACATCAACGCGATCAACGCGGTGTGCCGGGAGATCGTCGGCTGCATGGGGCAGCTGGTGGTGACGTCCATCGGCGGGAACGCGGGCGCGGGCGGGGTGATGATGGGGCTGGGCGCCGACCGGGTGATCGTGCGCGACTCGGTGGTGCTCAACCCGCACTACCGCACGATGGGGCTGTTCGGCAGCGAGTACTGGACGTACGTGCTGCCGCGCCGGGTGGGCGCCGAGCGGGCCCGGCAGCTGACCCGGCAGGCGCTGCCGATCGGCGCGGCCGAGGCGGTGGAGTACGGGCTGGCCGACAAGTCGCTGCCCGGGCCGCGGCTGGACTTCGAGCGGCGGGTTCTGGAGTACGCCGAGCGGCTGGCGGCCGATCCGGGATACGATCACCTGCTGGCGGGACGCAGGCAGGTGCGGGAGGTCGACGAGCGGCGCAAGCCGCTGGACGCCTACCGGGCCGAGGAGCTGGCCGAGATGAGCCGCGACATGTTCGACGACCGTAACGGGTTCCGGCAGGCGCGGCGGGCGTTCGTGCACAAGGCGCGGGCGCAGGCGACACCGGAGCATCTGGCGCGTCACCGGGAGTTGTCCGGCGCGTCGGCCACTGCGGGCGCAGGGGCATCTCATATGTGAGATATGGTCTCGTGTTGTGGCAGATGATTACCTTGTGCGGATCGGTCGGCTGATCCGGGACGCGCGCCAGCATCGTGGTTGGACACAGCTGCAGCTGGCCGACGCCCTGGCGACGAGTCAGAGCGCGGTCAACCGGATCGAGCGCGGCAACCAGAACATCAGTCTTGAGATGATCGCCCGGATCGGTGAGGCGCTCGACAGTGAGATCGTCTCGCTCGGCTACGCGGGGCCGATGCATCTGCGGGTGGTGGGCGGCCGCCGGCTGTCGGGCAGCATCGACGTCAAGACGTCGAAGAACGCGTGCGTGGCGCTGCTGTGCGCGTCGCTGCTGAACTCCGGCCGCACGATCTTGCGGAAGGTGGCGCGGATCGAGGAGGTCTACCGGATCCTGGAGGTGCTGGCCTCGATCGGGGTGCGCGCCCGGTGGATCAACGAGGGCAGCGACCTGGAGATCGTGCCGCCGGCCCGGCTGGAGCTGGAGGCGATGGACACCGAGGCGGCCCGCCGTACCAGGAGCGTGATCATGTTCCTGGGGCCGCTGATGCACCGTACCGAGCAGTTCCAGATCCCGTACGCCGGCGGCTGCGACCTGGGCACCCGCACCGTGCAGCCGCACATGTCGGCGCTGCGCCACTTCGGGCTCGACATCACCGCGACCGGCGGCTTCTACCACGCGCGCGTGGACCGGGGGGCGGCGCCGTCACGGCCGATCGTGCTGACCGAGCGCGGCGACACCGTGACGGAGAACGCGCTGCTGGCCGCCGCGCGGCACGACGGGGTCACCGTGATTCGCAACGCCTCCTCCAACTACATGGTGCAGGACCTGTGCTTCTTCCTGGAGCAGCTGGGCGTGCGGGTGGAGGGCATCGGCACCACCACGCTGACGGTGCACGGCCTGCCGTTCATCGAGCGTGACGTGGACTACTCGCCGTCGGAGGACCCGGTGGAGGCGATGAGCCTGCTGGCGGCGGCGGTGGTGACCTCCTCGGAGCTGACGATCTGCCGGGTGCCGGTGGAGTTCCTGGAGATCGAGCTGGCGGTGCTGGAGGAGATGGGGCTCGATCACGACCGGACCGGGGAATACCCGGCGGCCAACGGCCGCACCAGGCTGGTGGACCTGACGGTGCGGCCGTCGAAGCTGGTCTCCCCCATCGACAAGATCCACCCGATGCCGTTCCCCGGCCTGAACATCGACAACGTGCCCTTCTTCGCCGCGATCGCCGCCTCGGCGCAGGGCTCGACGCTGATCCACGACTGGGTCTACGACAACCGCGCCATCTACCTGACGGAGCTGACGCGGCTGGGCGCGTCGGTGAAGCTGCTGGACCCGCACCGGGTGCTGGTGGAGGGGCCGACGCGGTGGCGCAGCGCGGAGATGATGTGCCCGCCGGCGCTGCGGCCGGCGGTGGTGGTGCTGCTGGCCATGATGGCCGCCGAGGGCACCTCGGTGCTGCGCAACGTGTACGTCATCAACCGCGGCTACGAGGACCTGGCCGAGCGGCTGAACGCGCTGGGGGCCCGCATCGAGACCTTCCGCGACATCTGACGTTCTGTCGGTGGGGGCCGCTACCGTCGTCCCTGGATCTTCGTGACGCGAGGTGAGAGGGGTGGCCGGTGCGGCCTGCGGAGCTCGACCGGTTGACGGTGGCGGAGGCGGCGGACCGCTATGTGGAGCTGGTGCGGGCCAGGACGCTGACGGGGGCGCTGTCGCCCTCGACGGCGGAGGTCTACGCGCGTGACGTGGCGACGCTGGTGGAGCTGGCCGGTGAGGCGACGGTGCTGGACGACCTGACCGGGGCCGACGTCGACGCGATCCTGCTGGCGTTCGCCCGCAAACCGGACGGCCGCTCCTCCCGTGCCGAGGAGTCCCCGGCCGACGGGGCCAGGCAGTCGCCGTCGTCGCAGGCGCGGTTCCGCCGCTCGGTCTCGGCGCTGTTCAAGCACGCCACCCTCGCCGGGTGGGTGCAGATCAACCCGATGACGCAGTCGACGGTGACGGCCAAGGAGCGGGGCGGGCTGCGGCCGGAGCGGCGCGCCCTGACCCGCGAGCAGGCCCAGGGGCTCATCGGCGCCGCCCAGGCGCTGCAGGAGACGCCCCCCGAGCCGGGCAAGCGGCGCGACCAGCGCATGGAGCTGCGCGACGCGGTGATCGTGCTGCTGCTGGCCACGGTCGGGCCGCGGGTGTCGGAGCTGGTGCGCGCCAACGTGGAGGACTTCTTCACCAACGACGGGGTGCGTTACTGGCGGATCTTCGGCAAGGGCGGCCGCACCCGTGACGTGCCGCTGCCCGGCGACGTGGCGCTGGTGCTGCAGGCCTACCTGACGCGCGGCCGGCCGGCGGCGCAGGACAAGGCGCTGCTGCTGTCGTGGCGGGGGCGGCGGCTGGCCCGCGGTGACGTGCAGGCCGTCATCGACCGGGTGCAGCGGCGCGTCGACCCCGACCAGCGCCGCTCGGTGACGCCGCACGGGCTGCGGCACACCACGGCCACCCATCTGCTGGCCGACGCGGTCGACATGGACGCGGTCCGCCGGGTGCTGGGGCACAGCGACCTGTCGACGCTGGGGCGTTACCGCGACGAGCTGCCGGGCGAGCTGGAGGTGGCCATGCGCACCCACCCGCTGCTGCGCGAGCGCCCCGCACCGTGAGCGGCTCCCCCGCGCGGGCCTTCCGCGCCGACGCCTGTTCACCTCGCGGGTATACAGTGAAGGCATGGTACGACCTCCGCTGACCCCCGAAGAGCGGCTCCGTGGCGAGCAGCTCGGCCTGGTGCTGCGCCGGGCCCGTGGCGAGCGCAGCATTGTCGAGGTCGCCGCCGCCGCCGGGATGTCCGCCGAGACGCTGCGCAAGATCGAGACCGGCCGCATCGCCACGCCGGCGTTCTTCACGATCGCGGCTCTGGCCGACGTGCTCGGCATCTCGCTGGACCAGCTCGCCGACCGTTCCACCCCCGCCGCCGCCCCCTGACGACGGCCGGGCCTCGGGGTCGGGGCGGTCCTGAGAGCGGCGCCGGTGCCGAGGCGCGTGTTCGGGCAGCGGCACGACCACGGGTGGCAGGTGTCGAGGAACAGCGTCTTCGGCCGGGCCCGCGCGGTGGCGCTTGTCGCCGCGGCGAGGCCGGCAAGGTCTTCCCGGTCGCCCCTGGGTCGCGTAGCTGAGACCGGTCTGGCCCTGGCGCGGGCGGGCTGACGGCCGCGGGGGCGCTCATGTCCAGCCGCGTGCCCCGGGCACTACGTACGCCCTCAACAGGTACCCATATGGGGATTTACCCCCTCTCCCTGGTCGCGGAGGCCGGCACATCCTGGAGACCTGGCGCCAACCCCGAAGGGGGAAGGAACGACGTGCGAACCACCACTCAGCGGCACCACGACACCCCGCACGGGCCCGCCCTGCGGCTGCCGTCCTGGAACGCGCTCCTGGCCGTCGTCAGTGGCCTGGCCGCCCGCACCGGATGGGCCCGCCAGGGCCGCGAGGTGTCCTGGAGGTTGTCGGCCCGCCCGTCGGCGGTGCCCAGCGCCCGCCGGATGACCGCGGCCCGCCTGTCGGCCTGGGGGCTGCGCGAGCATGCCTCCACCGCCCAGCTGCTCGTCGGCGAACTCGTCCGCGACACCCTCGGCCGCGGCGCCACCACCATCAGGCTCGCGCTCGGCCTGGAGGACGGGCTGCTGCGCGCCGAGGTCGAAGGCTGCGGCCCGCAGCCGGGCCCGGACCCGGACCAGCCGGTGCTGGCACGCCTGGCCTGCTGCTGGGGCGTGGCCGGCCAGGTGGCCTGGTTCGAGCTGCCCGCCAGCGGCCCCTGCGCACCGCACTGACACCCCTCACAGAACCCATGGAGAACCCCAGACCCCCCACCGGTGTCCGGGGCCGGCGGTCACCATCCAGGCCGGCTCCGGGCCACCGCCCAGCACCCCCCGGGCCGGGACGGTCCTGCCCCGGTCCCGGCCCGGGGACCACCCTCAGTCCCCCGGATCCTGCTCCGGCGGCTCCCCGTCGCGGGCCCGCTCCCCCACCCACACCGCGATCTGCGCCCGCGAGTTGAACCCCAGCTTGGCCAGGATGTGCTCGATGTGCCCCTCGGCGGTCCGCTGCGCGATCACCAGCGACGCCGCGATCTCCTTGTTGGTCATCCCCTGCGCCACGAGCCCGGCGATCTCGCTCTCGCGGCGCGTCAGCACCGGCTCCCCCTTGCTTCCGTCCAGATCGGGAGACTCCTCCCGGCGCACGTCCTCCTGCAGCGCGTACGCCACCGCCTCCTCCCGGCCCAGCCCGGCCCCGCGCCGCACCTGCGCCTCGAAGGCCGCCTCCCCCAGCGCCGCACGCGTACGCGCCTCGCACTGCTCGTGATAGCCGGCCAGATGCCCGTACCCCGACAGCGGCGCCCCGAGCGCCCCCCACACCGCCCGCAGCACCCCCAGCAGCCGCGCGGCCCGCCGATGATCCCCCTGCGCGGCCGCGATCCACGCCAGCACCTCGATCGTGACCCCCACGCCCAGCAGATCCCCCATCGACCGGTCGAACGCCAGACCTTCCCGCTCCAGCTCCGTCGCCCCCGCCAGGTCCCCCTGCCGCCACAGCTCCACGCCCAGCGCCATCATCATGTACGCCCGGTGCCAGCCCTCCCCGTGCGCCTCGCACACCGCCAGGCACTCCCGCCCCGCCTCGACGGCCTCCTGCGGCCGCCCCAGGAACGAATACGCCAGCGACAGCCGGATCAGCGCCAGCGCCAGCCCGACCACGTCACCCGTGCGGCGGTGCCGCTCCAGCGCCTCCCGGTAATGCCCGACCGCGTCCCCGGTACGGCCCTCGAACATGTCGACCATGCCGCGAAACAGCGCCACGTAGGCCAGGATCGGCTCCTCACGCAGCTGCTCGCCGATCCGGTGCCCCTCCCGCAGCATCGTCGTGGCGGCCGGCAGGTCGGCCTGGATGATCGCCAGCCAGGCCGCGGCCCACAAGGCGTGGCCGCGTACCCGCAGCTCCTCCCGGCCCGGGCCGGGGCCGGCGGCCAGTCCCCGCTCCAGCCAGCCCCGTCCCTCACCCAGGTAATAACTGGTGATCCAGTGATACAGCAGATCGGTGGCCATGCTCAGGCCGCCCGCGCAGCCGTCCGGCGTGGCCGGCCACGACTCCAGGGCGGCGCGCAGGTTGGCATGCTCGGCCCGCAGCCGCCGGAACCACCACACCTGCCCCGGCCCGAACAGCTCCGCCCGCGCCCGCGCCGCCAGGTCGCGGTAATAACCGCGATGCCGCCGCCGCAGCGCCTCCCGCTCGCCGCAGGCCTCCAGCTGCTCGGCGCCGTAGGCGCGCAGGGTCTCCAGCATCGCGTAGCGTACGCCGTCCTGGTGGTCTTCCCGCGCCAGCACGCACTTGTCCACCAGGCCGATCACCAGGTCGACGACGTCCTCGCGGGCGATGCCGTCCCCCGAGCAGACCGTCTCGGCCGCCTCCAGGTCCATCCCCCCGGCGAACACCGACGCGCGCCGCCACAGCAGCCGTTCCTCTTCCGAACATAGGGCGTAACTCCAGTCGATCAGCGCCCGCAGCGTCTGGTGCCGGGGCAGCACGGCCCTGGACCCGGCGCTGAGCAGGCGGAAACGGTCATCGAGCCGCTCCAGCAGCTGCTGGACCGACAGGGCGCGCAACCGGACGGCGGCCAGCTCGATCGCCAGCGGCAGCCCGTCGAGCCGGCGCACGATACGGCAGACGACGTCGCGGTTGTCCTCGGTGACGGCGAAGCCCGGAAAGGCGGCGCTGGCCCGCTCGGCGAACAGCCGCACGGCCTCGCTTTGCGCGAACGCCTCCAGCGACGGCCGCCGCGTCTCGCACTCCGGCAGCGTCAGCGGCGGCA
This sequence comes from Nonomuraea sp. NPDC049709, assembly GCF_040674815.1. NCBI lineage: Bacteria > Bacillati > Actinomycetota > Actinomycetes > Streptosporangiales > Streptosporangiaceae > Nonomuraea > Nonomuraea sp. NPDC049709. The sequence continues at coordinate 29,037 of NZ_JBFANM010000075.1, forward strand.
CCGGCACGGACTGCTCACCGGCGATGCCGAGCGCCTGCCTGCTGGTGGCCAGGATGCGCACCTCAGGCGCGGCCCGCAGGAGGGTGTCGGCCAGCACGGCGCAGGCGTCCAGCAGATGCTCGCAGTTGTCGAGGATCACCAGGGCCTGCCTGCCGCGCAGGTGCTCGGTCAGCACCGCCATCGGCGGCGCCGCGCTGCGCGTGCGGATCTCCAGCGCCTCGGCCACCACCCGGGCCAGCAGGCCCGGATCGCGCAGCGCGGCCAGCTCCACCAGCCACACACCGTCGCGGAAGGCCCGCCGCACCTCCTGGCCGGCCCGCACCGCCAGCCGGGTCTTGCCCACGCCCCCCGTGCCGGTCAGCGTCACCGCCCTGGAGGCGCCCAGCAGTCGCCGGACCTCGGCCACCTCGTGCCGACGTCCGACGAAACTCGTCACCTCCGACGGCAGCCCGCCATTGTGGCGGCCCCGGGAGGCTGTGGTCGTCACCGCTGTCATGGTGCCTCTCGACGACGCGGGCGGCGGGTCACCATGGCGCCGCGACCCCCTCGTCGCCACCAGGTTATGTCCCGCCCGCCGCCCAAGGGTGCCCTGGTCAAGAAGCCACAGGAAGTTTTGACCATGTCATGGTGACGCGGCGGCCCGTGCTTGACGGACCGCCGCGCCAGGGGATCGCGGCCGGCAAGAGGCGGGTCCGGCCGCTAGCCCGGCACGGCGACCAGCCGTACCGGGGGGAGGAGACCGCGGTCCCGGTGGGGTGACGACCGGGTCACCGGGGCGGGCAGCTCGAACCACACGACCTTGCCCCGGCGCGTACGGGTGCTGCCCCAGGCCGAGGCCAGCGCCGCCACCAGCGCCAGCCCCCGCGACCCCTCGTCGTCAGGGGTGGCCGCCCGCGGGCGGGGCAGCCCCGTCCCGCCGTCGCCGACCTCGCAGCGCAGCACGCCACCGGCGGCCGACAGGCGCAGCCGCACCGGCCCCCCGGCGTGCTGGACCGCGTTCGTGACCAGCTCGCTGACCAGCAGGTCGGCCGGCTCGTCCGGCACGCCCCAGTCGCGCAGCGTGGCGCGCGTCAGGCGGCGCGCCACGGGCACCGAGACCTCGCACGGCGCCAGTGTCCACGCCGCCGACATGCGGTTCACGCGGCCCGTCCCGCCTGGCCGCGGTGGGCGGGCAGACCCCGCCCGGCGGGGCGCGGGTGCGCCGGCGCGATGCTGCGGCCGTCCGGCAGCAGGTCGCCCGTGTCCTCGAAGCAGACCACCCCGTTGCACAGCAGCCCCCACCCCTGCTCGGGGTGGTAGGCCACCAGACGCGCCGCCTCGCGGTCGGCCGCGTCCGGGGACGGGCAGGGGGGCTGGTGGTGGCACATGGTGTTCGTTCCTCGTTCCCCGCTTCCAGCGGATCGCGCTTCCCCTTCACCCTGCCGCCGCACGCCACCCCGGAAAAGGCGAGAAATCCCCGTTCGGGTACCTGTTTCGCGGACCTAGGTACCCGGACGTACCGGCTGCCGCAGCACCGTACGCGGCCACGGATCGTCCAGCGCCGTCAGATACACCTCATGGTGCGGCCCGTTGGCCACCAGCCCCCGCTCGGCCATGAACCGCTCCATCACCGCCAGCGACACATGCTCCTCGCTGAACGGTCCCTCGTGAACCACCTCCACGCACTCCCCCTCCGTGAACGACGACACTCGCACCCGATCGACCGCCGCTCCCGACACCCGCGCCGCCTCCCGCGCCCGCTCCACCGCTCCCGGCTCCGGCACGCCGCCCAGCGGCAACAGCAGATGCCAACGCCACCGCTCCCGCGGCACCTCCAGCGCCGGCCCCTCCTCCTCCACCCACCACAACCCCTCCAGCGGCCCCTGCGGGCCACCCATCGCCGAAGCCACCGCGTACAGCGCCCCGATCGCCGACATGTGCTCGGCCTCGCCAGGCTCCCCCACTCCCGTCACACTCAGGCACGTCACCAGCCCGTACGACGTCAGCTCAGGACTCATCGCTCTCCTCCAGACAGACCATCAGATGGGTCACCAACTCCTCCGGCGAGGTCACGGCCGGATCCGACACGTACACCTCCCGGAGCGGACCCCGCACCACGTGCCGCCGCTCGGCACACCACGCCAGCACGGCATGCGCGGTCAACGAAATCTGCTCATAAGGCCCCACATGCGTGGCGCAGGCGAACGTCCCGCCCGGCAACACCCGCAGTTCCAGCCCACCCCCCGGCCGGCAGTCGTCCTCCAGCACCAGGGCGACCGACACCTCCACGAGCTCACCCAGATCCACCGGGAACAACCCCACCAACCGCACCGGCCCGGCCGCCCCACCGGCCGCCCCACCGGCCGCCCCACCGGCCGCCCCACCGGCCGCTCTGCCCGGCACCCCGCCCGCCGTCACGACCTCCAGCAACCGCCTCACCGCCAGCGACGTCGCCCGCCCGATGTCCTCCGTCCCCGACGCCCGCTCCCGCACCACCGCCACCCGCCGCGCCCGCTCCGCCACCACCCGCACCCGCGCCGCCGGCAACCCCTCCGCCATCACCCGCTCCAGGCACGACAACGTCCGCCGCCGCCGCGCCAGCTCCTCCTCCAGCGACTCCCGCACCCCCTCCAGAGCCGCCGGCGCACCCGACAGCACCTCACCCACCACCGCCAGCGGCACATCCAGCGACCGCAGCAACCCGATCGACAACGCCACCCGCGCCTGCGACGCCCGGTAATAGCGGTAACCCGTCTCCCCGTCCACATACGCCGGCCGCAGCAACCCCAGCTCGTCGTAGTGCCGCAACTGCTTCACACTCAACCGCCCCAGACGGGCGAACTGCCCGATCGGCAACAGCTCCTCGTCGTCCACACCCACCAGCATGAGCCCTCCCGCAGGGGGAGAGTCCAACCCGGCTTGACCCTCACGCAACGTCACCCGGCAAGCTGTCACCATGAGCTTCTCCGTGGGCCAGGTCGCCAGACTCGCCGGCATCACCGTGCGCACCCTGCACCACTACGACGAGATCGGCCTGCTCACCCCCGGCGAGCGCACCACCGCCGGCTACCGGCGCTACACCGACGCCGACCTCACCCGCCTGCAGCAGATCCTCCTCTACCGCGAGCTCGGCTTCCCCCTCGAAGAGATCGCCGTCATCCTCGACGAGCCCGCCACCGACGACCTCACCCACCTGCGCCGCCAGCACGAGCTCCTCACCCGCAAGGCCGAGCGCCTGCACGAGGTCATCACCGCCGTCGAGCGCGCCATGCAGGCCCGCACCAGCGGCATCACCCTCACCCCCGAAGAACGCTTCGAGATCTTCGGCGGCTTCCGCCCCGAAGACCACGACCCCGAGGTCGAACGCCGCTGGGGAAACACCCCCCGCTACGCCGAAAGCCGCCGCCGCGTCGCCGGCTACACCAAGGCCGACTGGCTCCAGCTCAAAGCCGAAGCCGCCACCATCAGCGACGACCTCGTCGCCGCCTACAAAGCCGGCCTGCCCGCCGACGGCGCCCACGCCATGGACCTCGCCGAGCGCCACCGCGGCCACATCACCCGCTGGTTCTACGACTGCCCCCACGACATCCACACCTGCCTGGGCGACCTCTACGTCCAAGACCCCCGCTTCACCGCCACCTTCGACGCCCTCACCCCCGGCCTGGCCACCTACTTCCGCCAGGCCATCCACGCCAACGCCCGCCGCGCCACCCCCTGACCCCCATACATGCAGTTGCGGGCATATAACCAGTCCGGTATATTCCCGGCCATGCCCTTCGACGTGTTGGCCGAACCCACCCGACGCCACATCCTCGACCTCCTCCTCCAACGCCCCCACCTCGTCGGCGAACTCAGCGACCACCTCGGCCTCACCCAACCGGGCACCTCCAAACACCTGCGCGCCCTACGCCAAGCCGGACTCGTCACCGTCCGCAAAGACGCCCAACGCCGCTGGTACGAACTCCGCCCCCAACCCCTCGCCGAGATCGACGCCTGGCTCACCCCCTACCGCAGACTCTGGAACACCACCCTCGACCGCCTCGAACACCACCTCGACACCATGGAAGACCACACCCCATGAACGAGACCCTCACCCTGCACCCCGACGGCCGCACCACCCTGCGCCTCCAGCGCCGCCTGCCCCACCCCCCGGCCAAGGTCTGGCGCGCCATCACCCAACCCGAACACCTCGCCGCCTGGTTCCCCGCCGAGGTCACCATCGACGGCGACCGCATCAGCTACGGCTTCGGCCCCGACGGCACCATCACCGAGAACGACCCACCCCACACCTTCGCCCACACCTGGGGCGACGACGAACTGCGCTGGCACCTCCAGCCCGACGGCGCCGGCACCCTGCTCACCTTCACCCACACCTTCACCGACCGCCACGGCGCCGCCAGCTTCGCCGCCGGCTGGCACACCTGCATCCAAGCCATGCTCGCCCACCTCGACGGACGCCACCTCCACCAGCCCGCCGAACCCGACCCCGCCGACTCCCGCCGCCTCCACGAGGACTACATCGCCATCCTCGGCCTGCCCTCCACCACCACCGACCACGGCAACGTCCGCGTCGAACGCCAGCTCACCCGCCCTGCCGAAGACGTCTGGCACCGCCTCGACGGCCCCGCCGCCACCCCCGGCAACCCGCCACCGGCCCCCTTCACCGTCCCCGGCCTCCAGCCCGGCCCCGTCACCCGCGCCGAGACCGCCAAACTCCTGGAGTACGACACCCCCGGCGGCAGCGTCCGCTGGGAGCTCACCGAGGGCACCGGCCAGGGCCCCCGCCTCATCGTCACCCACACCGGCGACACGGCCCTCCTCGACGCATGGCGCATCCGCGTCGAGGACCTCGCGGCTTCCCTGGCTGCTTGAGGGATTGAAAAAGGGCGAAGGACAAATCCTCTCAACCCTCGCCCTTTACAAAGTAGATCACTACGCGGTGAGACCCAGCACCGCCGCCGTCACCGCCCGCGCCCGCCCCGGCACCACCAGCAGATCCACCGAATCCGACAGCTGATCCACACACCCCGTCACCGGCAGTCCCCTGATCACCGGATCCGACACCGCCGCCATCAGCGCCTCGGCGAACCGGTCCCCACCGATCACCCGGAACGGCCGGTCGTAGAACCCCCGCACCCGCTCGTCCAGCCGCTCGGCCAGCCCGATCCGGTTCTGCAGCGCCGCCAGCCGCGCGTACGCCGAGGCCAGCTCCGCCTCCCGCTCCCGCCACGAACGCGCCGCCACCGCGGCGCCCAGCGACTCCCCCAGCTCCGCCGACCCGGGCAGCCGCGCCAGCGCGCTGCCCAGCCATTTCGCGTACGGCGGGTAGCGCCGCCGCAGCAGCAGCGCCAGCCGCATCACCTCCCGCGCCAGCCGCGCCCCCACCACGGCCGACCCCAGCTCGTCCCCCACCTCACCGCACCGGCCGGGGAACGGCTCCTCCTGCGCGATCCGCCGCCACTGACACGCCAGCACGTACCGCCACACATCCTGCGGATACCACCGCAACGCCGCCCTGACCGCCTCCAGCCCCGGCTCACCGCCCCCGTCCGGCAGGCCGTCGTGGAACACCTGCCCGCGCGTCACCTCGGCCAGGCTCTGCCACGGCGCCGACAACCAGTCCAGCAGCGACACCCCGTCCCTCGGGTCGAACCCCAGCTGCCCGCGCAGCCAAGCCCCCAGCTCCGTCACCATCACCCCGGGACGCACCTGCCCGTGATAACCGAACACGGTCGGGAACCCGCCGAACCGCTCCGGCAGCCCCGCCACCACCTTCTCCTCCACCTCGGCCACCCGCCCCGCCGCCACGAACAGCAGCACCCGCGGCCCCCAGTCATGATCGGCGGACCGGGCCGTGTCGAACTCCAGCACCTCCGACCCGGGCCCGATCAACGCCGCACTATGCGCCACCCCCGACAGCAGCGGCGCCACCGCCTCGCCGTAGAAGGCGCGCGACAACTCAATACCTGGTACAAAATCGGACATCACCCCGTCAACTCTGCACCAGCCCACCCCGAACCTCACCCGATTTTCCGCGCCCCGGCACGGGCGCACTCCTCCGCATGAGCGCCGGCCCGGCCGGGGGGCACCGCCGAACCGATGCACCGGCAGCGTGACGATGGCCCGGGCCACCGCCCGCCCTCGGCGGCGTCCAGCCCGTCCCTTCACCACATCCCGGCTCAGCCGGACACGTAGGACGCCAGCAACCGCCGCCGCCGGTAGCCGATCCGCTCGTACACCCCGATCGCCGCCGCGTTGCCGTCATCCACCATCAAAGCCGCCCGCCCGTGCCCCGCCACCAGCTCCCACGACAGCCACCCGCACACCAGCCCCGCCAGCCCCCGCCCGCGGAAGCTCGCCCGGGTGGCCACCCCGGCCAGCAGCCCCACCGCCGGCGCCGACCACGCGTCGGCCGCCACCGCCGCCAGCACCCCGCCGACGCGCACGCCCGCCCACCGGCGCACCCCCGCCTCCCCGGGCACCGCGTACGACTGCGGCGCCTCGGCCGCCAGCAACGCCGCCACCTCCGGCTCCGCACCACCACCCAGCCACCCCACCCCCGCCCCTGCGCCAGGCGCAGGGGCGAGCGCGTCGCCGGGCAGGCTCATCCAGGAGAACTCCCCGTCCTCCTCCAGCCCGTCCAGCTTCGCCGTCACCTCACGCACCAGCCCCACGTCCCCCAGCGGCCGGTACGTCGCCCCCAGCTCCCCCAGCGCATGCCGCACCAGCTCCACCGCGCACGACACATCGCCCCACACGGCCAACCGATCACGCCGCGACACCCCCGGGCAGCCGGCCACCACCGCATCGCCCAGCACCCAGGCCCGCCCGCCCCCGCGCAGGCCCTGAGCCGCCCACACCACCAGATCGTCGTCCCCGCACGCGGCCCGCACCTCGCGGTCCGAACGCAGCTCCCTGATCAACGCGGCTCCCTGATCACAGGATCGACCCCGGCCGGTACGCGGCCGCCTCCGGACGCGCCGCCACGACCTCGCCCACCGCCCGCGAGACCGCCTCCACCTGATCGGCCGCCGCCCCCGTGAACGACACCCGATCGGCCAGCAACTCCTCCAGCCGCGCCCGGTCCAGCGGGAAACGCTCGTCGGCGGCCAGCCGGTCCAGCAGCTCGTTGGCCGCCCCGCGCGAGCGCATCGCCAGCGCCGCCGCCACCGCGTGCTCCTTGATCAGCTCGTGCGCCTGCTCACGGCCCACCCCGGCCCGCACCGCCGCCATCAGCATCTTCGTCGTCGCCAGGAACGGCAGGTAACGGCCCAGCTCGGCCGCGATCACCGCCGGGAACGCGCCGAACTCGTCCAGCACCGTCAGCATCGTCTCCACCAGCCCGTCGAAGGCGAAGAACGCATCCGGCAACGCCACCCGGCGCACCACCGAGCACGACACGTCGCCCTCGTTCCACTGGTCACCCGCCAGCTCGCCGACCATCGAGGCGTAGCCGCGCAGCACCACGGCCAGGCCGTTGACCCGCTCGCACGAGCGGGTGTTCATCTTGTGCGGCATCGCCGAGGAGCCGACCTGCCCCTCCTTGAACCCCTCGGTCACCAGCTCCTGACCGGCCATCAGCCGGATCGTCTTGGCCAGCGACGACGGCGCCGCCGCCAGCTGCACCAGCGCGGTGACCACCTCGAAGTCCAGCGACCGCGGATAGACCTGCCCCACGCTGCTGAAACGGTGCTCGAAGCCCAGGTGGGCGGCCACCCGCTCCTCCAGCGCGGCCAGCTTGGCCCGATCGCCGCCCAGCAGGTCGAGCATGTCCTGCGCCGTGCCCACCGGGCCCTTGATCCCGCGCAGCGGGTAACGGGCGATCAGCTCCTCCAGCCGCCGGTAGGCCACCAGCAGCTCGTCAGCCGCCGTCGCGAACCGCTTGCCCAGCGTCGTGGCCTGCGCCGCCACGTTGTGCGAACGGCCCGCGATCACCGTCGCCTCGTGCTCGGTCGCCAGCGCCGCCAGCCGCGACAACAGCGCCACCACCCGGTCACGCACCAGCAGCAGGCTGTCACGCACCTGCAGCTGCTCGACGTTCTCGGTCAGGTCGCGCGAGGTCATGCCCTTGTGCACCTGCTCGTGCCCGGCCAGCGCGTTGAACTCCTCGATGCGGGCCTTCACATCATGCCGGGTGACGCGCTCACGCGCGGCGATGGAGTCCAGATCGACCTGCCCGACCACCTTGTCGTAGTCGTCGATCGCCCCCTCGGGCACCGCGACCCCCAGCTCGGCCTGCGCCCGCAACACCGCCAGCCACAACCGCCGCTCAGCGATGATCTTGTATTCGGGCGCCCACAGGCGGGTCAGCTCCGCCGAGGCATACCGGCCGGCCAGGACATCAGGGATACGCGGCTTGGAAGTCACGTTGGACAAGTGTATTCACACACCTGCCGGCGCACGTCACACGGGACCCACCCCGCACACACACGCGCGGGCCCGCCCGTACGGCACGCAGTCCGTACGGGCGGGCCCGCGATCTCCCGCGCCGCATGAGGGGTCGGCGCGGGAAACCACACCGGCGTCACTGGGCTGACGTCACTGGGCCGGCGTCAGCACCTTCGCCTCGTGCTTCGGCGCGGCCGGCGTGCGCCGCATCCGCTCCTTGGCCCGCTCCACCATCGTGTACAGCGTCGGCACCAGCACCAGCGTCAGCAGCGTCGAGGAGATCAGACCACCGATCACCACGATCGCCAGCGGCTGCGAGATGAACCCGCCGGACCCGGTCACCCCCAGCGCCATCGGCGTCAGCGCGCAGATCGTGGCCACCGCGGTCATCAGGATCGGCCGCAACCTGCGCCGGCCACCCTCGATCACCGCCTCCACCACACCCATGCCCTGCTCACGGTACTGGTTGATCAGGTCGATCAGCACGATCGCGTTCGTCACCACGATGCCGATCAGCATCAGCATGCCGATCAACGCCGGCACACCCAGCGCCGTGTCCGTGGCCACCAGCAGCCCCACCGCGCCCGTCGCCGCGAACGGCACCGACACCAGCAGGATCACCGGCTGGATGAAGCTGCGGAACGTCGCCACCATGATCAGGAACACGATCGCGATCGCCGCCAGCATCGCCAGCCCCAGATCGGCGAACGCGTCGGCCTGGTCCGCCGACACACCACCGATCTCGTAGGAGGCACCCGAGGCCAGCGTCACCGAGTCCAGCTTCGTCGTCAGCGCCTGCGTCACCGTACCCAGGTCACCCGCGTCGGCCGCCTTGGCCGACACCGTCGCCGACCGCTCGCCGTCGATCCTGGTCACCTGCGTCGGCCCGGCCACCTCACGCACGTCCGCCACCGACGACAGCTTCACCAGCCCACCGGCCGTGGGCAGCTTCAGGTCCTCGATCGCCTTGATGTCGTCCGGCGCGTCCGCGCCACGCAGCACCAGGTCGCTCGCCCGGCCGTCCAGCGTGATCTGGCCCAGCGGCGCCCCGCGGAACGCCTGTGCCACCGCCTGGCCCACCTGCGCCTCCGACAGGCCCCGCTCCGCGGCCTCCTCCCGGTCGACCACGACCTCGACCCGGGGCGCGCTCGTCTCCAGGTTCGACGACAGGTCCCGCAGCCCGGACACCTCGCCCATCGCCGTCTTGACCGCGTCGGTCGCCGTACGCAGCGTCTCGATGTCGGGCGCCCGCACGATCACGTCGATCGTGTCGGAGGCGAACCCGCCACCGCCGGCGCCGCCGACCGTGACCTCTCCGACCCCCGACAGCTTCGCGACCCCGTCGCGCAGCTCCTGCTCGGCCTTGGCGGTGTCGGCGCCGTCCTTCAACGTCACCGAGTACGAGACCCGGTCCGCCCCACCGCCGACGGCACCGCCCTGCATGGCGTTGCCACCGCCCACGTTCACCTGGTACGTCTCCACCGCGTCCATGCCCGACAGCACGCCCTCGACCTGCTTGGCCGCCTTGTCGGTCGTGGCCAGGTCCGTGCCCACCGGCATCCGCTGCGACAACGACAGCGTGTTCTGCCCCGAGGAGTCCAGGAAGTTCGTCTGCAGCCCGCCGGCCAGGCCCATCGTGCCGACGAACACCGCCACCCCGATCAGCACCGTCACCAGCTTGAACCGCGTCGCGAACCGCAGCACCGGCAGATAGGCCCGCTGCAGCGGCGAGCGCAGCTCCTTGGCCTCGGCCTCCTCACGCTGCTTGCGCGCCTGCTCCGGCGTCAGCTCCGGCGTCTTCAGGAACCAGTACGCCAGCACCGGCACCACCGTCAGCGACACCACCAGCGAGGCCAGCAGCGCCACCGTCACCGTGATGGCGAACGGGCTGAACAGCTCGCCCACCATGCCGCCCACCATCGCGATCGGCGCGAACACCGCCACCGTCGTCAGCGTCGAGGCCGTCACCGCGCCCGACACCTCGCGCACCGCCGTCAGGATCGCCTGTAGTCGCGCCTCACCGTAGGCCAGATGCCGCTTGATGTTCTCCAGCACCACGATCGAGTCGTCCACGACCCGGCCCACCGCGATCGTCAGCGCGCCCAGCGTCAGCATGTTGAGCGAGTAGTCACCCGCCCACAGCACGATCAGCGCGATCACCACCGACAGCGGGATCGACACCGCCGTCACCAGCGTCGAGCGCACCGACAGCAGGAACACCAGGATCACCAGCACCGCGAACGCCAGGCCCAGCAGGCCCTCGGTGGTCAGGCTCTCGATCGACTGCTCCACGTACGGCGCCTGGTCGAACACCACCGACACCTGCGTGTCCGAGGAGTCGCCCAGCGCCTTGGTCAGCTCCGGCAGCTTCTCCCGGATCTGGTGCGAGATCGTCACCGCGTTGCCGTCGGGCGTCATCGTCACCGACACGCCCAGGCTCGTCTTCCCGTCCGTACGGGTGATCGTCGTCGAGTCCGCCAGCCCGCGCGTGATGTCCGCGACCTCACCCAGCTTGACCGGCTTGAGCGGCTTCGGCCGCACCAGCTGCGCCTGAGCCTGAGCCTGTTGTGCTTGGGCCTGTTGTGCTTGGGCCTGTTGTGCTTGGGCCTGGGCGGACTGCCCCTGCCCCGGCTGCCCGGTCTGCGGGCGCGCCTGCTGCGGCTGGGACTGCTGCGGGGTCGCCGCCGGCTGGGCGGGCGTCAGGTACAGGTCCTTCAGCTTGTCGACCGAGTCGACCCGCGTGCCCACCTGGACCGTCAGCGACTTGCCGTCCGTGGTCAGCGAGCCCGCCGGGATCGGCGTGCCGTTCGCCTTGAGCACCTCGGGGATCTGCGCCGCCGACACACCCGCCGCCGCCATCTTCTTGGCGTCCGGCTCGATCGTCACGACCTCGTCACGGGTGCCCGTGATCGACGCCTCCCGTACGCCTTCCACGCCCTGCAGCTCCGGCACCATGATCCGGCGCAGCTTGTCGGCCATCGCCCGCTCGTCGCCGCCGTCGCCCACCGCCAGCACCAGCACCGGGATGTCGTCAGTGTTGCCGGCCACCACCTGCGGATCCACGCCGTCGGGCAAGGGCACCCTGCTGATGGCCTGCTGCATCTTGTTCAGCGAGGACTCGATGTCGGTGCCGTACTCGAAGGCCACCTGGATCTGCGCCAGGCCCTCCTTCGAGGTCGAGGTCATCTGCTCCATCCCGGCCAGCCCCTGGAAGGAGTCCTCGATCGGCGCCGTGACCTGGTCCTCGACGATCTCCGGCGAGGCACCCGGATACGGCGCGACCACGAAGGCGCCCGGGAACGACAAAGACGGCAGCAACTGCTGTTTCAACTGCGGGATCGTGAACGCGCCGAACGCGCTGAGCACGACCGCCAGCAAGATCACAAGGCTGCGGTTGACCAAGCTCAACCGGGCGAATGCGGTCATAGGCTCCCCTCCAAGAGTTCGCCCCAGACTAACACTTCGCCTTGTACGAATATTTAGACGACTGAAGCTTTCCTGATAACCTTCTCAGGAAGCGAGAGGTGAGCGTGAGCAACGAACGCGAAGAACTGATCCGCCGGATCGGCGAAACCCAGCGGGGCCTGGCCCGGCTGTTCGCCCAGCACCAATCCCCCCTGTTCAGCTCCAACCTCACCATGCGGCAGCTCAAGGTCATCATGGTCCTGTCCATGAACGGCTCCGTCTCCGGACAGGACCTCGCCCACAACCTCGGAGTCGGCCTCGGCACCGTCACCGGCATCGTCGACCGCCTCGTCGCCCACGGCCTCGTCAGCCGCCACGAGGACCCCCATGACCGCCGCGTCCGCCGCGTCGAGCTCACCCCCAAGGGCACCGCGCTCATCGAAGAGATCAACAACGCCGGCGTGCAGCACTACCAGCGCATCATGGACCACCTCGACACCGAGACCCTGCGCGCCCTCGACCACGTCACCCGCACCATCCGCGCCGTGGCCGACAAGCTCTCCCACGACAACGGCTGACCCACCCGGCCGATTCCCGCCGCTGAAGGTTTTCGCGGCAGGCAGCGGGAAGACTGCATCCACCCGCCGCCTTTACATTGTAGATTCCTTAGGCCAGGCGGGACAGGACCGGCGGCAGCTCGCCCTCGTGCACCACCGTCAGCCGCCGCGTCGCCCGCGTCACCGCCACGTACAGGTCCTGGCCGCCCATCGGCGACTGCTCCAGGATGCCCGCCGGATCCACCACCACGACCGCGTCGAACTCCAGCCCCTTGGCCTGCCCCACCGTCAGCACCACCACCGGCGCGTCCAGGTCCCCCCGCGGGAACAACCGCGCCACCTCCGCGTGCCGGGCGTCCGGCGTCACCACGCCCACCCGGCCCTCACCGCTCCCGCCGGCGACGGCCGCCAGCTCCCGCTCCACCAGCCCCGGCAGCCCGGACACCGGCAGGCGCACCGCCCGCGGCTCCGCCTCGCCCTCACGCACCGACTCCGGCGGCTCCTGGCCCGGCGAGTACGCGCGCAACACGTCCGCCGCCACCCGCATGATCTCCACCGGCGTGCGGTAGTTGACCAGCAGCCGCTCCACCCGCCAGCGGCCCTCCAGATGCGGGTCGAGCACCTCGCCCCACTCACGCGCGCCCGCCGCCGACCCCGTCTGCGCCAGGTCGCCCACCACGGTCAGCGACTTGGCCGGCACCCGCCGCATGATCATCCGCCAGGCCATCGGCGACAACTCCTGCGCCTCGTCCACGATCACGTGACCATAGGCCCACGTACGGTCCGCCACCGCCCGGTCGGCCGTGGTCAGGCCCGCGCCGTCGTCGGCATGCCGCTCGGCCAGCACGTCGGCCCGGTCGAAGACGCCCGCCTCGGCCACGCCCGTCGTCTCCAGCACCTCCCGCGCGAACAACTCCTGCTCGGCCTGCTCCTCCCCGGACAGCCTGGCCCGCACCCGCCGCGCCGAGTCGTCCTCACCCAGCAGCTCGGCCGCCTCGTCCAGCAGCGGCACGTCCCCGTCCGTCCACTCCGCGCCGGCCGGGCGCACCAGCTCCTGCCAGTCCAGCCCCGGCGGCGCCGCCGACCACAACGTCTCCGGCGAGGACAGCAGCTCCGACACCAGCCGCTGCGGCGTCAGCTCCGGCCACAGCCCGTCCACCGCCCGCCGCACCTCCGGCTCGCCCCACAACCGGCCCGAGGCCAGCTCCAGATCCAGCTCGTCCAGATCGCCCTCCAGGTCGAGCGGCTCGATCAGCTCCGGCTCGTCGACGTCCAACTCCTCGATGTGCAGCGACTCCTCCAGCGCCCGCGCCTCCGCCCTGGCCAGCTCCTTGAGCATCTCGGTGACGTACAGCTTGCGGGCCATGTTGTGCGGCAGCCGCACCGCCCGCGCCCGCTCGCGCAACCGCGCGCACGTCTCGTGCGGCACCCGCAGCCGCAGCCCGTCCAGCTCCACCACCAGCTCGCCCTCCGGCACCCGCTGGCGCAGCGCCAGCGCCCCGGCCACCACCTCGGCCATCCGCACGTCGCCCTTGACCACCGCCGTCGCCGGCCGGTCGGCCGCGACCGCCCGCACCCCCGGGAACATCTCACCGACCGTGGTCATCACCACCTGCGTCTCACCCAGCGCCGGCAGCACCTGGCCGATGTACCGCAGGAACATCGGGTTGGGGCCCACCACCAGCACCCCGCGCCGCTCGAGCGTGTCGCGGTGGGTGTAGAGCAGGTACGCCGCCCGGTGCAGCGCCGCGACCGTCTTGCCGGTGCCCGGCCCGCCCTGCACCACCAGCGCCCCCTGCAGCGAGGAGCGGATCACCCGGTCCTGCTCGGTCTGGATGGTGGCCACCACGTCGCCCATCCGCCCCGTACGGCCCCGCCGCAACGCCGCCAGCAGCGCCGCCTCGCCCACCAGCGTGCGCCGGTCCCCCTCGCTCATCCCCTCCAGGTCGAACACCTCGTCGTCGATGCCCACCACCTGACGGTCCTTCAGATGCAGATGCCGGCGCCGCACCAGGCCACCCGGATCGGTGGCCGTGGCCACGTAGAACGGCCGCGCCGCCGGCGCCCGCCAGTCGATCAGCACCGACTCGTGCCCCTCGTCACGCAGCCCGATCCGGCCGATGTACGTGCCGTCCCCCGAGGCGTCGTCGATCCGGCCGAAACACAGGCCCCGCTCGACCGCGTTGAGCTGCGCCAGCCGCCGCGCCTGCTCCGAGGCCAGCGCCTCGCGCTCGACCATCGCCTGCCGCGTCGTTCCCGAGGACCCGCCCCTGGCGTACACCGCACGCAGCGTCTCCCTCGCCCGCTCCCTGGCGACGTCGAGCCTGCCGTAGAGCCACGCCACAGTCCGCTGCTCGCTGTCAAGGGCTTGCGCAAGACCATCTTGACGGTTAGTCATTCCGTGGTATACTCCTATCGGGAGTTCTGTGAAGGCTCAGCTGTTGATATGCGGTGTTCGAGCCTATCCCCGCGCCCGCCCGCGCGCAAACCACCCTCCCCTCACGCGATCAGGTCTGCTCCCACAGGACCGGCCCGCCTCCCGCACCGTGACCAGTCGTGCGAGCGCGCCTTCCTGCCCCCGATGAGCGCGAACACCCGCCCCTCCCACAGCGTCACGGACGGCAGGACGCACGGGCGGGGACGACAGGCCGGAAAGCCGGATGGACCAGCGAAACCGGCCTTCCAGCAGGAGCGGAACGGCGAACCGGTTCGGTGTCACATCTGGTGACGCTGTAGGGGATGACGATCGGCGGCGGCCCCCGTCTTCTCCGGCGGAGTCACTGACCAGCCGATATCTCTACAGGAGAGGTGCCTGATGGCCCTGCCGGTGATGACGGCGGAGCAGCGTGCAAAGGCGTTGGAGAAGGCGGCCGAGGCGCGTACGGCGCGTCGTGCGCTGTTGAGGCAGGGCGCGGGGTTAAATGAGCGGGCGGTCGCGGATAAGCGGCTGTACGCCACGGCGGCCAACGCCGCCCGCCGAGCGGACGGCGTGCTGCCGACGGACCTGGTGGCGCTGCTCGCAGTGCCGGAGGATTAGCGGGTGTCGGAGATGGAGCGCGGCTGCGCCGACCGACGACGACCGGCTGGCTGTCCCTGCTCAGGAAGCAACCGTTTTCTCCGCAACGCATAGGGGCCGAGTCCGGCGCTGGTAGGAGACGGCGGCGATGGCCAGCGCCCAGCCGTATCCACCGAACGCCAATGACGCCGCTCCGCCGATGCCGAACAGGCCGTCGCCCATAATGCCGGCGCCCGCAAGGATTCCGCTTCCGGTGCCGTACAGGGCGAGGGTCGGTGCGACCACCCAGACCGGTGTCAACGGCAGGAACCGGGGCACCCGTCTGCCCGCCAGCCACAGCGTCCAGCGTGGGAAGACCATGCCCCACGGCCGGACGAGTCCCAGCAGCAGGGACACGGCGAGCCCGACGCCGCAGACCCCCGCCAGCACCATGGACCAGGTCGGCCGGAATCCGTTGGGCTCGATTCCGGGGACACCGGCCGCGCCGAGGGCGTGCAGGGTGAGGTAGGGAAGGAAAGCGCAACAGCCGGCATAGGCGATCCGCCTCACCCCGGAGGGCGCCGCGTGCGGCGCGGGATACCGCCGGCCCGATACTTGCGGCGAATGCGCCCGGCCACACCGGGGGCAGACGCCAGCACTACGGCGGACATGCGCCAGGGCGGTGGCCACGAACAGGGCTCCCACGACGGCCAGGCATGACCGCTCGGCGAAGGTCACCCAGTCGCTGTTGCCCTGGCGGTCGGTGACGGTACCAGTCAGGACCAGCTGGATCAGGTTGAGCAGCACCCAGCAGCTACCCGCCAGGGCCAGCACCGCCACGCCCCACACGCCGGCCGACACGGCACGGGCCGGTACTCGCGTGCCCCAGGGACGTACGGTGGCGGCCGCGACCACGGATCCGATGAGCAGCACGGCCGCGCCCGGCCACGTGACGTCGGGCATGCCGAGGTCCGTGACGCCGAGGAACGAGCGATACCCGATGAGCGCGGCCGCCAGCAGCACGCAGCCGTACACGGCGGCAGCTCCGCTCGCGGCGCTCCCCGCCCACGACGCCCACCGCTGCCACCATCCGATCGATGGCGCGACCGCGTGGTCATCGAAACGTCGCCTCACAGGGACCTCCGCGGGCTGGAGAAGAAGACCTTGGAAGCCTGCTGCACCGCACCTTTGATTTCGCTGAGGAACGCTGAGGACTTTCTCAGGCACTTCGAGCACCGGATACCGCGGCCGGCCACCTGCTCGCCTTCCGGATCACGGCTGTGGTCAACGTCGCGCCAGAGCCTCATGATCCCCTCTGAGCTGCGGCGTTCTCCTGATGCTTTTCTTGTCTGCCCCCGCTTGGGGGAACTGGGGTCACGTTCGGGAGAAGCCCCCCGGAGCCCCGACGGCTCGCTAGGGCGCGTAGCGAAAGTGTTCAGGGCGGGCGGTTGTCAGGCTGCTCCCTTACGGTGCAGCCATGGCGAATTTCGTACTGGTTGCAGGCGCGCGGCTCGGAGCATGGGCATGGGACGAGGTGGTGCCGTATCTGCGCGCCGCCGGCCAGGGCGCTCACCCGTTGACGCTGTCCGGTCTTGCCGACAAGCGCGGTGTGCCGGCTGGGCAGCAGACCCACGTCCAGGACATAGTTGACGAGGTCGAAGGCCAGGATCTGCGCGAGGTTGTCCTCGTGGGCCACAGCTACTCGGGCATCCCGGTCGGTCAGGCCGCGGAGCGGATCGGTGACCGGCTGGCCCACGTGGTCTTCGTCGATTCCAGCGTTCCGGCCGATGGCAAGGCGTTCGTCTCCGCCTGGCCGGACGGTGGGGCGATGGTGAAGGCATCGATCGCCGAGAACGGAGGATTCTGGCCGCTCGTGGCCGCAGCCCACTACGACGGCCAGGGCCTCACCAATGAGCAGATCACACGGATCGTGGCCGGCTCGACGCCGCACCCGGGCGCCACCCTGACCGAGCCCGCCGTGCTGGCACGTCCACTTGACGAACTCCCGGCGACGTACATCCAATGCCTGCTCGACTCAGCCGAGCCGAGCGACGACGTGGCCAAGCTGCTGACCAGCGAGCACTGGCGGCTGGTCGAGATGCACACCGGCCACTGGCCGATGTTCTCCCAGCCGCGCGAACTGGCGCAGATCCTCCTGGAAGCAGCCGGGGAGTGACCGCAGGCCCATGCTTGCGGGCTCCTTTGGGGCGTGCGTCGCGTGCGCTGGTCACAGCCACTCGTTGGTGGCTGCGACGAGGACAGCGGCCTCGTAACGGACGGTAGTTTCTCGTAGCGGGTGACTACCGCCCGGTCTCTTGAGCCGGTTGATCCCACATTCGGCTGCGAGGCGCTCGCGGTAGCCGGTCTTGTCGAACTTCCGCGGCCGACCGCTGCGAGAGCCGAGCTTCTTGCGATTGCGGGCCTGGTCGGCCTTGTCCGGACGCAGATCGTTGCAAGTGCCCCGGTGGCATGCCGGTGGGCGCGGCAGACGGACAGTACGAGCCCGTCATCGGCTCCGACCATCTGGCTGACAGTCTTGCGATACATCGTCCACATCACCTGGGGGCAACCTGTGCTGCGTGCAGCCCTTCCGCTCTCAGCAACAGCATGACCGTCTGCAAGTACATCCCTGCGTCCCCCCACTGTCCGGGCCCCATCATCCGGTCGAGGTAGCAGAACAGTACGACTGGCGCCCCGAACGCCTCCGAGTTCAAGGCGGCGATCTTTGTGGGCCTGTTGGGGTCGTCACGCTCGATTCCAGCGCTTCGTGCCGCTGAGCGGCTGCGGCGGAAAAGCGATCCAGATACGGCGAGAGCACGTCCCTGGATCGGCCCCGACCCATCCGGCCTGGCGAACGGCCCGGTGTCAGCGGCTTCACCGATCAGAAATCCTCCGCCACGTCGTCAGCTCTGTTAGCCCTTGCACCGGTGGAAGGATTGATGACCATGACCGACACCAGACCGCTGGGCGCCGACGAGGCCACGTTCATCGCGGCGGTCCGCTCAGGCGACACGGCGCGGTTCGCACTCATCACGGAGCGCCACCGGCGTGAGCTGCAGGTGCATTGCTACCGGATGCTCGCGAACTACGAGGACGCCCAGGACCTGACGCAGGAGACGTTCCTGCGAGCGTGGAACAAGCGGGAGTCGTTCAAGGGTCACGCGACCCTGCGGACCTGGCTGTACCGGATCGCGACGAACGCCTGCCTCGACTTCCTGGAGAAGCGCAACGACCGCACACCCGTCCCGTCCGAGCTGCCGGACCCCGCCTCCGAGATGCTGTACCTGCAGCCCTACCCCGACCGGATGCTCCCCGAGGACCCGCAGGAATCGGTGGTGGCGCGGGAAACGATCGAGCTGGCGTTCATCGTCGCCGTCCAGCACCTGCCGCCGCGGCAGCGGGCGGCGTTCATCCTGCGCGACGTCCTCGGCTGGCCGGCATCGAAGGCCGCCGACGCCCTCGAGCTGACCGTCGCATCGGTGACCAGCGCACTGCAGCGGGCCCGTGTGACGATGCGCGAGCAGCTGCCCGACCGCCGCCTCGACTGGCGGAGCCCCGCCACCCACGAGCTGTCGAATGACGAGCGGAGCGTGGTGAAGTCGTATATCGACGCCCATGAGCGCAACGACCTGGACGGGCTGACGTCCCTGCTGCGCGACGACCTGCGCTTCGCGATGCTGCCCGAGCCGGGAACCTCGGTCATCACGGCCAAGGACGCGGTGGACGGCTGGGTCTCCGGCGGGCTCTTCCAGCGCGGCTACGACGACTGGCGCTGCATCACCACGACGGTCAACCGCATGCCTGCCGCCGTGCTGTACCTCCGCACCTCCGACGACCCGGAGTACCGGCTATTCAACATCGCGGTCCTGGACATCGTCGACGGGAAGATCGCCGAGCTCACCGGGTTCGACGCCACCGACAAACCATGGCTGGGCCTGCCCCCGACACTGTCATCAGACAAAAGCCCCATCGTCGACGAGTCCAGCGCACGGGCCGCCGTCACCGAAGTCACCGCGGAATGAGCACCCCGACCAGCTGAACACCAACGCGGTAACGCCAACCCCACCGCCCCGCCGGCGTTGCCGGCGGGGCGTCTTCATGCCCGAAGAACGTCGTCACGATCAACGACGCCGTTGTCCCTCATCTCCAGCAAGTCGGTCAACAGCTCACTCGGAACGCAAGGAAGGACCCGGGGAAGGTTCCCTCATAGCCGAGGGTCACGGTGAGCACGCCAGGAAGGATTCAACCTGGCCTCACGAGCCGAGCATCTGGCCCGTGCTCATCGCCTCGTCTCGTATCGGGTCAGCACCACGCCGCCGGGAAACGTCCGCGCCTCCACGAGGTTCAGGTTCTCCCAGCTGTCCGGGGCCGTGAAGAACGGCGTGCCGCCGCCGAGCAAGGCCGGTGCGGTGACCAGCACGTACTCGTCGATCAGCCCGGCCCGCATGGCCGCTGCGGCAAGTGTGGCGCCGCCGATGTCCATGGGGCCGCCGTCTTCGGCCTTGAGCCGGGTGATCTCGGTGACCGCGTCGCCGGTGACCAGGCGGGTGTTCCAGTCGGCCTTGTCGGTCGTCGAGGAGAACACCCCCTTCGGCATGTCCCGCCAGCGGCGGGCGTACTCGATCTCCGCCGGGGTAGCGCCAGGCTGCTGGTCGGCGGTCGGCCAGTGGGAGCTCATCGTCTCCCACAGTTTGCGCCCCGTACAGCGCCAGGCCGGTGGCCCCCACCCGGTCGGACCACCACTGGAACAGCTCGTCGCTCGGCACGCTCCAGCCGAGGTCGTCGCCGGGCGCGGCGATGCAGCCGTCCAGGCTCAGGTTCATGCCGAAGATCAGTTTCCGCATCGTGCCAGCCTCCTGTGAGTCGATCTCACACGTACAGACGGGCACGGCGCGGAACACCTAATCGGTGCGCGATCTGCGCCCGCAGGTAGTCCTCTGCTCATGCTGATGGCCAAATCCCGGCACAAGAAGCCGGAGAACCTGCGGCGTTACTTCAAGCCCCTCCCCGGACGCCATCGCGGACCTCACCAGCCTGCTCGCCCCTCGGACCAGCGGCTAACCTGCCTCGAACCGCTCAACCAAGATCGCGCCTGTGGGTTTGGGCGTACCTTGGCTGGACCCTTCTCGTCCTGTTCGATCAGCCGTACCGGGCGCCCGCTGATCCGAATCAGGCCTGGCCGAGACCGTTCCGGCTACGCGCCGGACTATCTCACGGTCGGCCCGGCCGCCCGACGAACGGGCTACGGGGGGCTGATGACGGTGAGCATCGCCCGCCGACGGCGGTGATCTCGCACATCCGGCCGACCGCGTCATGTGCTGGACCACGTGATCACGGCCGCCGTGAGACTGACCCAAGGCACCACGTGATCGGTCATGTTGATCATCTGACTGGCCGCTGCTGATATCCGAGGGCGCCCCCACCGCCGCCGTGCGAGGTGAGGGCGCCCTCGCACGCCTGGAGGCCCCTATACCGGCCAGTTTCCTGTCCGCCGAGCAACGCAGCCGATACGGCGTCTTCAACGCCGTCCCCGACATCGCCCAGCTGGGCGCCTTCTTCCACCTGAATGGCGATGACCGGCGCCGGGCGATGGCCGCCAACGGCACTCGCACCCAGCTCGGCTGGTCCGTGCAACTGGGCACCGCACGGTTCTTAAACTGCTTCCTGGACGATCCCGAGGACGTTCCCACCGCGGTGGTCGACTACGTCGCCGAGCAGCTCGGCCTGCAAGCCGCCGACGCCACACCCTCAGAATCCGCCATCGGGCAAGACTGGCCTGG
This sequence comes from Nonomuraea sp. NPDC049709, assembly GCF_040674815.1. NCBI lineage: Bacteria > Bacillati > Actinomycetota > Actinomycetes > Streptosporangiales > Streptosporangiaceae > Nonomuraea > Nonomuraea sp. NPDC049709. The sequence continues at coordinate 50,141 of NZ_JBFANM010000075.1, forward strand.
TCAGACCCGCAGTGGCAACAGATGTGACACCAATCCCGGTTCGCCGTTCCACTCCTACGGGCAGGCCAAACCCTCCACGCCATGCCCGGAACCGAAGCCCCGACCCTCTGGGTCCCGGGAGCCGCGCGGCTGCTAGCTTGACCGTCCATGTCGGACTATCTGCGGGAGCTGTTCTCCCTTCACGGCCGGCGCGCGCTGGTGACCGGCGGCAGCTCCGGAATCGGGTACGCCATCGCCGAGGCCATCGGGCGCGCCGGGGCCGAGGTCGTGCTGGTCGCCCGCCGGCCGGCCGAACTGGAGCAGGCCGCCACCCGGCTGCGCGGGCACGGCGTCACCGCCTCCTGGATCAGCGCCGACCTCGGTGACCGCGGCGACGTCCAGCGCGTCTGCGACACCACCGGCGACATCGACATCCTGGTCAACGACGCCGGCAACAACATCCGCAAGCCGATGGCCGACCTCACCCCCGACGACTACGAACGCACCCTCGCCGTCAACCTCACCGCCCCCTACCTGCTCGGCCAGCACTACGGGCCGAAGATGGCCGGTCGCGGCTGGGGACGCATCATCAACATCGGCTCCCAGCAGTCCATCAGCGCCTTCGGCAACAGCGGCGTCTACGGTGCCGCCAAGGCCGCCCTCGCCGGCCTGACCCGCTCCCAGGCCGAGGCCTGGTCGGCCGACGGGGTGTGCGTCAACACGATCATCCCCGGCTTCGTGCTGACCCCGCTCACCGAGCCCACCAAGGCCATCCCCGGCCGCGTCGAAGCCCTCGCCGCCCGCCACATGATCGGCCGCAACGGCCTCCCGCAGGACTTCGCGGGCGCCGCCGTGTTCCTGGCAGGCGACGCCTCCGCGTTCGTCACCGGCCAGATGCTCTTCGTCGACGGCGGCTTCTCCGTCCACTGACCCCGCACCGGCCCGGTCGATCCCGGGCCGGTCGAGCAGGCGGACGACACCCGCCTCCTCCTCGTCCCACGCTGTCCTGAACGGCGACCCGCGACTGTCGGCAGGATTGTGGGTCGTCGCGGGAGGGTGTTGCACGTCGCCGGCGCCTTTACGTTGTAGATCACTTACGGCGGAACTGCCGCACTCCCACCCCTTCGCGCCAGCCGTCGATGACGATCTCGTCGCCCTCCACCCTGGTCCACGCCACCTCGGTCAGCTCGATCCGGAACAGGTGCGAGCCCGGACCGGGCATCCCGTACGACGCCAGCACCGCCGCATCGGTGATCTCCACCGCCCGCCCGGCCAGCTTCAGGTCGCCCTCCCAGGTGGACGGATCCTCCCCTTCGGGATCGCGGGAGGTCACGTGGATCGCCATCCGCGGATCCCGCAGCAGGTCGGCCGCCTTGACCGCCTGCGACATCGACCCGATCCACAGCTCGCCGTCCTTGAAGCTCGTCTCGACGCCGCTCACCCGCGGCGAGCCGTCCTTGCGCACGGTCGCCAGGACCTTGTGCCTGTAGGCGTCCATCAGCCGCCGCGCGACCTGGGCCAGCTCCGGCGCCTGCCGATCGAACTCTTGCCATGAAGCCATGGCCCCCATCATGGACGCCGCCGCCGACAGATTCCACGCACCGCTCCACGCGTTCTTGAACACCGGTTTACAAACCGGGGCATGTCTCGGTACGTTTGTAAACGAAGACTCATTTATAAATGGAGGGTGCGCATGTACGCAGACCGGCCGTTCAAGTCAGCGGTGTTCATCGGCATCAGCCTGGACGGGTTCATCGCCCGCGAGGACGGCGACCTCGGCTGGCTCACCAGCAGGGGCGAGGCCGCCGGGGGGGACCTGGGCTACGACGAGTTCATCAGCGGCATCGACGCCGTCGTCATGGGGCGGGGCACGTACGAGCCGGGCCTCACCTACGACCCGTGGCCGCACGAGGGCCGGCACACCGCCGTCCTGAGCACCACCCTGGAGGCCGGCGCCGACCCGCGCGTCACCGTCTACCGCGACCTCGACACGCTCGTGCGCGGGCTGGCCGAACGCGGGACCAAGAGCGTGTACGTCGACGGCGGGCAGGTCATCCGCACTTTCCTGCGCGCGGGGCTGATCGACGAGATCACCCTCACCACGGTGCCGGTGCTGATCGGGACGGGGCTGCCGCTGTTCGGCCCGGCCGGCCGGGATGTCCCGCTCACGCATCTGTCGACCAAGGTGTTCGGGGCCGGGGTCGTGCAGTCCGCGTACGCGGTCGAACATCCGGCCTGACCAGGGCGAAGTCCTTGTGACAACCCGGTGTGATCACGGTACGAGGAACCGGGCAGGAGCCGGGCACTGACTCCCGCTTCCCGACCGCCATCCCGTCGGCGCCGAGATCCAGCGCCTTCGAGGGCTGATCCCCTCCTCCTCCCTGCAGCCGATCACGGCAGGCAGTGGTGAGGCGGCACGGTGCGCCCACCGGTGAGCGTGGAGGTTACGGCGAGCACGCGGGCTCGGTCAGCGGCACGTGGCCGGGGAGTGCGTACGGACGGCGGGAGCGACAGCGGGAGCCGCCTCACGGCCTCAGGACTTCCGGGAACCCGGTCCAGCGCAGGCCGGGCGGGAGGTGGCTCATGTCGTTGAACATCACGATCGTGGGCGGCAGGCCGTTGCGGTACTCGATGACCGTCAGCGCGGTGTTGGCGCTGTTCAGCCCGAGCCACCGGGACGGCGGCGCGTCCAGCGCGTGCCGCACCAGCCACGCGATCGGATAGGCGTGCGTCACCAGGACCTCGTGCGTGTCGGGCACGGTCCCGTTCGAGGTCTGGTCGGGGACCTTGGCGAACCGGGCGACCAGGGCCTCGGCAAGCCTCTGGCCCGAGGCCGCCTCGGCGGCGTCGTAGCCGTCGAAGAAGCCGGCCCAGGACGGGGGTGTCTCGGCCGCAGCGGGAACGTAGGGCACGTGGTCGACGAGTTCGGCGGCCTCGATCACGGGCACGTCCGGCAGATGCCGGGCGAGTTCGTGCGCGCTGGCCACGGCGCGGGGCAGCGGAGAGTGCCACACGGTGTCGACCGGTACGCCGGTGAGCCGTTCGCCCAGCAGGCTCGCCTGCCGGTGTCCGATGTCGGTGAGTTCCCCGAACGCGTCGGCCGCGCCGTGGCGTGCCAGGTAGAGGTGTCGAGTTGCCATGAGCAGCGAGGGGCGCGGTGCCCGGGCGGGCCCGCTTCCCATCTCCTTTCGATCCGCAGGTGTGGGGGCGGCGCCTGGCCTGACACGACCGAGGCGGCGGGTCGGCCGGTCACGCGTTCGCCGCCGTGACGGTGCCGGTGGTGCCGTCGACGGTGATGACGGTGCCGTCGTGGAGTCGGTCCGTCGCGTTCGCGACACCGAGGACGGCGGGGATGGCGTGCTCCCGGGCGACGATCGCGGCGTGGGAGAGCACGCCTCCGGTTTCGGTGACGACGCCGGCGGCGATGCGCAGCAGCGGCGTCCAGGCGGGATCGGTGAAGGGGCACACCAGGATGTCGCCCGGGCGCACGCGCGCGAAGTCGCCGGGACCGCGGACGATCCTCGCGGTGCCGGTCACGGTCCCGCGGCTGCCTGGTGTTCCGGTGAGAGCCGCTGTCGAGGGGCCCGGGAGGCCGACAGGCGATGCCGGCGGTGGGAGCGCGGCGGTGACCGGCCGTGCTTGCAGCACCCAGGTACGGCCGTCGGCGATCGCCCACTCGATGTCCTGCGGTCCACCGAACACGGCGGCGATCTCTTCCCCCAGCTTGGCGAGCTGTGTGGCGGTCGCGTCGTCGATCGTCGGCCGGTCCCGGGCGAGGATGGGCACGTCGCGCGTGACGAGTCGCCTGCCGCGCCGGTCAAGGCGGGTCCGTTTGTCGGCGATGGTACGTGTGACCGAACCGTCCTTGGCGACCCGGTAAGCGTCAGGGGTGACCGTGCCCCCGACGATGCTGGGGCCGAGGCCCCAGGACGCCTCGATCTCGGTCGCGCCGCTCGGGTCCGCGGGTGTGAACATGACCCCGGACGCCTTGGCGTCCAGATGGCGCTGGACGATGACGGCCATCGCGAGATCGTCGAACGGCCGGCCGTCGCGCCCGGAGGCGCCACGGTAGCCGACGGCACGGGGGGAGAACAGCGAGGCCCAGCAGGCACGTACGGCCTCGGCGACCTCGCCGGCTCCGTGCACGGCGAGGAAGCTCTCGTGCTGACCGGCCGCCGACGCCTGGCCCGTGTCCTCGTCCGCTGCCGAAGACCTCACCGCCACGGGCGGATCGCCGAGCTCGTGGAGTGCGCGTTCCAGCGCGCCGAGCACGGCGGCGTGGACCGGGCGGGCCTCGATCGCCTGCCGCGTCGCCTCAGGATCGTCCGACTCGCCGGCGGGCCGACCGAGGTCCAGGTCGCGGACCGCATCGAGGTAGGCGGCGAACGGGACGACGAAGCCGTCAGGCACCGGCAGACCCGCACGGAGCAACGCGCCGAGCGCGCCGGCCTTGCCCCCGCACGTATCGGCGGCAGCCTCCGCCAAGGATACGATCACCCGCTCCCGCCTTTCAATAGTTTGTTGACAACATTTTATTGATTGTCCATCATGAGTCGCATGCCACGCAACCCGGACACCGACCACATGCACGCCGACCACGTCCAGGCCCAACGCGAGCAGGACGCGCGCGAGCACCTCCTGACCCTGGGCGCGGACGCGCTCGAAGCCCGCCCGTGGCGGCCCCCGCCCGTCCCGCCATCAGCGGTCGACCTCGTGCACTTCGCCGTCTGGCGCCACGCCGACCTGGCCCCGGAGGACATCTTGCGCGCGCTCGCCCTCCTGCCCGCCGCCCGCGCCGAGGTCGAAGGACTCGAATCCGCCCTGCTGTTCACGGCCCGGAGCGCAGGGCTCACCTGGGCACAGATGGCGCACGCGATGGGGTTCAACTCCCCGCAGGCGTGCCAGCAGCACTGCAACCGGCTTGCCGCACGACAGGACTCCGGCTCGTGACCCGGGAATCCCCCTCCGACCTGCTGATCCTGCACGCCGTGCGCATCTCCGGGTACGCGGACACCCCGGCGATCGCTCATCGGTACGGGCTCGACGAGACCGAGACGAAACAGGTGCTGCGCGACGGCCAGGCGCGCGGCTGGGTCGAGCACACCGCCTTCGCCGGCACCGGAGGCTGGTCGCTGACCGAATCGGGCCGGGCCGAGAACGAGCGCCGGCTGGCGGCCGAGCTCGCCCGCGTCGGCGGCGCCGAGGAGGTCCGTGGCGTCTACCGCGAGTTCCTCCCGCTGAACGCCCTCCTGCTACGCGCCTGCACCGACTGGCAGCTCCGGCCCACCGCCGGGGATCGGCTCGCCGTCAACGACCACTCCGATCCCGCGTGGGACGCCCGGATCCTCGACGAGCTCGCCGGCATCGACCGCGCGCTCACGCCACTCGCAGGCCGGCTCGGAGACGTCCTGACACGGTTCCGCGGATACGACACCCGCTTCACCACAGCCCTGGCCCGCGCCCGAGCCGGGGAGGGCGCCTGGGTCGACCGCACCGACGTCGACTCCTGCCATCGTGTCTGGTTCGAGCTCCACGAAGACCTCATCGCCACGCTCGGCATCGACCGGCACGCGGAGCCCTGACCCACCCACGACGGCCCGCCGGGCGGGCGCCACCGGCCACCTCGCTCCGTCAGCGCCCCGGAACCGGCGAAGGCGGCCATGGCTCCGGCCTCACCAGGGGTCCGCACCCGGCGCGTCCGGATCCGGTACGGCTCTCGGGGCGCTGGTCGGAGCCGCCCGGTTGCTCAGCGCGCCCCCGGGAGGGCGTCTCCCTCGGGGTCGCGCACCGAGGCCAGGGCCTGGAACAGGAGTGCCACCCCGATCGCGCCGGGGTCGGGCAGGCCGCGGGCCCGGTCCCCGACGTAGCTGGCGCGGCCGCGGCGGGCGCGCAGGCCGGCCGTGCCGCGCGCCCCCTCGGTGGCGGCCCGTGCCGCCGCCGCGAAGCCTGCCCCGCGTTCCAGCTCGGACACCGCGGGAGCCAGGGCGTCCACCAGCGTACGGTCGCCGACCTCGGCCTCCCCCACCCGCTGGATGGCGGCCAGACCGGCGGCGGTCCCGGCCGCCCAGCCCGTCTGCGGGTCACGGTCGAGCGTGCGGGCGATCTCGGTGAACAGCAGCCCGAACAGCGGCCCGCTGGTCCCGCCGACCTCGTCGAGGAAGACCCGGCCCGCCACGGCGAACCCCTCCCCGGCCGCACCGGAGCCGCGTGCAGTGGCGCCGGTGCCGTCCGCGGTCGTACCGGGCGCGTCTGGACGGCCGGCGGTGTCCAGTTCGGCCAGGACGCGTTGGAGGCCGGAGCGGAGGTTGTCGCCGAAGTCGCCGTCGCCGCTGGCCTGGTCGAGGCGGGTCAGCTCGGCGTGGGCGGCCGACACGGCCTCGGCGAAGCGGCGCAGGACCGGGGCGGCGGTCGCGGTCATCGTGCCTCCTGGGAGGGGAACGCGGGTGTCCGGGCGGGCGCGCGCCACCAGGTACGCCACCCGTCGTGCAGGCGGGTCAGGGTGAGGGAGAAGCCGGCCATGTCGAGCGCGGGGACGAACGTGCCCACCAGCGACTCGCCCACCACCAGGCCGCGTCCCTCCAGGTCGCCGGCCACCTGCTCGAAGATCCCGTACAGCTCGAGCTGGGTGGTCGCGCCGAGCCCGTTGACCAGGACCAGCAGCTCGTCGGGGCCGGGCGGCAGGCCGGTGAGGAGCTCGTCCAGCATGCGCGCCAGCAGGTCCGGCAGCGGCGGCCGCGCGATCGTGCGGGCGGCGCGCTCGCCGTGGATGCCGACGCCGTACTCCAGCTCGCCCGGCCCCAGCTCGAAGGCCGGTGCGGAGGTGTGCGGGGAGGTCTGGGCGCGGGAGGCGACGGCGAGGCTGCGGGAGGCGGCCGCGACGGCGGTGCCCAGCTCGGTCAGCTCGGCCAGGCCGCGGCCCTCGTCGGCGGCGGCGCCCAGGACCTTCTCCACCACGACGGTGGCGCCGGTGCCGCGCCGCCCGGTCGCGCTCCGGGTGTCGTCGGTGGCCAGGTCGTCGTCCACGAGGACGCGACCCACCTCGATGCCTTCGTGGCGCAGCCGTTCGGCGGCGATGCCGAAGTTGATGCGGTCTCCGGTGTAGTTCTTGACCACGTGGAGCACGCCGCCCGGCCCGGCGGCGGCCAGGCTCGCCTGGAGGATCTGCCGGTTGTGCGGGGAGGCGAACACCTGGCCGGGGGCGACCGCGTCCAGCATGCCGCGGCCGAGGAAGCCGGCGTGCAGGGGCTCGTGGCCGGAGCCGCCGCCCGAGACCAGGCCGACGGCGCGGCGCGGGTCG